>NZ_JAQGIZ010000127.1 GCF_028290885.1 Phenylobacterium sp.
GAACTTGAGGCCTGGGATCGGCGAAACGTCATTCAGTGCCGTGCTTCCCGGTGATCGATCAGGACCGAATCACTGGGGACGGTATCGTGGCGAATTTGAAGGGCTAACCGTCCCCAATCCCCGTCCCCACCGGTAGCGTAGACGGTCGATTTTCCCTTTTGCTTCAAGGTATTATCAGAGCGCCTGGGGTCTTGCATAACCACCCTTCCGGCGACCCCACGCCCTCGTCCGCAGACATCGACATGACCCGCCAGGTCGTCGACGCCGGCCGCTCCCTGCGCATCGCCGTCCACGACCACCTCATCGTCGGCCGCGACGGGGTGGCGAGCCTCAAGGCGCTCGGGCTGTTCTGATGCGAGACTCGAGACGCAGTTCCAGTTCCTCTTCCGCAACGCGGGGGAGGTGGCTTGGCGCGCCAGCGCCAAGACGGAGGGCGCGCGCGGGCGAGTGAGAGCGCTGAGCAAGATCCATCGCCGGGCCAAGGCGATGCTAGCCGTCTCTCGCTTCCCGAAGGCCTTCTCTGGATGCGCCTCCTATACCTCAGGCGACGGGACGGCCAGCGGTCGCAATGTGGCTGATGGATGAAGCCCGCGCGCCACCTCAGTCATCGGACCTGACGGTCCGCTGACAGCTCCCCCGTTTTACGGGGGAGCAACTGCTGCTTCAGATCACCCGGTCCACATGATGGCCCGGCTTCGGCGGCTCGGGGGCCGGGGGCGCGCGGCGTTCCGGCGGCTTGGCGAGCGAGCCGCCCAGCACCACCGCCGGCCCATAGCTCGACTGGGCCGCGCTCTGCGGCCTGGGCTCGGTTGCCGTCTTCGGCGGCCTGGCGCGGTCAGGCGCGGGCGCCGCATAGCTGGCCGGCGGCGTCGGCGGAACGGCGGGCACGTTGAAATAGGACATCGACCCGGGCCTTCCCCATCGCCCGGGCGGTCGATACCCGCACTACGCTTAAGCCCGCGTGCAGCAACGTGATGAAGCCGCGTTGACCCTGCGCCCTTCGCGCCGACGCCGCTCCCGGTTAGGCTCACCCGATGTTCGAGGGCTGGGACAGCTTCTACCTGTTGATCGGCGGGGCCGCCGGCGCCCTGATCGGGCTGTTGTTCATCGTCGTCACCCTGATGCGCGGCGGCGATGCGGCCACTCAGCTTCGCGCCGCCAGCGTCTTCATGACGCCCACCGTCGCCCATTTGGCCATGGTGTTGCTGCTGAGCGCGCTCGCCACGGCGCCCGGCGTCTCGGCCGCCGCGACAGGAATGATCTTCGAGGCCTTCGCCCTCGTTTGCCTGGCGTTCGCGGCCCGCGCCGTCGTCATGCTGGGCTCCAAGGCGATCAAGGCGAGCCACTGGTCGGACATCTGGACCTATGGCGCTGCGCCGTTCGCCGCCTGTCTCGCCCTGGCGCTTTCCGCCGCCGCCGTCTGGCTCTCGCCGGTCTGGGCCGCCCGCGGGATCGCCGCCAGCCTGATGGGCCTGCTGCTGATCGCCATCCGCAACGCCTGGGACCTGGTGACCTGGATCAGCGCCAAGGGCGACCAGCTCGACAAGGACCCGGGCTGACGCCGCCCGCGGCCAACCTGAACTATTGTTAATCCCGCGCGCCTTGCCCGGCGGCGGGCGCACACCCTAGGGTCGCGCCTCATTTTCCCCCGAGGCTCCCTGAATGACCGTCGACCGCCGCCATCTGCTGATCACCGCCGCCGCCGCCGGCCTCACCGCCGCGGCGCCCAAGCCGAAGGGCGCGGCGCACAAGGCGCCCGGCCTCAAGGCGGCGGCGCCCCCCGGCGACGCGGCGATCAACCGCTACTTCGACGGCCTCTCCGAGCACATCCTGGCCACTGGACCGGAGCAGGCCACCAGCCTCGGCCTCGACACAGGCGCCCGCGCCGCGCTCAAGTCACGGCTCAGCGACACCTCGATGACCCACATCGCCGAGGACCGCGCCTGGTGCCGGGCGGGCCTCGCCAAGCTGGAGACCTTCCCCGAGGCCGGCCTCTCGCCGGCCGCCCGCCTCAACAAGGCGGTGGTCAAGTACGCCCTCGAGCTCGGCCGTGACGCCGCGCCCTTCGACTACGGCGAGAACACCCTGGGCTCGGCCATGAGCGAGAGCGCCACCCCCTACGTGGTCAGCCAGCAGGGCGGCGCCTATTCCGCCGTGCCGGAATTCCTCGACAGCCAGCACAAGGTCGCCACCAAGGCCGACGCGGAGGCCTACCTCGCCCGTGTCCACGCCATGGCCCGTGTGCTCACACAGGAAACCGAACGGGTCCGCAAGGACGCCGGGCTCGGCGTGATCGCCCCGGACTTCATCCTCGCCAACGCCATCGGCCAGCAGGAGGGCCTGCTCGCCGTCCCCGCCGCCCGGGCCCGGCTCGCCACCGCGCTCGGCCGCAAGGTCAGGGAGGCCGGCCTTTCCGGCGACTACCAGGCCCGCGCCGCGGCCATCGTCGAGAAGGAGGTCTACCCGGCGCTCGCCGCCCAGCTCGCCACGCTGAAGGGCCTGCAGGGCAAGGCCGGCCACGACGCCGGGGTCTGGCGCCTGCCGGACGGGGAGGCCTACTACCGCTGGCTGCTGCGCGAGGGCACCTCCACCTCGCTTTCGCCGGACGAGGTCCACAACATGGGCCTGGAGCAGAACCAGGCCATCGAGGCCCGCATGGACGGCCTCTTGAAGGCGCAGGGGCTCACTCAGGGCTCGGTCACCGAGCGGATGACGGCGCTGGGCAAGGACCCGAAGTACCTGTTCCCCGACACCGACGCCGGCCGCGAGCAGCTGATCGCTTACCTGAACGGCCTGATCGCCGCGGTGCGCCCGCGCCTGCCCCGCGCCTTCAACCTGAAACTCAAGGCGCCGGTGATCGTCAAGCGGGTGCCGGTCGACATCCAGGACGGCGCCGGCCTGGGCTATATGAACACCGGCTCGCTCGACGGCTCGCGGCCCTCGACCTACTACATCAACCTGAAGTCGACCGAGAACTGGCCGAAGTTCAGCCTGCCGACGCTGACCTACCACGAGACCATCCCCGGCCACGCCTGGCAGGGCGCCTACCTCACCGAGACCGGCAAGCTGCCGCTGATCCGCATCCTGATCTCCGGCTTCAACGCCTATGTGGAAGGCTACGCCCTCTACGCCGAGCAACTGGGCGATGAGATCGGCATGTACGACGACGACTGGGCCGGACGCCTCGGCTACCTGCAGGCGCAGAAGTTCCGCGCCGTGCGCCTGGTGGTGGACACCGGCCTGCACGCCAAGCGCTGGAGCCGCGAGCAGGCGGTGCAGTGGGCCATCGACAACACCGGCCGCACCCGCCAGGGCATGACCAGCGAGATCGACCGTTATTGCGGCACGCCCGGACAGGCCTGCGGCTACAAGGTCGGCCACAGCGAGATCAACCGCCTGCGCGACAGGGCCAGGGCGGGCCTCGGCGCAAGGTACGACCTGCGCACCTTCGACGACCTCCTGGTCAAGACCGGCGCCGTGCCGCTCCCGGTGCTCGGCGACGTCGTCGACAGCTACGTCAGGTCCGGCGGCGTGGTGAACCTCTAGCGTGGGCGGCGAACTCGCCATCCGCCCGATCGAGAGGGGTGACTTCGAGGCGTGGGCGCCGCTGTGGGAGGGCTACAACGCCTTCTACGGCCGCTCGGGCCCGACCACCCTGCCCGACGAGATCACCCGCACGACCTGGGCCCGGTTCTTCGACGACGCCGAGCCGGTCCACGCCCTGGTGGCCGAGCGTGACGGCCGCCTCGTGGGCCTGGTCCACTACCTCTTCCACCGCTCGACCACGGCCGTCGGCCTGACCTGCTACCTGCAGGACCTGTTCACCAGCGCCGAGTTCCGCGGCGGCGGCGTCGGCCGCGCCCTCATCGAAGCAGTCTACGATCAGGCCCGCGCCGCCGGCTCCCCCCGCGTCTACTGGCAGACCCACGAGACCAACGCGACCGCCATGCGCCTCTACGACCAGGTCGCCGAGAAGTCCGGGTTCCTGGTCTACCGCAAGGAGATTTGAGCTCCAGTTCCTCCACCGTCGCGTCCTTGCCTTCCCGCTTCGCGGGGGAGGCAAGCCCTAGGCCAAATCCGGCATCGCTGCGCGCGGGATGATCGCACCCGGGTGCTGCACCACGACTGCAGCCAGGCGGCGCCCCGCGGCCACCGCCTCGCGGACAGGCCGCCCCTCCAGCCGCGCCGCCAGGTAGCCCGCGTTGAACGCGTCGCCGGCGCCGGTCGTATCCACCACCGGGACCGGCGGCTCCGGTGCGAAGCGCTCCACGTCCGCCCCGCTCAGCACCTCGATCCGCCGGTCGCCGTGGCGCAGCACCACCTCGGCGCCCTTCGTCGCCCAGGCCCGCGCAAAAGCTTCCGGATCGCCGCCGCCGAACGCCGCCACGTCGGCCGTGCTCACTGAAAGATAGCGGCTGGTGGCGATCACGGCCTCGATCGCCGCGCGCGCGACCTCGGCGCTGGGCCAGAGCCGCGCCCGGTAGTTGGTGTCGAAGGCCACCTCGACGCCCGCGCCCGCCGCCGCCCGCAGGAGCGGCATCAGCACGCCCCACCCGGCCTCGCCGACGATCGCCAGGCTGATCGCCGAGACGTATATCAGCCGCGCGCCCAGCATGGTGGCCTTGAGCAGGGCCAGGTCCACAAGCTGGAAATAGTCCCGCGCCGGCGCCTCGCCCCGCCAGTAGTAGAAGCCGCCCTCGCCATTTGCGTCCCGCTCGATGGCGTAGAGCCCGGGCAGCCGTCCCTCGGCCTCCACCACCAGCTCGCGCGACAGCCCTTCCTCGGCCATCCGCGCCAGGATCGCGCGGCTGAACGGGTCGCCGGCTCCCAGCGCCGTCCCATAGGCCGTCGGCCGCCCAAGCCGCTGCAGGTAGACGGCGGTGTTGAAGGTGTCGCCCGCATAGCCCACCTGCGCCGCGCCCGGCCCGGCCAGACTCAACTCCACCATGCACTCGCCTACGGCGACGACGCCGGCCATGCGGTTCCTTATCTCCTAAAGCGGGGGCGACATTGCGCAGAGCCGCGGCCGCAGACAACGGCGGCGAAGCTTCATTCTGCGTATTCTTGCAATGCTCCGAATGCGGATCACTCTAGGCTAGCCGTTCGGCACTGAGTCCGCCCGTGGAGTCGTTGCGCCCTCTCGTCCGACCTCATCATGGAGCATGCTGGCGACCTGGCGGACCGCGATCCGCGCACTGTCGCCGGACGTTCATGAGCCATTTCCCCGAAAGCCCCCGTTAGAGGCCCCCATGTTGAACTGGTTCCAGGCGCTTCTGCCGAAGGAGGGCAAATTCTTCGATCTCTTCGAGGCGCACGCGGTCACGCTGTGCGCGGGCGCGGGCGCGCTGCGCCAGGTGCTCGACGGCGGCGAGGCCGTTCCCGGCCACTGCGCTGACCTGGCCCGGCACGAGAACGACGCCGACCTGATCACCCGCGACGTGCTCCTGGCCGTGCGGCGGACCTTCATCACTCCCTTCGATCGTAGCGACATCCGCGACCTGATCACCTCGATGGATGACGCCATCGACCAGATGCACAAGACCGCCAAGGCGATCATGCTGTTCGAACAGCGCAGCTTCCAGCCCGACATGGTCAGGCTGGGCGACGTCATCGTGACGACCGCGAACCTCACCGCCGAAGCCGTGCCGCTGCTTCGCTCGCTGCGCGAGCACGCTCCGCGCCTGAATAGCCTCACCGAAGAGGTCACCCGCCTCGAGGACCAGTCCGACACCCTCTACGATGCCGGCATCTCGGCCCTCTACCGAGGCCCCGCGCGATCCGATCCCATGGCCTACATCGTCGGCGCCGAGATTTACGACCACCTGGAAAAGGTCGTCGACCGGTTCGAGGACGTGGCCAACCAGATCAGCAGCGTGCTGATCGAGCACCTCTAGGCCACCGAAGCATGGACCTTGCCGCCCCGGGCCTGCTGCTGATCGTGCTGATCGCCGTCGCGCTGGCGTTCGATTTCCTGAACGGCCTGCACGACGCGGCCAACTCCATCGCCACCATCGTCTCGACCCGCGTGTTGCCCGCCCGCTACGCCGTCTTCTGGGCGGCGTTCTTCAACTTCATCGCCTTCGCGATCTTCGGCCAGCATGTTGCTCAGACGATCGGCAAGGGGATCATCCAGCCCGGGATCGTCTCCGATGCGGTGATCTTCGGTGCGCTGGGGGGCGCAATCACCTGGAACATCGTGACCTGGCTTTTCGGCATCCCGTCGTCATCATCGCATGCCCTGATCGGCGGCCTGATCGGCGCCGGGGTCGCAAAAGCGGGCCTAAGCCCCGTGGTCTGGGCGGGCGTCTGGAAGACGGTCGGCGGCATCGTCGTCTCGCCGGCTCTGGGTCTGGCGCTTGCCCTCCTCCTGGTCCTGATCGTCTCCTGGACCTTCGTGAAGGCCACCCCCGCCTTCGCTGATGGCGTCTTCCGGAAGCTGCAGTTCGTCTCCGCGGCCGCCTTCTCCCTGGGTCATGGCGGCAACGACGCCCAGAAGACCATGGGGATCGTCACGGCTCTGCTCTATGCCCACGGCAAGCTCACCGGCGCCTTTCACGTGCCTTTCTGGGTGGTGCTTTCCTGCCAGGCGGCCATGGCGCTCGGCACCCTGACGGGCGGCTGGCGGATTGTGCACACTATGGGCTCCAAGATCACCCGCCTGACGCCACAGCAGGGCTTCTGCGCCGAGACCGCCGGCGCGCTGACCCTGTTCTTCGCGACCAACATCGGCGTTCCGGTCTCCACCACCCACACCATCACCGGCGCCATCGTGGGCGTCGGCGCCGCGCGGCGCGTCTCCGCGGTCCGCTGGAACGTCGCCAGCGGCATCGTCTGGGCCTGGGTGATCACCATGCCGGTAGCAGGGCTGTTGGGCGCGGGGTTCTACTGGCTGGCCCGCCTTGCTGACCAGACGTGGGGCTGAGCATGGCCAAGCGTCCGCCAGATCCCCCGTCAAACCGTGAACCCGACCGGGAACCGCGCGCCCAGTTCGCTGCACTTCCCTGGCGTCGCAACGCGCAGGGGGAAGTCGAAGTGCTGCTGATCACTTCGCGCGAAACCCGCCGCTGGGTGATCCCAAAGGGCTGGCCAATCAAGGGCATGAAGTCGGCCAAGTCCGCCGCCCAGGAGGCTTTCGAGGAAGCCGGCGTGCGGGGCAAGGTCTCCAAGCGCCCGGTCGGTTCCTACGCCTACGACAAGCGGCTGAAGAACGGACGCCTGCAGCACGTGCGCGTCGCCGTCTTCGGCCTGCAGGTCGAGGGCGAGGCCGACGTCTACCCCGAGGTCGGCCAGCGCGAAAAGCTCTGGCTCGCCATCACGGAGGCCGCCCGCCTGGTCGACGAGCCCGAGCTGATGGTCCTCTTGGCGACGTTCAGGCCATGACCCCGCCGCTCGGAACCGTCGAAGGCTTCTTCGGCCGGCCCTACAGCTGGGCCGAGCGCACCGCGCTGATGCAGTTCCTCGCGCCGCACGGCTACGGCTTCTACCTCTACGCCCCCAAGGCCGACGCCTACCTGCGCCGCCGCTGGCGCGAGCCGCATCCGGCCGAGGAGATGGCGGCGCTGAGCGCTTTCGCCGCGGACTGCCGCGCGGCCGGCGTGGCCTTAGGCGTCGGCCTTTCGCCCTTCGAGCTGCACTTCGACTTCACCGCCGAGGCCAGGGCCGCGCTCGCCGACAAGCTCGCCGCGCTGGACGCCGCCGGCAGCCGGTGGCTGGCGATCCTGTTCGACGACATGAAGGGCGACCTGGCCGACCTCGCACGTCGCCAGGCCGAGATCGTGGCCTTCGCCGCCGAGCGCACCAAGGCCGAGCGCCTGATCGTGGCGCCCGGCTACTACACCGACGATCCGGTGCTCGACCGCGTGTTCGGCCAGCGCCCGCCAGGCTACCTGAAGGACCTCGGCGCTGCCCTCGACCCCGCCATCGACCTGATGTGGACCGGCGAGGAAGTCTGCGCGCTGGAATTCTCCCCCGGCCACCTGGCTCGCGTCGCCGACGAGATGGGCCGCAAGCCGTTCCTCTGGGACAACTACCCGGTCAACGACGGCCCGCGGATGAGCCGCCATCTGCACCTGCGCGCTTTCACCGGCCGCCCCGCCGCCATCGGACCGCACATCGCCGGCCACGCGGTGAACCCCGCCTCGCAGGCGACCTTGAGCGCCATCCCGATGCTGACGCTGGCAGCCGGCTACGCCCAGGGCGAAGACTATGCCTACGGCCAGGCCTTCCGCGAGGCGGCGCTCGCCGTCTGCGGCCCGGACCTCGCCGCCCAGCTGCTGGCCGACGTCGGCGCCCTGCAGGACGCTGGACTCGGCGAGCTCTCCGAGGCGCGCCGGGAGAAGCTCCGCGCCCGCTACGCCGCATTCGACCATCCCGCCGCCCGCGAGCTCGTGGGCTGGATCGACGGCGCCTACGCCATCACCGGCGAAGAACTGCAGACCCAATAAGCTTCACAATTAACCGGCATTAACCGCAAACGTCAGCGTAACCTTAGCGTTCTGGCCCCATGATTTACGCTGAATCTGGAGCCCGGCAGCGGTGTCGCAGCGCTTTCCAACGGTCGGTCGGTCGCTCGTCATCCTGCACGTGGATGACGACCCGATGAACCTGCGCGTCGTGGAAGAAATCCTCACCGCCTTCCACCATCGCACCGTCAAGGTCGGGTCCGGCGCCGAGGCCCTGGAACGCCTTGCCGAGCAGTCCTTCGATGTGGTGCTGATGGACATCCACATGCCCCGCATGAGCGGCATCCAGGCGGTCGAGCGCCTACGCGCCTTCCCGGGCCCGGCCCGCCACACCCCGGTGATCGCGCTGACCGCCGACGTCAGCCGCCACCCGGATGAATACCTCGACCTGGGCTTCGACGGCTACGTGTCCAAGCCGATCCTGGTCTCCCGCCTGCTCGAGGCCATCAAGGCCGCCGCCGAGCCCAAGCAGGCGCCCGCGGCCTCCCCCTACAGGATTAACCGGGCCGTCTGAGCCTCGCCGTCCGCCGCGGCGCGGGCTAACCTTACCCGTCGGCCGCCAAAAGAGCCGAGGGACGGGAGGCCGCCATGCCCAAGCTCGATCGTGACGGGGTGAAGCTCTACTATGAAGTCCACGGCGAGGGGCCGGCGCTGATCCTCACCCACGGCTATTCGGCCACCTCGGCGATGTGGGAAGGCCAGGTCGCCCCGCTCTCCGAGCATTTCAAACTGATTACCTGGGACATGCGCGGTCACGGCCAGTCGGACTATCCGGAAGACCAGGCCGCCTATTCGGAAGCGGCCACCGTCGCCGACATGGCCGCCCTGCTCGACGCCGCGGGGGCCAGGGACGCGATCGTCGGCGGGCTCTCGCTCGGCGGCTATATGAGCCTCGCCTTCCATCGCGCCCACCCGGACCGTACGCGGGCGCTGCTGATCATCGACACCGGTCCCGGCTACAAGAACGACCAGGCCCGCGACGGCTGGAACGCCAATGCGATCGCCAGGGCCGAACGCTTCGAGGCCGAGGGCTTCGGCGACCTCAGCAGGGCCAGCGCCGAGGTGCGGCTCGCCCGCCACCGCGACGCCTCGGGCCTGGCGCGGGCCGCCCGCGGCATGCTCACCCAGCGCGACGCCCGGGTGATCGAGAGCCTGCCCGCGATCCAGGTCCCCGCGGTGGTCATCGTCGGCGCCGACGACACGCCCTTCCTCGCCGCCTCCGACTACATGGCCGCCAAGATCCCCGGCGCGAAGAAGGTGGTCATCCCCGGCGCCGGCCACAGCGCCAACCTCGACCAGCCGCAGGCGTTCAACGCCGCGCTGTTGGGGTTCCTGAAGGATGCGGGCTTGACGCGTTAGGTTCCTCCCCCGCCGTCTTCGCGACCGGGGGGAGCTTGGCCGACTTTCCGAAATGCGGCACACCGGCGTCGCCGATGACGAACGCCTCCGACGATCCCGTGCTGGCCGTCTACCTGGAGCGCCGGGCGAACCTCGTGCGCTTCCTGGCCGCCCGCGCCGGTTCGCTGGCCGCTGCGGAGGACCTCGCCCAGGAGCTCTACCTCAAGCTCGCCGGCCGCGACCGCTCGGCCGAGGTCGGCAATCCCGCAGCCATGCTTTACCGCATGGCGCTCAACCTGATGCTCGACCGCGCCCGCGGCGAGGCCCGCGCCGCGGCCCGCGACACCGCCTGGCGCCAGGTCGTCCGCTCCGAGGTCGGCGGCGTCGACATCGCCGACGAGCCGCCCGCCGACGAGGCGGCCGCCTCCGCCCAGCGCCTGCGCCAGCTGGTCGCCGCGGTCGAGGAGCTGCCGCCGCAGGCCGGCCGCGCCTTCCGCCTGCACAAGCTGATGGGCCTCAGCCACGCCGAGACCGCGCGGACCATGGGGCTTTCGGTCAAGGCGGTGGAGAAACACGTCAGCGCCGCGCTCAAGGCGCTCACGGCGAAACTCGCCCGATGATCAACCCTAAATTGCGCCAAGCTGACGACCATGACCGGGGGGTAGCGGCGCCCGGCGACGTCAATGTCCATGTCGGGCGCTCGTTTGCGCCGGCTTGGGTGAGTTGATGACTGGGGCCTGGAACACGGCTGAAGACGCCAGGCGCGCTGCGGCCGCCGACTGGCTCGTGCGCCTGCAGGCGCCGGATCTCGACGCGGGCGAGGCCCTGGCGTTCGACGCCTGGCTGGCCGAACACCCCGCCAATCCGGCCGCCTACGACGCCGTCCTCGCGGTCACGCTGGAAGTCGACGCCGCCTCCGAGCGGATCGCCCGCGCCATCGACGCGGCCCCCGCGCGCCGCCTCGGACGGGGGCGCTCGCCGGCCTTCCGCCGCGGCTGGCTGGTCGCCGGAGGCCTTGCGGCCGCCGCGACGATCGCGCTTGCCGTCATGCCCTTCAGCGCCTTCGAGGCCGGGACCCAGACCTTCGCCACCGCCAAGGGCGAGCACCGCACCGTCAAGCTCGCCGACGGCTCGACCGTCGACCTCAACGCGGGCTCGCAGCTCAGCGTCACCCTGGCGCGCAACGAGCGCCGCGTGGTCCTGCCCGAGGGCGAGGCGGTGTTTGACGTGGCGGCCGACAACGCCCGGCCCTTCCTGATCGCCGCCGGCGACCGCACGGTGCGCGTGGTCGGCACCCGCTTCGACGTCCGCCGGCGCTCCGGCCTGCTGTCGGTCACCGTCGAGCGCGGCGTGGTCGAGGTGCGGCCCAGCGCCGAGGCCGCCGGCGCCGCCTACCGTCTGCATCCCGGCCAGCGCCTCGACCACGTCGAGGGGGCGCCCGGCGTGCAGGTGAGCGCCGTCGACCCCGCGCAGGTGTTCAGCTGGAAGAGCGGCCGGCTGATCTACCGCGACCAGCCGCTGGGCGAGGTGGTCGCCGACCTGAACCAGCAGTTCCCGCGCCCGATCCTGCTCGAAGATCCGGCGCTGGCCCAGATCCGGGTCTCCGGCGTCCTGGTGCTCGACAGCCAGGACGCGGTTATTCGCCGCCTCGCCTTGCTCGCGCCGATCAGAGCGTTACCTTCGGCGCAAGGCATCGTGCTTCGCAGCGATCCGGCGGCGAAGCCATGAGGGGGACAAGGGGCCATATCCAGGCCGGCGGCCTTTCTGCGCGCGTCCCTCGCGGGATTGTGCCTCCTCGCGCCCGCCGGCCGAGCTGAGGCCGCTGAAGCGCGCCGCCGCTTCGAGATCGCTCCGAAACCCTATGCCGAGGCGCTGATCGACCTGGCCGTGCAGGCCAATGTCTCCCTGCTCGGCGCGTCGGCCTGCGGCGCCGGCGGCGGGGCCGGCCTCTCCGGCGACTACAGCCTGGCCGAGGCGCTGACCCGCGTGCTGGCGGGCGCGCCCTGCAGCTGGCGAATCGTCGACGCCCAGACCGTCCGCATCGTCGCCGCAGCGCCGGTCGAGCACGCCGCCCCGCCGCCGGTCACCCTGGTCACCGAGGTCCTGGTCACCGCCCGCCGGCGTTCCGAACGCCTCGACACCCTGCCGGCCGGCGTCAGCGTCATCTCCGGCGAGCAGCTCTTCGCCACCGGCGCGGTCGATGTGCGCGACACCGCGGGCCAATTGGTCGGTGTGCTGATGACCAATCTCGGCCCCGGCCGCGACAAGCTGCTGATGCGCGGCCTTTCCGACGGGGCCTTCACCGGCCGCGCCCGTTCGACGGTCTCGACCTACCTCGACGACGCCCCGATCAACTACAACGCCCCCGACCCCGACCTGCGGCTCACCGACGTGGAGCGGGTGGAGACCGTGCGCGGGCCGCAAGGCGCGCTCTACGGCTCCGGCGCCCTGGCCGGAGTCTACCGGATCGTCACCAACAAGCCCGACCCAGAGCGCCTGTCCGGTGGTCTCCAGGTCGTCGCGGCCAACACCCAGGGCGGTTCGCCGAGCTACGAGACCGAGGGCTACCTGAACCTGCCGCTCGTGCAGGACCGCGCCGCCCTCCGCCTGGTGGCCTACTACGACGATCAGGGCGGCTACCTGGACGACGTCTCCCTGCGCCTCTCCAACGTCGACTCGACGTCGCGCGCCGGCGGGCGCCTGGCCCTGCGGGTTGCGCTCGGCGACCGCTGGACCCTCGACATCGCCGGCGCGGGCCAGCGCCTGGAGTCGCGCGACACCCAGTACACCACCCTTCAGAACGCCCCCGGCCGGCGCGCCAACCAGGTCCGCGAAGCCTCGAACAACAACTTCGCACAAGGCGCCGTCAGCCTGCGCGGCGAGCTCGGCTGGGCGGACCTCACCGCCTCGACCTCCTATGTGCAGCACGACTACGCCAGCCTCTACGACGCCAGCGCCTCGAGCTTCAGCAGCGAGATCGGCGCCGACCTCGGGGTCTATTCCGAGGCCGCGCGCATCCGGCGCGTGGTGCAGGACGTGGTGCTCACCTCGACCGGAGCGGGCACGCTCGACTGGCTGGCCGGGATCTATGGCTCGCTGTCGCAGGAGCGGACGCCCTCGTCGCTCGACGTCTCCGCCACCTCGGCGATCACCCCGAGCGCCGCCGCGGTGAAGACCCCGGCCAAGCTCGTCCGGGTCTACAACGAGGAGCGCCGCGACCACCTGCACGAGCTCGCGGTCTACGGCGAGGGGACCTGGCGCTTCGCGCCCGGCTGGAGCGCCTCGGCCGGCGCGCGCGTCTTTGACAGCGAACTGAAGGTGCGCTCCGTCATCGTCGGGACTCCGCCCACTCAGCCGCGCGACGTGGACGAGAACCGCAGCTTCAGCGGCCTCTCCTCGAAGCTCTCGGTGCAGTACGAGTTCGCCGACGGGCCGCTGGTCTACGGCCTGTTCTCGGAGGGCTTCCGTCCTGGCGGCGTGAATTCGACCAACTTCCTGACGGTCCACTCGCAACGCACCACCTTCGAGCCCGACAAGCTGGAGAACTTCGAGATCGGCGCCAAGGGCCGGTTCCTGGACCGCCGCCTGGTCGTGCGCGTGGCGACCTTCTTCGACCTGTGGTCCAACATCCAGTCGGACCAGTACCGGGCCTCGGGCCTCGCCTACACCGCCAACGTCGGCGACGCCGAAGTCCGGGGCCTGGAAGCCGAGGCGGCCTACGAGTGGCCCTTCGGCCTCTCGGTGCAGGCCAATGCGCTCTTCACGACCCCCCGGTTCACCCGCACCAACCCGGACTTCGCTAGCCGGCTGGGCTCGGGCCTCCCCGGCGCGCCGCGGGCGTCCGGCGGCCTCCTGGCGCGCTACGACCGGCCGCTGCCCGCCGACCTGACGCTCCGACTGGTCGGCCAGGCCAGCGTCGTCGGTCCCGCCCGCCTGACCTTCGACCCGACGCTTTCGGCGCGCACCGATACGGTGATCGACGCCGAGCTCCTGGCCGAGGTCGTCGCCCGCCGCTGGAGCGCCAGCCTCTTCGTCACCAACCCGGCCGATTCCTCCAGCAACACCTTCGCCTACGGCAACCCCTTCACCTTCGGCCAGGTCCGCCAGGTCACCCCCCAGCGCCCCCGCACCGTAGGCGTACGGCTGGCGGCGGCGTTTTAGGGTTCAGCCGCCTGCGGCCCCGCGGCCCCGAGTCGAAAATCAGCAGGTTCCCGATTGTGGCGGCAGGGGGGCGAAGCTCGGCCGCGGCGTCATTACCTTGACGGCGGGTTAACGCCGCGGGGTGGCTGGACGGGGGTCGCTGGTGAAGCTTTCGGCTCTGGTGTGCGCGCAGAACGATGAAGCGCGACTGGCGGATTGCCTGCGCGGCCTGGAGTTCTGCGACGAGATCGTGGTGGTGGCGGACCGCTGTACGGATCGCACGCAGGAGATCGCGCGCCACTTCGGCGCGCGGGTGATCGACGGGATCTTCCCGCTGGAGAGCCAGCGCAAGGCCGCGGGGGTGGCGGCCTGCCTGGGGGAGTGGATCCTGGAGATCGAGACGGACGAGCATGTGGACGCCGCGCTGGCCTATGAGGTCCGCGCGGCGATCCACGGCCGGCCCGCCGGCGACTGGTTCGACGTTCCGCTGCACAACTACGTCGGCGAAACCCTGGTGCGCCGCGGCTGGGGCGCCGGCCTAGGCGAGGTGCTGGCTCCGCGACTCTACCGCCGGCGCGTCAAGCGCTGGACGGCCCGCCGCATCGCCCCGGGCGTAGTGCTCGAGGGCCGCCACGCAGGCGCGCTCGAGACGCCGTTGAAGCGTCGCGCCGATCCTGACCTCGGCCACATGATCGCCCGCCTGAACCGCCAGACCTCGCTTCGCGCCCAGGACCTCGCCGACGCCGGCGACGTCCGCAGCCTCGTCGGCGATATGGGGTTGGGCTTCGCACGGTTCTGGACCTCCTACGTCTGGCGCCAGGGCCTTCGGGAGGGCGAGCTCGGCTTCCTGATCGCGCTGATGGCCGGCCTCGACGCCGTGCTGTCGGGCGTCCGCGCCCGCCACCTGCTCAAGCTGCGCGCCGACGCCGCCGCCCAGCCCGCGGCGCAGCTCGCCCAGGTCGGCTTCGCCGGCCGCCGCTAGCCCGGCGATTCGTCACCAGGTAGCGCCGCAGGCTCAAACCGCGGCGGCGAGCGCCTCGTCCTGCGACGAGGCGCGACCGTCGTTCACCGCCGTGTGCAGTACGCTCAGGAGGTGCGAGGGCGACAGCGGCTTGCAGACCCAACCGGCGAAGGGCGAGGCCCCGTCGGTTTGCGACGCACCGGAGTCGGCGTCGGCGGAAAAGGCCAGGATCGGAACGCGCCGGTTGGGTCCGTCGCCGCCGCGGATCAGAGCCGCCGCGGCCCGGCCGTCCAATCCGGGCATCCGGATGTCCATCAGGATCACGTCGAACGGCAGGCGGGCCGCCATCGCAACGGCGACTTGCCCGTCCTCAGCCTCGCTGACCTCGATCCCGGCGCCTTCGAGCACCGCACGCGCCAGTTCCCGGTTCGAGGCGTGGTCGTCGACGACCAGCACGCGCACGCCCTGGAGATCCTCGACGATCGCGGCCGGCGCCTCGGCGGGCTGCGCCGCGGCGGCCGGCGGCGCGGGCAGGCTGACGCTGAAGGTCGTGCCGCGCCCGAGGCGGCTTCTCACCGAGACCGCGCCGCCCATGGCCTGCGCCAGGCCGTGGCAGATGGCCAGCCCCAGCCCGGTTCCGCCCTTGCCGCGGGCGGAAGAGCCGTCGACCTGCGAGAAGCGTCGAAACAGCTTCTGGCGGGCTTCGGCGGCGATGCCCGGCCCGGTGTCGACCACCTCGATGACGAGCCGCTCTGCGCGACGGTCGTATCCGACGCGCACGCGGACCGATCCGCGATCCGTGAACTTCATGGCGTTGCCGATCAGGTTGACCAGGATCTGACGCAGCCGGTCCGGATCGAGTGACACGGCCTCAGGGATGTCGGCCGCGGCCTCAAAGCGGAGTTCGACCGCCTTGGATTCGGCTTGGAAGCCGAACATCTCCATCACTTCGCGGCACAGCGCCGCCGGAGCCGTCGGCTGCAGCGTGATCGTCACAAGACCCGCCTCGAGCTTCGAGAAGTCCAGCACGTCGTTGACGATCGCCAGCAGCGAGCGCCCGGCGCCGGCGATCCGCTCGACGTAGCCCTGCGCAAGCGGGTCGAGGTTGGGGCGCTCGGCGAGCAGGTCCGTGAAGCCGAGCACGGCGGTGAGCGGCGTGCGGATCTCGTGGCTCATATTGGCCAGGAAGTTCGACTTCACGGCGGTCAGCCTCTCCGCCTCCGCAAGCGCCTCGTTCAATCTCGCCTTCAGCGCCTCCTGCTCGGTCACATTCCGCGCCACGTCGATGATCTCGTCCGGCTCCCCCTCCACCGATGCGCGGACCAGCCAGGGATTGCTCTCCAGCCATAACCACGACCCATCCTTGTGGCGGACGCGGTAGCGAAACGTCTGCCCGCCTTCAGCCCGGCCGCTGATCAGGTCGCCGTACGCGGTCAGGAAGCCCCCAAGGTCCTCGGGGTGAACGAATTCACGCATCTGGCGGGGGAGCAGTTCGGAAATCCTGTACCCCGTTATCCGCGTCGCGGACGGCGAGAGGTAGATCATGCGGCCGTCGCTGGTCGCCCGCGAGATCATGTCGGACGCATGGTCGGTCAGCAGCCGGCAGCGCCGCTCGCTGTCCTCGAGCGCACGTCGCGCGACGACCTCCTCCGTCACATCCAATATTGTCCCGAAGATAAAGGCGACGCGCCCATCTGCGCCTTTTTCGCAGACCCCGCGGCCGCTCAGATGACGGATCTCGCCGTCGGGCCGAATGATGCGGATGGGCGTGTTGCACCAGCCTTCGCCCGAACGCAGGGCGGCGGCCACGCGGGCCTTGGACGCCGCTGCGTCGGCGGGATGGACCTTGGTCTTCGCGCCTTCCCAAGCCCGGCCGCCCGCCCGGCTCCAGGCCGAACATCCTGAATACCTGCTCCGACCAGGTGACCTGCGCGGTCGCGGCGTCCAGCCGCCAGTAGCCGACGCCTGCGATGTCCTCGGCCATCGACGCGCGCCGCATCTGCTCCGACAAGGCGTCGCGGATGGCCCGCTTCTCCGTCACGTCACGGAATACGTTGAGCAGCCCGATAGGCCTCCCGTCGGCTCCGGGGATCAGGCTCGGGTTGCCCTCCAGCCAGCGCCAGGAGCCATCCTTAAGTCGAAACCGATGCTCGCGGTCGGCGTCGCGGCTGACGGGATCGCCGCTGAACAGCGCCGCCGTGTTCGCCTGGAAATGAGCCAGATCGTCGGGGTGGACGAAGTCATCGCCCGTCCGCCCGATCAGTTCATGCGGCTCATAGCCCAGGATGCGGGATGCGGGCGAAGCGTAGGAAATCCTGCCGCTGGCGTCGACCACGACGACCAGGTCGTTGATCTTCTCCGACAGCAGGTCCCAGCCGACTTCGACCGCCCCGAGGCCAAGGCGCACGGCCCCTGGCGGCCCTGCTGTGCGATACGCGGCGTCGGGCATATGGGGACCATAATTTTCTTATCTGTTTCAGATGCTTGCGCCTCGCCCCTTGAGCTACGGTTAACCTCGCCTGCGACCGAGCGCCGCGGCGGCCTGAACCGACCGGCCGGTGGTCTTGGGTCAAGCTGCCTCACAGTATTCTTCCTAGGGTGCGCAGGACGGGGTTTTGGACAAATCTGCCCGTGGGGAACGTAGCCGTCCTGCCCTGAACGGCGCCTGATCTCTCCCATGGGCGGTGAAGCTGCGAGGCTTCGCCGCCCTCCGGGGCCCCCTCGCTTCACCCCTCGGCCAGACCCCGTCCCTCCAACAGGCCCGCGATGGTCTCGGCGAGGGTCTCCACGCTGAAGGGCTTGCGCAGGATTCTCGCCTGGCCGCCGAGCGCCGCCTCGACCGCCGCGGTGTCGGCATGCCCGCTGGCGAACACGATCGGCGCGTCCGGCCAGCGCGTCCGGACGATTCCGGCCAGCTCCGCTCCGTTCATCCCCGGCATGGCGTAGTCGAACAGCATCAGGTCCGGCCGCTCGCGCTCCAGGATGGCCAGCGCGGCGGCTCCGCTGTCGGCTGTCAGCGCCCGGTAGCCCAGCAACTCCAGCGTCTCGCCGGCGAGCGCCCGCACCGATGCCTCGTCGTCGACCACCAGCACGCTGCGCCCGGCCGGCGGCGCCGGGATCGGCTGGCGCTCGGTCCACGCGGTCGCGGGCTCAGCGGCCGCCGTCGAACGGCGCAGCATCAACCGCACCACAGCGCCGCGGCCCGGGCTGCTCTCGATCTCCGCCGTACCGCCCGCCTGCCGGGCCACGCCATACACCTGACTGAGGCCCAGGCCCGTGCCCTTGCCGACGCCCTTGGTGGTGAAGAATGGATCGAACGCCCGCTCGATCAGCTCGCGCGACATGCCCTCGCCGGTGTCGGCGACGCTGAGTTCGACATAGTCGCCCGGCTCAAGCACCGCATCGCCGGCCGGGATGCCGCGGACCTTGGTGGCGATGGTCAGCCGTCCGCCGTTCGGCATGGCGTCGCGCGCGTTGATCGCCAGGTTCAGCACCGCCAGTTCCAGCTGGGTGCGGTCGCTCATCACCGAGGCGCGGGTTTCGTCCAGATCGAGGGTGAGCGCGATGTCGGGGCCGAGCGTCCGGACCAGCAGTTCGCGCATCTCGCTGATCAGATCGGCCACCACGAAGGGCTGCAGCTCCAGCTTCTGGCTGCGCGAGAAGGCAAGCAACTGGCGGGTCAGGCGCGCCCCGCGCTCCGCCGCCGCGATCCCGTTCTCCGCCCAGGCCGCGACCTTGTCGGGGTCGCCGGACTTCCGGCGGATCAGCTCGAAGGCGCCGTGAACAACCTGCAGCAGATTATTGAAATCATGTGCAATTCCTCCGGTGAGCTGGCCCAGCGCCTCCATCTTCTGGCTCTGCCGCAGCGCGTCTTCCACCTTGCCGCGCGCGGCCATCTCCTCGCGCAGCCGTGCGTTGGCCTCGGCCAGCAGGCGCGCGCGGGCCTCCAGCTGCGATGCCGCCGCTGTCACCACGCCCAGCATCAGGAACGCCAGCACCGACAGCACCGCCATGCCCGAGTGCCGGCCGAACATCGCCATCCAGGGCTCCGGCAGGGTCTCCAGGTAGACCGCCCCCAGGCGCTCGCCCTTTTCGAGCACCGGCCGGGTCACCGTCACGTGCCCGCCGGCGAAGTGCGAGCCGAGGCCGCCGATCCGGGCGGGCGGCCGGCCTGCGCCGCTGCGGTTGAACGTCGCCACCGCCTGGCCCGAGGCGTCGTAGATCCCCGCCGCCGCCACCGCGCGGTTCACCCGCAGCACGCCGACGTATTCACGCATGGCGGCGGGGTCCTCGAAGGCCAGCGCGGCGCCGGCGCTGACGGCCAGGATGTCGGCCTGCACCTCCGCCTGGCGTTGCGCCTGGCGGCGGTAGTCGAGCTCGGCGCGCGCCCCCAGCAACGCCGCGATGGCCAGCAGCGCCACGACGCTTGACCAGGCGATGTTGACCAGCCGCCGGTCCGGGGGAGGCTGCGGGCTCATCGCTTCACCGCCACGGCCAGCTTCAGCAGCTTGGAGCTGATCGCCACGCCGTTCTCCTCGGCCTGACTTGCGTCGATGCTGAAACGCACCCGGCCGGCCACCCGCTGCAGGTGGACGATCCCCCGGGCGAGCGCGCCCCGCGCCTCGTCGGTCACCGTCAGCACTGGCTGGCCTTCCACGGCCTGCAGCGCCTGGGCCGACGACTGGGCGGGGCCACCGGCCAGGTAGGCGACCTGGCAGCCGGAGCCGGCTTCGAGCTTGGCGAGCCTGCGCACCACCACCGGATGGGTCCCGACCGTCCGGCCACTGATCGCGAGGTCGAGCACTGGCCCGAACGGGTCCAGGCCCTGCACGCAGATCGTCAGCGCCGCGGTCGGCCCGCCATAGACGCCCGCGGGCCAGTCGACGAACCGCGCGAGCTTGTAGAGGTAGGTCGCCTTGACCGCCATCTCCGGGCCGCCGGTCCAGCCGGCCCGCGCGGGCGCGGCCGCGCCAAGGGCGCATGCAAGCGCGGCAGCCACGGTCGCGATGCGGGCTGGAAGCGCCCGCCGGGTCTCCATCCGAATTCCCACCTCAGGCCAAGGCAGGCGGTGCGCGCAATCCGCCGGACCGGTCAGTCCCCCGGTTGTTGTACTCCAGGCCGTGCGCCGCTCAAGCGAGCCCTTCGCCCGCCTTGTGCGACCGCGGCCACGCGACGCTTCGCGCCTTCGCCGGGGGCGTCCCATGACCGAGCCGCTCGAGCAGGTGGTCGCCGACGCGCAAGGCGTTGGCCACCGTGGTCAGAGTCGGGTTCACGGCCGCGATCGAGGGGAAGAAGCTGGTGTCGGTCACATAGAGGTTGTCGAGCTCGTGGGCCTTGCACCAAGGATCCAGCACCGAGCTCGCAGGGTCCGCCCCGAACCGCACCGTGCCCGCCTGGTGCGCCGTGCCGTAGAGCGGCAAGAGGCTGCCGAACTCGAAATGGTGCTGCGAGATCGGGTGGGCATGGTCCACGAAGCCGTCCAGCGAGCCGTGCAGCTTCTTCACCAGCCGCTCGTGGCCCTCCAGGTTGTTGTAGGTGTAGTCGAGGTTGATCCGTCCGTCGGGCGTCACCCGCACCCGGTTCTCCGGCAGCGGCAGGTCCTCGGAGATCACCAGCATCGACAGCATCCGCTCGGCGATCCCCTCGGAGATCTCGTCGGGCACCAGGCCTGGCGGCAGCCAGTCGGAGACTTGGCCCTCCAGCGTCTGGCCGGACATGTATTCCAGGAGCTGGATGTGTCCCATGGGCTTGTCGTAGGAGCCGTCCGGGTCGCCCCAGTAGAAGTCGTTGCAGGCCAGCGTCTTGGGGAAGGTCACGTCCACGTGGGCGCAGGTCAGCGAGACCATCGCGGTCAGGGTATGGAACATGTAGTTCCGCCCCACCTGGTCCGAGCCGTTGGCCAGGCCGTTCGGATGGGCCGCATTGGCCGAGGTCAGCAGCACAGCGGCGGTGTTCGCCGCGCCCGCCGCCAGCACCACGATGTCGCCGGTCCAGCGCTCCTCCCCCTGCTCGGTCTGGCAGACCACCTCGGTCACCGTCCGGCCGCCGGGATCGGTCTCCAGCCGCGTCACCTTGCGGCCGGTCAGCAGGGTGACGTTGGGCAGGCCCATCAGCGGCTCGATGGCGATGGTCCGCGCATCCGACTTGGCCTTCAGCAGGCACGGATAGCCGCCGCAGGTCTTGCACTTGATGCAGGCCGAAGTGACCGGATGCGCCTGGTCGAGGTTGATCCCCAGCGGCAGGGAGAACGGCTTCCACCCCTGCTCCTGCCAGTGGGTTCTAAGCTGGGCGATGCCCGGATCGTCGTGCACGGCGGCGTAGGCGTAGGGGCCCTCGTTCCCCTCCTCGGTCGGGTCGTCGCCGCGCGACCCGTGCACCCGCCACAGCGTCTCGGCCTCGGCGTAGTAGGGCGCCATATCGGTCAGGCTGACCGGCCAGGCGGGCGACACCCCGCCGGCGTGCTGCACCTCCTCGAAGTCCCGCCCGCGCAGCCGCATCAGCGCCGCGCCGTAGAAGCTGGTGTTGCCGCCCACCCAATAGTGGGTGTTGGGCGTGAACGGCTTGCCCTGCTTGTCGTACCACTTCTCCTGAGTGCGGTAGCGGTGCTGGACGAACACCGCCCGCGAGCTCCAGTTCTCCGCCTCGCGCGGCAGTTGCTCGCCGCGCTCCAGGATCAGGATGGTCTTGCCGGAGGCCGCCAGCCGCTGCGCCAGGGTGCCGCCGCCCGCCCCGCTGCCGATGATCACCACGTCGAAACGCGCCAAGCTCAATCCTCCAGATGATACTTCGCCGAGGCCCGCGTCAGGATCGCGATCACCAGCTGCTCGGGAAGGTAGCGCAGCAGTGTTGCAGCCATTTTGTTGTGCAGTCCCGGCACGATGACCACTTGGCCCCGGTCGCTGGCCGCTAAGGTCTCCGCGACCACCTGCTCGGCCGTCTGGAAGAACCGCCGGGGCGCCTCGTCCATCACCGCCTTGGTGCCGTTGGCCTCGGCGAACTCCGTCAGGGTGAAGCCCGGGCAGGTCACGGTCACCCGCACGCCGGTTCCTTTCAGCTCCGCCGCCAGCGCCTGGCTCCACTTCACGGTCAGGCTCTTGGCCCCCGGATAGAGGCTGTGCCCCGCCACCCCCGGCGCGAAGGCCGCCAGCGAGCCCACGTTGACGATCGCGCCTCGCCCCTGCGCGACCATGCCCGGGATCACCCCGTAGGCAAGGCCGCAGGCGTTCACCACCAGGGTCATCAGGAATGCCCGCTGACGCTCCCACGGGACGCCTGTGAAGCTCTGCGCGATCGAGAACCCGGCGTTGTTCACCAGCACGTCAACCGTGCGGCCGCGCGCCGCCACCGCCGCCAGCACCGCGGCGTGGGCCTCGAACTCCGCCAGGTCGGCCGGAACCGCGAACGCCTCGATCCCGTGCGCCGCCGCAAGCTCCGCCGCCAGCGCCTCTAGCCGGTCCGCGCGCCGCGCCACCAGCGCCAGGTCGTGCCCTCTCGCCGCATAGGCCCTGGCGAATGCGGCGCCGATCCCGGCGGAGGCGCCGGTGATCAGGGCGAGCGGGCGGGGGCTGGCGGCGACGCTCATCGCCGCCAGTTGCGACGCTTGCCGGCCTTGCGTCAAACGCCACATCCGCCGAACATGTTCGTCGGCGTCAATGGTGGCTTGTCCCAAGCGGCGGAGAGAAGGCGGGATGAGCGTATCGTTCGCCAGGAAGCTCGAACTCGTGCTCAAGGTGCTGTCGATGAGCCGCGCGCGGCTGGCGGCGGACCTGGGCGTCGACAAGTCGGTGGCCGGTCGCTGGGTGACCGGCGCCGTCCAGCCTTCGGCGCACAACCTCTCCCGCCTGAGCGCCCTGATCGCCGAGCGGATCGCGGGCTTCACAGCCCTCGACTGGGACCGCAGCCTGCCGGCCTTCGCCGAGTTGGTCGGCGCCGATCTCGACGGCATGTCGCTGGACGGCGCCGGCCCCGCGCTGCAGGGCCTGCCGCTCGCGCAGATGGACCAGTTCCTGTCAGCGACCGCCCTGCGCGGCGAGGCCTACGAGGGCTTCTTCCGCTCCACGCGGCCCTATGTGCTGGCCCCCGGCCGGTTCGTCCACGACCACGGCATGATCCGGCGCGACGCCTGCGGCCTCCTGCGGCTCAGG
Organism: Phenylobacterium sp.; assembly: GCF_028290885.1. GTDB lineage: Bacteria > Pseudomonadota > Alphaproteobacteria > Caulobacterales > Caulobacteraceae > Phenylobacterium. Next base: position 23,046 of record NZ_JAQGIZ010000127.1, read on the forward strand.
ATCGGCACCGGCGGGACGGTGGTCGACGGCTGGCTGCTGCCGTTCGGCAACCAGCTCGCCGCCGTCTGCATCGACGTCACCAGCGGCGCCGTCCTGTTCGGCCTGTTCAACGGCGTGGGCACCGCGCGCGCCGAGGTGGTCGACGGCCTGGTGCTGGCCCCGGCCCTCGATGCGGGCCGCACGCCGACCGCGCACGGCATGATCTTCGAGCGCGTCGGCGACCTCACCGGCGACCCCGAGGCCGACGACCGCCGCTTCGCCGAGCTGGCCGCGCTCGATCCGGTGGCGCCGGACGCCTCGATCTCGGACGCCTTGCGCAAGCACCTGACCGGCGACTTCGGGCCCGCCCAGGCTGCGCTCGGGGGAGACCTCCTGCTTCGCCTGCCGCTGTCGCGGTCCGTGGCCCGCGGCCCGCCCTATCGCGAGCGCTCCTGAAGCCCCGCCGAGGTCAGGCGTCACGGTAAGGCGCACCCGCGTGCATCATCCTGCCGCTTGCTGCACCTTCCCGCAGTGCAGCATTGAGCCAGACTGCTCCAGCAGATCGCATGCCAGTACCCGGAGCTCTCTCGATGGACCTGAACGGAAGCCCTTCCAGCCAAGTCTGGAATGCCGGCGCCTCCGCCCTCGCGCTGCCCGGCCCATCGTCGCCTCCGGCCCGCCAGGTCCCCGCCTGGCGGATCCAGCAGAGCATCGGCTTCGCCATTCGCCACCGCCGCCGGCTGATCGACATGACCTTGCGCGAGCTGGCCGACGCCTGCGGAGTCAGCTTCCAGCAAATCCACAAGTACGAGGCCGGCCTCTGCAGCGTCTCCGCCGTCCAGCTCTGGAGGATCGGCAGCGCGCTCGGCGTGCCGGTCACCTACTTCTTCGAACGCCTGAAGGCGATGGACCCCGGCTAGACGCTGATCGATTCAGATCGACACGATCTGAATCGTGAATCAGGGTCTACACTTTTGAATTTAGAGCACGATTCAGCGGTTAGGCGATTCCGCCTGTCCCCATCGTGCTCTAGGCGCCTGGACAGACAGCCCTACCCCTCGCTCACGCCCTCGCCGAGCGCCGCCGCCAGGGTAAGCACCACGCCGGTCGGCTCATAGTCGAGCCGCACCTCGGCCTTCAGCGCCGCGGCCAGACCGCGCTGGATCAGCCGGCTGCCGAACCCCGGCCGTTTCGGCGGCTCGACCGCAGGTCCGCCGCTCTCGCGCCAGGTCAGGCGCAATCGCCGCGCATCCCCGTTGCCTTCCACCGTCCAGGTCAGCGACACCCGCCCCTCCGGCGTCGAAAGCGCGCCGTACTTCGCGGCGTTGGTGGCCAGCTCGTGCAGGCCGAGCGCCATGGCCACCGCGGCCTGCGGCGACAGGTGCGCCTCCGGGCCTTCGATGGTGAACCGCTCGTCGTCGCCGTGCGGATTGGCCATCTCGGCGGCCACCGTCGCCAGGCTCGCGCCCGCCCAGGTTTCGGCCACCAGCACGTCGTTGGCCCGCGCCAGCGCCATCAGCCGGGCCATGAACCGCTCGCGGGCCGCCGGCGAGACCTCGGCGCCGCGCAGACTCTGGGCGGCGATCGCCTGCACGGTGGCGAGGCTGTTCTTCACCCGGTGGTTGAGCTCGTTCACCAGCAGGCGCTGGCGCGCGTCGGCGGTCTTGCGCTCGGTGATGTCGGTGAGCGTAATCGCCACCCCGCCCCCGCGCATCGGCACGATCCTCAGCTCCACCACCCGGTCGGGCCGCATCCGCGACGGCGTCTCGAAGCTCGTCGAAGCCCCCTGGTCCATGGCCGCGCGGCAATGGGCCTCGAACGGCGTGCCCAACCCCTGCGGGAACATCTCCCAGATGTTCCGCCCCAGCAGCCGCTTGCGAGAGACCCCGAAGTACTCCTCCGCCGCCCGGTTGAAGACGACGTAGCGCCACTCGGTGTCCAGCGCATAGAAGGCGTCGCTGACGCTCTCCAGCACCGCCTCCAGGCGCGCCTCATGGCTGGGACCTGAGCTCGGATCTGGCGGCGACGGTTCGGTCATTCGGACTCGTAGGCGGGGGACCTGCCACAACCCTAACAGGCATGGACCCGGGAGGAAGCCCGCACGGCCGCTCGGCGGATCAGCTGCGGCGGCGCGCCCCACCCCGGCGCCGGGCGACCGCCACCGCCGCCAGGCCGGCGAGGCCGGTGGCGATCAGCAGGATCGCGGCCTTGCGCTTGGGGGTGGTGTGCACCGTGAACCGGTGGAACCATTCCCCCTCGACAGCCCACCAGGACCCCGAGCGCCGGTGGAAGCCGTGGCGCGGGAAGGCGCCGGCGACGTCGCGGGCGAAGTCCGCGGCCTCGGAGGCGGTCTTGCCCGTGGTCAGCGGCTCCCTCGCCGGCCGGACCTTTGCGGGATCGTCGCTCAGCCGCCACGTCTGGCGCGTGACGTTGAACACGCGGCCGAGCGCGGCGGTCCGCGGAATATCGTCTTTACGGCCGATGAAGCGTTCCAGCAGGCGCGGCATGCGACATGGGGTCTCCAAACAGGGATTTGATCGATAACGCGCGGCGACAGGGCTCGACCCCGGGCGATTGGCGGCCTAGCCAACAAGCTCGCCATGTTGGAGGCCGAAATGAAAGACTTCATCGACCTGGAAGGCGCCTCCGGGGCCCAGTATCGCTTCCGCCTCTGGCGAGAGGGGACGCCGCACCTGCCGATCGCCGGCAACTATGTGTTCGTGCGGCCGGAAGGCGACGGTGTGAAGGTGCTGGCGGTCGGCGAATGCAACGACCTGTCCCTGGTCCTGTCACGATGGTCGAAGGCGACCCGCCGCGGCGCGACCCACGCCTTCACCCGCCTGAACGTGTCGCGCGGCGTGCGCACGGCGGAGTTCGAGGACCTGGCCGCCAACCACAAGGCCGCCCGGCTCAGCGAAAACGCCGGCTGACGGCGAATGCCCCCGCGCGCGCGCGGGCCGGGGCCGGGGCCGGCGTCATTCGGCCGCCTCGATCCCCTCGAAGAAATAGCGGACGTCGACGTCCAGGCACCGCGACAGCTGCCAGAGCATCGGGGCGGAGATCGAATTCGCGCCGAGCTCGTAGCGGTGGATCTGCTGCAGCGTCACGCCGCAGCGCGAAGCCACGTCCGCCAGCGAGAGCTGAAGGCTCGCGCGCCGCGCGCCCAGTCGCCTGGCGATATGCTCGCCGACCTCTTCTAGCGTCACTGAAGCCCTCATAATCCCAATACGGCGCAAAGCGCCCTGGCGCGTGCAAGCGCCGCGCCAGGAAAGCAGCGAGGCCCGCTACCCTGAACCTCCGAAAATGACCACCGACTGAACAGCGCGAGCGCTGGCGGGCGCTTTCCGCCCTCCGCCCGTCCTGAATTTCACGCCCTGAGTGAAATGTCCGGCCGCGACGGAACATGGTTTCCGCTGACCGGTTCTGCGCTTCGTCGGCCATGGGGCCACAGGTGCTGGGAGTTCGGGAATGAAAGCCGTAATCGTCACGACGTTGGCCGCGCTTGCCTGCTCGGCGGCCCTGCCGGCCAACGCGCTGATCATCATCGGAACCGGAGCCGGCACGCTCCAGCCGCCTGAGAACGTGCTGTTCACCAACAACCCCGCGAACGGCCTGACCGTCGCCGGCGTCACCAATCAGACCGCCACCAGCGTCTCGATCACCGGCGGCGAGACCCTGGCCGCCAGCGGCGGGCAGGCGAGCGTCACAGGCGCCGACGGGCTCATCAACACGGCCTTCACCTTCAACGGCACGGCCAACCAGAGCCTCGGGTTCGACCTCACCAACCCCGCCCTGGCCTTCACTTCTACCGAATTCCGCATCTTCGTGGGCAAGGGCACCGCCACCGAGGCGACCCTGACCTTCGTCGATACCGCCGGTCAGCAGTTCCAGAGCACCTTCGCCATCCCGTCGAACGGCTTCTTCAACGCCCAGGCGACCAATGGCGAACAGATCAACTTCTTCAGTGTCGGGACCAACGGCTCGTTCGAGGACGCCCGCCAGATCCGCCTGGGCGGCGTGGGCGGGATCAGCGCGCTGCTTCCCGAGCCGGCCAGCTGGGCCCTGATGATCATGGGCGTCGGCGGGATCGGGGCGAGCCTTCGCCGGCGCAGGTCCCGGGAACCCATGCTCGCCTAGGCCGGGCCGGACGCGCCCCGGCCTCCCCGCCGCGGCCGCCTGGCTTCCCGCAGCTCAGTCGTTGGGGTCGTCGATTGTTTGTAGATTTTCACTCCCTGGCGCCCGCCCTGGAATGTGTCGTCGAGCGCGCGCCTGCCCTGCAGCCGGCGGCGCCCAGCACGGCCGTCGCCAGTCGCCGCAAGCGGACGCTGGACCTGGCGATCGCCGGTTTGGCGCTGATCCTGTTCCTGCCGCTCCTGCTCCTGGTCGCCGCGGCGATCCGGGCCGAGGGGTCGGGGCCGGTGCTCTTCCGCCAGCAGCGCACCGGGCTTCACGGAAAGCCCTTCTGGATCTTCAAATTCCGCACCATGCGGCCTGAGCCGGAGACGCCCGAGCTTCGGCAGGCCTCCCGCCACGACGCCCGCGTGACCCGTGTCGGCAGAGTGCTGCGCAAGCTCAGCCTCGATGAGCTGCCGCAGCTCCTGAACGTACTGAGGGGCGAGATGTCCCTCGTCGGGCCCCGGCCGCATGCGCTCCGCCACGACGACCAGTGGGGGCCCCTCGTGCCCGGCTACGCCGACCGCTTCCGCGTCCGCCCGGGCCTCACCGGCCTGGCGCAGGTCCGCGGCTGGCGCGGCGAGGTGCATGACGACGACGCCCTTCTGCGGCGCATCGCCTCCGACAACGAATACGTCGAGGCCTGGACCTTCTGGGGCGACGTCACGCTTCTCGTCCGCACCGTCCCCCTCGTGCTCAGCGACCCGCGGGCCTACTGAACGGAGTGGCCGATTTCAATGGTGGAAGAGTTTCGGCGCAGGGCGGAGGAGACGGAGGCGTTCGCTCACAGCCTCGGCCCCTTGGATCGCGGACGCTATCTCGACTATGCGACGGCCTGGCGCGCCTTGGCTGACGAGCTGGAAGCGCGGGACCAGCCGGCCCTTGACCATGACCTGGTCCTGGTCAGGCTTGCGCGCTGACGCCCCGGAAAACCCCTCCAGGTTGAAACGACTCATGTCAAGGAACGCTGTTCGCTCGACCGTGTTGTAAGCTCGTGGAGCCGTTGGAAGTCCTCTCTCCGATGCCTGAAGCGCTCCGCCTGTGACACACGAGCCCAAGCCCTCGGCCCGCCCCCCGGACCGAGGGCTTTTTGGTGGATCGCCCGGCGCGATCTGGCGGCCGCCGCCGATCCATCACGAACTGGCCTCCGTTCGCTCCGCCTCTTGCGCCTGCGTTTGCGTCCCCCAGATTCGAGCCTCCGCTCCAGGAGATTGGCGTGGCGTCACCGTTTGATGGCTTTGAGGTCGAAGCTGGCATGCGCCCTTCGCCGCGCGGCTATGCGTTCGACCTGGATCACACGCTCTCGGCGGTTGTTGCGCTCGAGGCGCGGGCGCCCGACGACGCGTTCACCGCGGCGACGCTCGGCACGGACCGGGTCGGCAATGGCGCCGTGATCGGCACCGACGGCCTCGTGCTCACCATGGGCTATCTGATCATGGAGGCCGAGGAGGTCGCGCTCACCCTGGGCGGCGGCGAGCGCGTGTCCGCTCACGTCCTCGGGTCCGACCCGGTGACGGGCTTTGGCCTCGTGCAGGCGCTTGAGCCGCTTGGCCTGCCTTCGCTGCCCCTGGGGGACTCGCGCGGTCTGAAGGCGGGGAGCCCGGTGATCATCGCCGGCGCGGGCGGGCGGTCGCACGCGGCGGCCGGGCGCGTACTCACCCGGATGCGCTTCGCCGGCTATTGGGAATATCTGCTCGACAACGCGATCATCACCGAACCGGCTCACCCGCATTGGAGCGGCGCGGCCTTGATCGGCGCCTCGGGCGAGCTGGTCGGAGTCGGGTCGTTGAGCCTGCAGAGGCAATCGCGCAGCGGCGCGGCGAAACCCATCAACCTGTTTGTCCCCTCGGAGCTGCTCCCGCCGATCATCGACGACCTGGCCCGCGGAAGACCGGCGCACGCGGCGCGGCCATGGCTAGGCGTGATTGCTCAGGATCTGGGTCCCCACGTGGTGGTCGTCGGGTTGAACCCGCGCGGCCCTGCGGCGCGAGCCGAGCTTCGCCCGGGCGACATTATCCTTGCGGTCGCCGGCGTCGCCGTCGCCGATCTCGCCGACTTCTACACGCACCTGTGGGCGCAGGGCCCCGCGGGCTCCGTCATCGCGCTGCGCATCCAGCGCGACGATGACGTATTCGACGTCGAGATCCGTTCGCTGGATCGCGCGGCGATGATGCGCAAGCCGAAGTTCAACTGAAGCGGGCCTTCTCCTGACCCGCCTTCGGATCCGATCAATTCCTCGCCAGCGCCGCCTCCGGCATCTCGATATCGATCTCAAGGGTGGAGATCTGGTCGCCTCGGTCGAGCTTGACGACCACCCGGTCGCGATCAATCGGAATGTACTTGGCGATCACCGCCAGGATCTCCTGCTGCAGGATCGCGGCCAGATCGGCGCCGCCGTTCAGCGCCCGCTCGTGCGCGAGCAGGACCTGCAGCCGGTCGCGGGCGACCGGCGCCGAGCGGCGGCCTCGGAAAAAGAGCTTCAGAAAGCTCATGCGGCCGCCTTTCTTCCGAACAGGCGGCTCATGAAACCCCGGCGCTCGCGCGGGGCGCTGAACGCGATGGTCTCGCCGAGCAGCCGCCGGGCCGCGTCACTATAGGCGCGCCCCGCCGCAGAGCCCGGACTGTGCAGGGTGACCGGACAGCCCACGTTCGACGCGGTCAGCACGTCGGGGCTCTCGGGGACGATCCCGAGCAGGGGGATCGCCAGGATCTCCAGCACGTCGTCGACCGTCATCATCTCGCCGCGGGCGGCCCGCGCCGCGTCGAAGCGGGTGAGCAGCAACTGCTTCTCGAGCCTCTCGCCGTTCTCGGCGCGCCGCGTCTTGGAATCCAGCATCCCGATAATCCGGTCGGAATCGCGCACCGAGGAGACCTCGGGATTGGTGACCACCACCGCGAGGTCGGCGAAGCGCATCGCCAGCATGGCGCCCTTCTCGATGCCGGCCGGGCTGTCGCAGACGATCCAGTCGAAGCTCTCCCGCAGTTCGTCGATCACGCGGCCGACGCCCTCCTCCGTCAGCGCATCCTTGTCGCGGGTCTGCGATGCGGGCAGCAGCGAGAGCGAGTCGATCCGCTTGTCCCGGATGAGCGCCTGCGGAAGCTTGGCATCGCCCTGGACGACATTGACGAGATCGAAGACGACCCGTCGCTCCGCCCCCATGACCAGATCGAGGTTGCGCAAGCCCACGTCGAAATCGACCACGACGACCTTGTTCCCCGCCTGTGCGAGCGCGGCGCCGAGCGATGCGGAGGACGTGGTCTTCCCCACGCCCCCCTTGCCCGATGTGACGACGACGACCTTGGACATGCCACTAACCATTCCTTCCCTTCGCCTGGCGGCGAGATCCATTCAGACGAGAGCCGAGAGCCGGAGCGCGCCACGGTCGCAGCGGACCTGCACGGCGCGGCCATGCAGATCGGCGCCCCAGTGCTCGGCCGTCCGGTAGAGCCGGTCGACGCCCACCAGTTCGGCCTCCAGCTTGCGACAGAAGATGCGCGCGCCTTGCCGGGACTTGAGCCCGGCGATCGCGCGACCGCGCAGGGCGCCGTAGACGTGGATCGAACCCCCGGCGATGACCTCGGCGCCCGAGGCCACGGCCCCCACGATGGTGATGTCGCCCTCCTCGAAGATGACCGACTGCCCGGACCGCACTGGCCGATCGATCAGCAAGGACGGCGCACTGGGTGTCGCAGCACTGGGTGTCGCGGCACTGGGCGGCGCGGCACTGGGCGGCGCGGCACTGGGCGGCGCAGCACTGGGCGCCGCCTCGGACGGTTCGGCCGCTGCGGCCGGCGCGAGATCGACACCCAGCTCCCGCGCAACATCGCGTCCATGCAGGTTGGTCGGCAGCCGCCCCCACCGCGTGCCGGCCAGCAGCGTCGGGCGAACGCCCTCGACGCCAATCACCTTGAGGCCGCGAGCTTCCAGCCCGTCCAGCGCAACCAGCACGGCCTCCTGCCCGACATCCTCAAGTACTGCGGCCAGATCCGCGACGACCGGCCGGTCAGAGAAGAAGCCGGCGGAGCCGCGCATCTGCTGATCGAGCGCGGCAAACCATTCGCCGAACGGAGCCTCAGGGGCGATGACCAGCGCCATGAAGCTACGGCCGCGGACCCGGATCTTCGGGAGCAAAAGCGTCTCGGCGCCCACGTCGAAAGCCTAGCGCCGCAATGCGGGTTGGCCGGACGGGAAATGAAGATGGGCGACCATGACGCCTCCGTCCGAATCTATGGGGACAGGGGCCCGCTCCCGGCGCCCCCTGCCCCTTGAGTCATTGATTCGTGAGGCATTCTTGCGGCGGAACGACCGCATTCCGCCGCAAAAACGGCGCCATGAAGTGAAGCTTCGGAGCCCGCTGACGATCCTCCCCAGCCGCTTCAGGAGGTCAGGCCTGGCATCTCTCGCCGCGCCGCCGGGACCGCGTATCGAAGAGGTCGGGGGCTGGGCCGTCGCCCCCATTCGCCTCGACCGCGCCGGGCGCTCGCGATACCGTGTTAGACGAGCCGATCTGGAGGCAGGGGCATCTCGGACATCTTCATCTCCTACAGCCGGGAGGACCAGGCCGTCGCCCACCGCTATGCAGAGGCGTTCGAAGCCCAGGGCTTCAGCGTCTGGTGGGACGCGGCCCTCCGCTCGGGCGAGGCCTTCGACGAGGCGATCGAGGCCGCCTTGCGGGCGGCCAAGGCCGTGGTCGTGCTGTGGTCGCCCCGCTCGGTCGCCTCGCGCTGGGTGCGGGCGGAGGCGACCTTGGCCGACCGCAACAAGACGCTCGCGCCCGTGATCATTGAGGCCTGCGAACGGCCGATCATGTTCGAGCTGACCCAGACCGCGGACCTCAGCCATTGGCTGGGCGAGCCCGGCGATCCCGCCTGGCTGTCCCTGGTGGCCGAGGTGCGCCGCTTCGTGGGCGTGCGCGATACGCCGCTGCCCGCCGCCACCCCCGCCGCCAAATCCCTGGGGACGGCGGACGGGCGGCCGTCGATCCTGGTGCTGCCCTTGATCAACATGAGCGGCGATCCCGAGCAGGAGTATTTCAGCGACGGGGTCAGCGAGGACATCATCACCGACCTGGGGCGCGTCTCGGCCCTGTCGGTGGTCTCACGCAACACCGCCTTCTCCTACAAGGGCAAGACCGTCGCTCCGGGCCAGTTGGCGGCCGCCCTGGGGATCACCCACATCCTGGAGGGCAGCGTCCGCAAGTCCGGCCCGCGGGTGCGCATCACCGCCCAATTGCTGGACGCGGCGCGCGACACCCAGGTCTGGGCCGAGCGCTTCGACCGCACCCTGGACGACATCTTCGCCATCCAGGACGAGATCTCCCAGGCCATCGTCGGGGCGCTGAAGGTCAAGCTGGCGCCGGCCGAGAAGCAGGCCCTGGAGCAGCGCCATACGGCCAGCGCCGAGGCCTACGAGCTCTATCTGATGGCCCGCCAGTTCAGCCGCACCGGCAGCGAGCGCCTGAAGCCGCTGATCGTGCGCATCTGCGAGCGGGCGGTGACGCTCGACCCGAACTTCGGCCACGCCTGGGCGCAGATCGCCATCGCCGAGGCCGAAGCCTATCAAAGGGTCGTCGAAGGCATGACCTACGAGCACGCCCTCCATGCCGCCGAGCGCGCCGTGGCCGTCTCGCCAGACCTGGCCGAAGCGCACGCGGCGATGGCCGAGGTGCTGATGCGCGGTCCGTCCATGGACCTCGTGACCGGCCAGCCCTTTGTCGAGACCGCCCTGCGCCTCGATCCGGACTGCTACGACGCCCATCTGTGCGCCGGATATCAGAAGCTGGCTCAGCATCGCTGGGATGACTCAGTGCGCCACTTCGAGGCCGCCATCGCGCTCGATCCCGTCGCCTATCGGCCGGCGGGCATGGTCATCCAGGTCTACAAGGCCCTGGGCGACGAGGAGAACGTCCTGGCGGCGGCGCGCCGATGCCTGGCGCGCTGCGAGCGGCTCCTGGCCATCGAGCCCGATCACGGCGGGGCCCTGGGCTTCCTGGTGACCGCCCTGGCCGACCTCGGAGACGTGGATCGAGCCCAGGACTGGGCGCGGCGGGCCGTGTTGTTCGACCCCGACAACATGCGGCTGCACTACAACCTGGCCTGCGGCCTGGCCGAGCTTGGCGACGCCGACGGGGCCTGCGACCTCCTGGAAGGCATCATCGACAAGGTGTCCGCAAGCTGGCTGCTGTGGATCGAGGCCGACAACAGCCTCGACCGCATCCGCAACCATCCGCGCTTCGTCGCCCTCATCGCCCGCGGCGCGGCCCGATTCGCGGCCGGGGCGGATGAGGAGCAGTTGGCGTGTGCGTAGCTAGAAAACGTCCCACTGGCTGATGTCCGCCAGCGTCTTGCCGACCAGCACCACGGCGGCGTCCAGATGGTTGTGCAGCGAGGTGTCGGCGAACACGATCACATCGGATCCGACCTGCACCGCCACCACGTCGGCGGCGCCGGAGGTGATCTGTTGCGCGGCCGCCGCCACGGCGTCGCCGTAGGTCGCCGCCGAGCCGGACCAGAAGCTGTGGCCGGCCAGGCTGGTCTGGCCGCCGAACCCGAGGCGATCCTCGCCGTGGGTGAAGTCGCTGATGCGGTCGAGCCCGTCTTGCGTGTCGGTGACGCGCCCCTGGATCAGGAAGGTGTCGCTGCCCGAGCCGCCGGTCAGCAGGTCGGCGCCGCGTCCGCCCGAGAGGGTGTCGTTGCCGGCGCCGCCGTCCAGGGTGTCGGCGCCGCCGCGGGCGCTCAGCATGTCGGCGCCGTCGCCGCCGGACAGCGAGTCGCAGCCGGAAGTGCCCGTCAGGTCATCGTCGGCCGTGGTTCCGGTCAGGATCAGGCCGGAAGGTCCGCTCTGCTTCAGATCGTTAGCTGGCATGGTAAGCTCCATCAGCGAGATTGCGCAGGAGATTGCATTTGATCTGGACTCAAATAATGTTTGTTGAAGATTACAGGTTAAGAGAAATTTACCAATGACGACTGCTTATCATGTCGGTTTCTATCCGTGATCTGATTGAATACTGCATTCATGCGCTGCGCGAAGAAGGCGTCGTCCGCCATCGGAGCGCCGCGCGCGGTTTCGCGGCGGCGGCCTGGTTGCGGCGGACGTGAACGGAGGGGCCACGCGCCCCGCTCGCCGGCGCTGGCGGAGGTCGCGGGACTAGGCTGAATCGACATTCATTCGCTGCTGGCGGGGGGCCTTGTGCGTCCCTTCTCCCCTTGTGGGAGAAGGTGGCCTGCGCAGCAGGTCGGATGTGGGGTCTCTCAGAACCCTCGGCTTGACGCGATAGGCTGTCGCGCACGGATGGCGGAGCGAAACCCCACATCCGTCAGCCGGAGCCTGTCCTCGGGTCGGCCTTCGGCCGAGCCCGGGGGGCTGCCACCTTCTCCCACAAGGGGAGAAGGACCCTCGAAACGGCCTTCGCTGTCGCCGATCTGAATGTCGATCCGCCCTAGGAATCGGTTCCGGCCTTGGGCTGGCCGGGCGCCGCTACGGCGTGGGAACGACCGTCGAGGCCTTCAGGTCGAGGTTCCAATGGCCGACCAGCGGGATCGACACGGTCGGACGGTAGTCGCTTGAGGCGCGAAGCACCGGCGCGCCGGCCGTCGTCGTATCGGTCACCAGGGTGACCACCACGTCGTTCGTATTGACCAGGCCCGCGAGCTTCGCCGACACCAGCGTCCGCAGCTGGTCCTGGGTGGTCGCCGGATTGAGCAGCAGGGTCCGCGCGCTGGTTTCCAGGCTCCAGCGGACCGTCGCTGCGGCGTGCATCACCCAGGAGACCTGGAAGGCGCCGATCAGCAGCGCGATGAACACCGGCACGACGAGCGCGAACTCTAGCGCCGTCGCCCCGCTGTCGTCAGCCCAATGTCGCGCCCTAGCGGACACGGATGACATCGCTCTGCGAGAGCGCGTGCGAGTGCATGAGGCCGCTGTAGGTCCCGCTCGCGGTCAGGGTGAGGAACACCGACGGCGGATTGCTGCCGGCGCATACCGTGGCGCAGCTCACCGCCGACGACCCGCAGGTGCAGCTTCGCACCACGTTCAGGGCGCCGTTCGCCGGCATGCCGCTCCAGGCCGCGGCCGAAACCGCCTGGGCGGTCGGATCGTCGGACCCGCCGGTTTGATAGTAGCGGACGCCCGTATGGGTGGCGGTCCGCATTTGCGACATGTGGGTTTCGCGCAGCCAGCCGTCCACGCCCACCACCAGCATGACCGCGACGATCGGGGCGATGAAGGCGAACTCCATCGCCGCCAGGCCCCGGCGGTCGGACGCGAAGGCGCGAAGGAAACGCATCATTCCACCACCTTGATGGCCTGGCGCGCCGCGATTTCGCCCATCCCCTGCGCCTTGCAGTTCACGCTGACGGTGGCGCTGCCGGTCCACGTCACGGTGTCGGCGATGACCTGGGTGCAGCCGTTGATGCCCGAAAAGTTGCCCTGGTAGGTCACCGACTGGGTGGGGAAATAGAGATCCCCCGTCAGGCTCGAGCTGGAGTCGCCGGTGAAGACGTTTGCGGCGCTGCTGACCCCCGCCCGGTCGCCGAAGAACAGGATGCCGGAATAGGTCCCCGACGTCGGCGCCGCGAGGCTGACGTGCGAATTGCCCTGCATTGACACCTGCGACCCCGCGGCCAGGTAGATGGTGACGTCGGAGCCCATCACACTGGCGTTGGCGCCTATGTCGAAATTTCCACCGGAGACATAGTAGACGCCGGGGGCCAGCGTCACGGTTCCCCTCAGGGCCATCCCGCCGGAATAGTACCCCGGTTGAAGCGTCACGGTGTTGTTGTTACCCACGCCGGCAAGCGAGCGGCTGACGCCGGTGGGTGGCGTCGCCAGGCCTGAGAACGGGTCGCGGGCGCGCGGCGCCTGGGTGACGACGCTGGGGCAGGTAGGGCCGGTGAGCGTCAGCCCGCCGTGGTTGGCGTATCCGCCGGCCGACACCACGCACTCGGTGGACACCGTCGCCGAACCCCAGATGTTCACCGCGTCGCTGGCGATCGAGTTCGACATGATATCGCAACCGACCAGGGTGACGGTGGTGTTGCCCTGGATCTGCACCGCCTGGCTGGCCGACTTGCTCAGCGCCAGGATGCAGGCGTCGGCCGCAGTGGCGTAGATCGCCACCGCGCGGGCGTGGACCACCATCGGGCCGTTGTTGAAATAGGCCGTGAAGAACCGCGGGACGTTCTGGCTCAGCACCACTTCCGTGGCGGTCGGCACCTGGTTGGGGCCCGAGGTCGGCGGCGTGTTCACCACGATAGTGCCGGTCGTCGACGACCAGCCGTTCGAGGTCGCGATCGCGGACGCGTCGGCGCTCATGACGCTCGAACTCGCGCTCGCCCGGTTGTCGAGCGCGCCCACATAGGCCGCGGCGTCCGCGGCGACCTGCAAGTGGGTCTGCTGGATGTATTGGAAGTTGGTTTCCACGCCCAGCGCGCCCGCGCCCACGACGAGCGGCATAGCAAGCGCGAACATGATAGCGACGTTGCCGGTCTCCGAGGAGACACGGCGACGTATAGCGCGCAGCACATCTCTGGATCGGTGCAAATTCATACGATCAGAGTGCCACTGTCCTGTTTAATCCGTTGTCAATGGACGCAGTTAATTCCTGCGTAACCTTTGGAAGGCGGGCGCCGCGGAGGTGATATCTGCATGCTCGGAGACCGTCGCCGGAAGCTACACGGTGGCGGTTGCGCGGCGCGGGCGCTAGCGTCACCGCTCCCCCTGAGTCCCGGCCACGGAGCACCCCTTGCGGACAGTCGCCAAGATCTTCGCCGCCCTGCTGGCTGTGTTCATCGCCTCGGCCCCGTGGGCCGGGGCCGCTGCGCGCCCTCAGTCCCTCACCGCGGGGGCCGTCGCCTCGCCCGATCGCTATGGGGCCCTGGCTGCGCAGGAGATGCTGAAGGCCGGCGGCAATGCGGTCGACGCCGCGGTCGCGACCGCCTTCGCCCTGGCCGTGAGCTACCCGGAGGCCGGGAACCTCGGCGGCGGCGGCTTCATGACCCTGTACGTCGACGGCAAGCCCTACTTCCTCGACTACCGGGAGACGGCGCCCTCCAAGGCGAGCGCCGGAATGTACCTGAACGCATCCGGCCAGCCGGTCGCCGCCCTTAGCCTGGTGGGCCCGCTGTCCAGCGGCGTGCCCGGCACCGTGCGCGGCATGGCCGAGGCCCATCGGCGCTTTGGGAAGCTGTCCTGGTCGCAGGACCTCGCGCCCGCGATCCGGCTGGCGCGCGATGGGTTCATCGTCGCGCCGCAGTTGATCCGTGAGCGTGAGAGCAGCCGCCGCGCGTTCGCCGGGATCACCAACTTCGACCGCTATTTCTCGTCGATGGCCGCGGGCCGCCGGTTCCAGCAGCCCGAGCTCGCCGCCACCCTGGCGCGGATCGCCAAGGGCGGGGATCGGGAATTCTATGAGGGCCGCACCGCCGACCTGCTGGTCCAGCAGATGGGCCGCGGGCCGACGAAGGGACTGATAAGCAAGGCGGACCTTGCGGGGTACAAGGTGGCGTGGCGCGAGCCCTTGCAGGGCGACTGGCGCGGCTATCGGGTGATCACCGCCCCGCCGCCGAGCTCCGGCGGCATCGCACTGCTGCAGATGCTGACGATGAAGTCGGACGCCGCCGGACTGTTCAAAGGCGTGGGTCTCAACACACCGCAGTATCTCCACCTGGTGTCGGAGATCGAGAAGCGGGTCTTCGCGGACCGGGCCGAGTACCTTGGCGATCCGGACTTCGTGAAGGTTCCCGTGGCAGCGCTCACCAACGCGGCCTATCTCGCCCACCGCGCCGCCGAGATCGATCCCAAGGCCCCTTCCCCCTTGAAGGCGGTAAGGCCAGGTCTGGAAAAGCCCCAGACCACGCACTTCTCCATCGTCGACCGCTGGGGCAACGCGGTCTCCAACACCTATACGCTGAACGGATCCTTCGGCGCGGGCGTGATGGTCGAGGGGGCCGGCTTCCTGCTCAACGACGAGATGGACGACTTCTCCGCCAAGCCGGGGGCGCCCAACCTGTACGGCGTCGTCGGCGGCGAGGCCAACGCCATCGCGCCGTTCAAGCGGCCGCTGTCCTCCATGACGCCGACGATCCTGCTGCGCGATGGCCGCGTGGCCATGGTGCTGGGCACCCCGGGCGGCTCGCGCATCTTCACCTCGCTGTTCCAGGTGCTGGTGGACGTCTACGACTTCGGCCGCCCGCTGACGTCCGCGCTTTCCGCCCTGCGGTTCCACCACCAGCTGCTCCCGGAGAACACCATCTATTCGGAGCCCTACGCCCCCTTCCCGCCGGCGCTGAAGGCGGCGATGCAGGCGCGCGGCTACCGAATCGAGGCGCAGGACTTCAACGGCGACGTCGAGGCGATCCAGGTCATTGGCGGCATGCCGCACGCGGCGGCGGACCCCCGTGGCCGCGGGGTGGCCCTGACGGTGCGGTAGGGCGTCTCCGGCTCCGGACCGCTCTTCGCCCCTCTCCGACTCCGATTGGACCCCATCGGCCGGGCGGATTGCGCGGAATCTGACACGCGAGCTGTGGCTTCCATACAAGGCTGCAACAAATTGAGGTTCGCCGAGTAACGGTTGGTTTGACATTCCCAGCGACGCAGCATCGCATCCAGGGAGATAGACACCGGCTTCCTTGCCGCGCGCTGGCGGAATAACCGCTGGCCTGGCTCGTCCGGTCAGGTGTCCGCTCGGGGGGTTACACCATGAAAAACCTGTACATGGGCGCAAGCCTTGTCGTGCTTTCCTCGCTCCTGTCGTCCGCCGCGGCCGCGCAGCAGGCCGCCGCAGGCCCAGCAAATGTCTCGGAAGTCATCGTCACCGGCACCCGGGTCACCGGCGTCAGGGCGGCGGACAGCGCCGCCCCGGTCGAGGTGGTGGGCTCGGGCGCGCTGAAGCGCGTCGGCCAGCCGGACCTGATCCAGGCGCTGACGCAGAACCTGCCTTCGTTCAATTCCGAGGCCTTCGGCACCGACACCGGACAGCTGACGCTATCGGCGCAGTTGCGCGGCCTCAATCCCAACAACACCCTGGTGCTGATTGACGGCAAGCGCCGCCATTCGACGGGCAACCTGCACGTCGCCCCGGGCGTCTTCCAGGGGGCCGCGACCCCCGACCTGGGCCTGATCCCGGTCGCCGCCATCGACCACGTCGAGGTGCTGCAGGATGGCGCGGCGGCCCAGTACGGCTCCGACGCCATCGCCGGGGTGGTGAACATCATCCTGAAGACCGCCAACCACGGCGGAACCATCAGCGGGACCGGCGGCTCCTACTATTCGAACGGCGGGGCCACCGGCGCCTTTTCGGCGAACATCGGCCTGCCGATCGGCGACAAGGGCTTCATCAACCTGACCGCCGAGACGCGCTACCACGACTTCAGCCACCAGGGCGGCGCGGACCGGCGCCTGTTCAACCTCGACGGCACGGTGAAGGCGGGCATCGACCCGGTCGATGCGGCGGGCGTGCGGGGCGCGCTCGACTTCCCGAGGGTCAATCACATCTACGGCGACGCCTCCTCCAACCTCTACAACGGCTTCTACAACTCCGGCTACGACTTGGGCGAAGGCCTCGAGCTCTACAGCTTCGGCAGCTACAGCCACCGCAAGGCGTCGGCCTTCGAGAACTACCGGCTTCCGACCAAGGTGATCGCCTCGCCGGTGCTCGGCGTAGGCGGCAGCACCAGCACGCCTGGCGAACTGATTCCGTTCCCCAACGGCTTCAACCCGCGGGAAGCCCTGAGGGAGGATGACTATGCTGTCACCGCGGGCATAAAAGGCGTTCTCGCGGAATGGAACTGGGATCTCTCCACGACCTACGGCCGGGACAAGAACGAGATCTCGACGCTCAACTCGGCCAACGCCTCGCTGTTCATCGACACCCATACGACACCGCGGAACTTCTTCGACGGCGCGTTCGTGAGTTCCGAATGGACGGGTAACCTGGATATCACCCGGCCGTTCGAGGTGGGGCTCGCCTCCCCCCTCAACGTCGCCTTCGGCGCGGAGGGCCGCCAGGAGAAATATACGATCAGCACCGGCGACCCGGCCTCCATCTACAAGGAAGGCGGTCAGTCCTATCCCGGCTTCCAGCCCAGCGACGCGGGAACCCACAGCCGCACCAACTACGCCGGCTACATCGACCTTGCGGTCGATCCGATCGCCGGCCTCAAGGTCGACCTCGCCGGCCGCTATGAGCACTACAGCGACTTCGGCAGCACGACGGTGGGCAAGCTGACCAGCCGCTATGACTTCAATCCCCAGATCGCCATCCGCGGCACCATCAGCACCGGCTTCCGCGCGCCGACCCTGGCCGAGGAATTCTATTCCGCCACCCAGGTCGCGCCGACCTTCGCGGTGGTGAATCTGCCGCCGAACTCGCCCGCCGCGCACCTGGTCGGGTTCCAGAACCTGAAGCCCGAGAAATCCACCAACTATAGCCTCGGCTTCGTCGCCCATCCGATCGAGCGGCTGCAGATCACCGCCGACGCCTACCAGATCGAAATCCGCGATCGGATCGTCAACACCGGAACGCTGCTGGCCCTGACCGGCACGACGGTGGTTTCCCAAGGGGCGCTCAACGCCATCGCCGCGCACGGCAACGTCCTCGACCCCAGCGTCACCTACGTCGGCATCTCAGTGTTCACCAACGGGGTCAACACCCGCACCCGCGGCGTCGAACTGACCGCCAACTACGCCTCTGACTTCGACGAGTACGGTCACGTCGATTGGTCGTTGGCCTTCAACTACAACGAGACCACGATCACTAAACTACAGCCGCTGCCCGCCTCGGTGGCCAATGCAGCGTTCAGCCAGACCAGCATCATAAGCCCCACCTCCCGGAGCATCCTGACCTCGTCGGTGCCCAAGGAAAAGGCGGTCCTTGGCGCCTACTGGACCAAGAGCCGATGGAGCGTGAACCTGCGAGAGATCGTCTACGGCTCGTCGAGCTCGATCCTCGACTTCAGCGGCGCGGGCACAGGCCCTGAGGCGCGGAAATTCACCGTCCCCGCCACGGGGATCACCGACCTCGACGTCGGCTACAACCTCACCGACAGCTTGAAAATCGACGTCGGCGCCAGCAACCTGTTCGACCAACGTCCGCCGGGGGTGCCCAACGTACCCGACGGCAGTGGCGGGGTCCGGCCTCTCAGCGGCAACAACGTCTACGGCGAACCGGCGCAGTTCTCGCCCTACGGGATCAACGGCGGCTACTACTACGGCCGGATCACCTTCACCTTCTGACCGGCCGTCTGATGCGCCGCGGGGGCCGGCTTTGCCGGCCGGTTCCCCGCCGCTCTCTGTGCTCATGCTATAGGGGCGACGATGCCCTCAGCGCCCCCAGGCTCCCTCGCCGCGGCCATAGAGCTTGCCTCGGCTTTGCTCGCCACCGATCCCGCCCAGGCCGGGCGACGGGCGCGGGACATCCTGCAGGCCGCCGCCGACGATCCGCGCGGACGGCTGATCCTCGGCTCGGCTCTGCGGCGCCAGGGCGACTTCGCGGCCGCGCGCGCCGTGCTCGAGCCGCTGGCGCGCGCCTATCCGAACGCGGCGCTGACGCAGTATGAACTGGGCCTCGCCTTCTCGGGCCTCGGCGACGCGCCGGCCGGAATCGACGCGCTGCGGCGTGCCGTCGGGCTGAAACCGGACCTCGCAGAGGCGTGGAAGGCGCTGGGCGATGAGCTGTTCCGGGCGGGCGACGTCGCCGGCGCGGAGGCGGCCTTCAAGGCGCACGTCCGGGCCGCCGTGCGCGATCCGCACCTGATGGGCGCGGCGGACGCGCTGTTCGCCGACGACGCCGTCCTGGCGGAGCGGCTGCTCCGCGCGCATCTGGGCGACCGGCCCGACGACACCGCGGCCCGGCAGATGCTTGCGCAGGCCTGCGTACAGCTGGGGCGGCGAGACGAGGCGCAGGGCCTGCTGGCGGCCTGCCTCCAGGCCGACCCCCGCCGCGACGGCGCGCGCTTCCAGCTCGCCGAGCTGCTGTTCCATCAGCAGAAGGCCGCCGAGGCCCTCCCCCACATCAGGGCGCTGCTGGCGCGCGAGCCCGACGACCCGGCCT
>NZ_JAQGIZ010000134.1 GCF_028290885.1 Phenylobacterium sp.
TCCTCGTCGGCGAAGACGATGGCGCCCTTCTCGACATTGCGTTCGAGGGTGGCGGCCTGCAGCACGCGGCCGCTCTTGGGGCTGATCGGCAGGAAGGGCGAATAGGTGGCGCGGCGCTCTTCGCCCAGCGTCGGCAGCATGATCGCCTGGATGGCGTCGAAACGTTCGAGGATGCGCAACAGCACCGCGTCCAGCCGGCCGGACTTGTAGGTCTCGGTGGACGACATGAAGGTGTAGTCGAAGCCGAAGCCGTCGAGAAAGGCGCGCAGGCGGGCGTTGTTGTGCGCCCCGAAGCTCTCGTGCTCGCCGAAGGGGTCGCGGACCGAGGTGACCGGCTTGTCGCGGTCCTCTTCCAACATCGCCTTGTTGGGCACGTTGTCCGGAATCTTGCGGAAGCCGTCCATGTCGTCGGAGAAGACGATCAGCTGGGTCGGGATGGCGTCCTCGGTGAGCGCCCGAAACGCGGTCCGCACCATGGTGGGTCTCGCCACCTCGCCGAAGGTGCCCATGTGCGGCAGGCCCGACGCGCCATAGCCGCACTGGAAGATCACCGGCCGGGCCAGCGCCGGCAGGGTCTGGACGGCCTCGGCGAACTTGCCCTGGACGAACAGCGTCGCCGTGAGGTCGCGCTCGGCGTCGGAGAGCCGCAGCCTGAGGATCCGCTCGAGCAGCAGGCGCGCCTGTTCGAAGGGCCAGCTCTTCGCTTCGCGGGCCTGATGGGAGAGACCATGCAACTCAGCTTGGGGCGACATGGGGCTGGCGGTAACGCCCCGGGGACGGCCTGTCGAGAGCTGCGTCCCGAACGGACCGCAAGCTCACAACCAACCACGGGTTTCAGGGCGTCCAGCATCCTTCTCCCCTTGTGGGAGAAGGTGGCCTGCAAAGCAGGTCGGATGTGGGGTCGAAAGCCCTCTCCGATCTGAGCGGGGGATCGCGCCGAGAGCGGAGCGCAACCCCACATCCGTCACCCTTCGGGCGACACCTTCTCCCACAAGGGGAGAAGGACACCTCTTGCTCGCCTGTCGCAAAAGCTGGGCTATGCTTGGGGTATGATCACGCGACGCCTCATTCCCCTGCTCGCCGTCCTCGCGCTCACCGCCTGCGGCAAGCCCGCGCCGAAGGCCGAGGCGCCCCGTACGCTCACCTTCTCCATCGTCTCCACCGAGGCCAGCCAGACCCAGATGCAGGAATGGGCCCCGTTCCTGAAGGACATGGAGAAGGCGATCGGCATGCCGGTGAAGCCGTTCTTCGGCTCCAACTACTCGGCCCTCATCGAGGCGCTGCGGTTCAAGCAGGCCGACCTCGGCTGGTTCACCAACCAGTCGGGGCTGGAGGCGGTGCGCCGCGCCGGCGGCGAGGTCTTCGCCCGCACGACCCATCCCAACGGCCAGGACGGCTATCAGGGCGTGATCGTGGTCAGGAAGGGCTCGGGGATCACCCTCGACAAGCTGCTGGCCTGCGGCAAGCGGCTCGACTTCGGCATGGGCGATGCCAAGTCCACCTCCGGCACGCTGGCGCCCAACGCCTTCCTGTTTGGGCCGCGGGGGATCGATCCGCAGGCCTGCTTCAAGACCGTCCGCTCGGCGAGCGCCGAGGCGAACCTCTATGCGGTGGGCTCCGGGGTCCTGCCGGCTGCCACCGACAACACCCGCTCGATGGATCGGCTGGCGGTGATCGGCACGCCGATGGCCCAGAAGACGCTGGACAGCCTGCAGGTGATCTGGACCTCGCCCACCATCCCCGAGGACCCGATGATCTGGCGCGCCGACCTCGACCCGGCGATCAAGGCCAAGGTCTCCCGGTTCATCTTCAGCTATGGCGTCGGCGATACGCCCGAGGCCAGGCGCCAGCGCGCCATACTGGAGCGCATCCAGACCGGCCCCTTCAAGCACGCCGACAACACCCACCTCCTGCCGGTGCGCGAGATGGAGGCCACCGGCCAGCTGGTCGCAGCCAAGGCCAAAGGCGATCAGGCGGCGCTGGCGGCGGCGCAGGCCGCGCTTGCCGAGATCAAGAAGGAAGAAGCGGCGGCTCCAAAATGATCCTTCCCACAAGGGGAGAAGGCCACGAATGCTAGCCCTCGCCGCTCAGCAGGAAATGCCCCCGGAGCGCGGCGAAGGGCTGGCTGCGGTTTTCCTGCCAGGCCTCCACGTGCACGTTGGCGATGCGGCGGCCGACCTTGCGCAGGTCGGCGCGGGCGTAGGAGGTGAGCGCCCGGCCGGGCTTTAGGTATTCGATGGTGACGTCGATGGTCTTGTGCACCCGGGCCGACGGCTGGGCGACCGAGAGCTGGGCCAGCGCGGTCATCTCCAGGAAGGCGCCGATCACTCCGCCGTGCAGAGCCGGCAGGAAGGTGTTGCCCACCAGGTGCGGGGCGAAGGGCAGGATGGCGGTCATCTCGTCGCCGGCCAGTTCGGCGCGCATGCCGAGGAAGCGCACGTAGGGCACGCGCTGCAGGAAAGTCTCCAGCTGGTCGGCGGGCAGGCTCATGGGCGCGGCCGGTTCAGCACGAAGGCCGCCTGGGCGGTGGCCACCAGGTCGCTGCGGTCGACGTCCCAGGCCTCGGCGCGGACGAAGGCGATGGTGCGGGTGAGCTTGTAACAATGCGCCTCGGCGACCACGCCGGCGCGCGGCGCGGCGGGGCGCATGTAGTCGATGCGCAGGTCGAGCGTGGCGGTGGAGAAGGGCTCGGTCCCGGCGGCCGACGCGATGGCCAGGCCGCAGGTGTGGTCGAGCAGGCTGGTGACGACGCCGCCGGCGATCACCTGGGTGTCGGGATCGCCGACCAGGTCTTCGCGCCAGGGGGCTTCGATCGATCCGCGGCCCGGCTCGACGGACACCAGCCTAAAGCCGAGGGCGGCGGCCTGGGGCACGGTGGTGGCCATGTGCTCGGCCATCTGTCGGACGATCTCGGGGACGTCGCTCATCCCCAGCGGGGTAGGGCGGAACCCGCCCCGTGGTCAATGCGGAGCCTTGGCCGTCATACTACATTAGGCCCAGATGATCCGACCGCAGGACCTGCTCTGCCCGAAGCCCGAGGGGCTCTATTGCGCGCCCGGGGACTTCTACATCGACCCGGTGCGGCCGGTGGCGCGCGCGGTGATCACCCATGGCCATGCCGACCACGCCCGCGCCGGCCATGGCGCGGTGCTGGCGACGGCGGAAACCCTCGACATCATGGCCGAGCGCTATGGCCTGGAGTTCGCCGGCGCCCGCCAGGCTGCGGCCTATGGCGAGGCCGTGCCCCGCGACGACGTCGAGGTGACATTGGTCCCGGCCGGCCACGTGCTGGGCTCGGCCCAGGCGGTGGTGCGCTGGAAGGGGCTGACCATGGTGGTGTCCGGCGACTACAAGCGTAGGCGCGATCCCACCTGCCCGGCGTTCGAGCCGGTCCCCTGCGACGTGTTCATCTCTGAGGCGACCTTCGGCCTGCCGGTGTTCCGCCATCCCAGCGACAGGGAGGAGATCGCCCGGCTGTTGCGGTCGGTGGCGCAGTTCCCGGAACGGTCGCACCTGGTCGGCGCCTATGCGCTCGGCAAGGCGCAGCGGATCATCCGCCTGCTGCGCGAAGCCGGCTGGGACCGGCCGATCTACGTCCACGGCGCGCTGGAGCGGCTGAACGCGCTCTACGAACGGCATGGCGTCGACCTCGGGCCGCTGGAACCTGCCACGACGGGCAAGAAGCAGGACTTCGCCGGCCAGATCATCATCGCCCCGCCCTCGGCCACCCAGGACCGCTGGAGCCGCCGCTTCCCCGACCCGGTCACCGCCTTCGCGTCCGGCTGGATGCAGGTCCGCGCCCGCGCCCGCCAGCGCGGCGTCGAGCTGCCGCTGGTGATCTCCGACCACGCCGACTGGGACGAGCTCACCGGCACCGTCGACGAACTGCGCCCCGGCGAACTCTGGATCACCCACGGCCGCGAGGAGGCCCTGGCGAGGTGGGCCGAACTGCATGGCGTGCCGGCCCGGGCGCTGGCCTTGGTGGGGTACGAGGAAGAGGACGATGATTGATCGTTTCTCGTCTTCCCCCGGTACGGGGGAAATGTCGCCAATGGCGAAGCCGGGCGACAATGGGGGAAGTCTTTTCTGCCGATCCACTTCCCCCATCGACCCGCGAGCTTCGCTCTTGGGGACTGGTTTCCCCCGTACCGGGGGAAGGCCCTGATGCGCGCCTTCGCCGAACTCCTCGACCGGCTGTCGCTGACCGGGTCACGCAACGCCAAGCTGACCCTGGTGCGGGACTACCTGCGCGAGACGCCGGACCCGGACCGGGGCTGGGCGCTGGCGGCGCTGACCGGCGACCTCAGCTTCGACGCGGCCAAGCCGGCCTTCATCCGCAAGGCGGTGGAGGAGCGGATGGATCCGCAGCTCTTCTGGTGGTCCTACGACTATGTGGGCGACCTGGCCGAGACGGTGGCCCTGGTCTGGCCCGCCCGGCCCGGCGCCAACCGCGAGCCGGAGCTGTCGGAAGTGGTCGACGCCCTGCGCGGCGCCACGCGGGCGGAAGTCCAGCGGTTGATCGAGGGCTGGCTCGACGCCCTCCAGCCGACCGGCCGCTGGGCGCTGCTCAAGCTGATGACCGGCGGTCTGCGCGTCGGCCTCTCCGCGCGGCTCGCCAAGCAGGCGGCCGACGATATCGGCCCTGTACCCGTCGCCGAGGTGGAGGAGCTCTGGCACGCCCTGCACCCGCCCTACGAGGACCTGTTCGCCTGGCTGGAGGGCCGCTCCGAACGCCCCTCGTCGGAGAACCCCGGCCGCTTCCGCCCCGCCATGCTGGCCCAGGCCATCGACGAGGCGGTGGACTTCGCCAAGCTCGACCCCGCCGACTATGCCGCCGAGTGGAAATGGGACGGCATCCGCGTGCAGGCGGTGAACGAGGGCGGCGTGCGCCGGCTCTACACCCGCACCGGCGACGACATTTCCCGGACCTTTCCCGACATCGTGGGCGCCCTGGCCGACGAGGCCGTCATCGACGGCGAGCTGCTGGTCATGCGCGAGGGCAAGGTGGCGAGCTTCGCCGACCTGCAGCAACGGCTGAACCGCAAGGCGGTGGACGCCAAGCTGCTGGCGACCTTCCCGGCCGCGATCCGGGCGTACGACATCCTCGCGGAGGGACCGGAGGACACCCGGATCTTGCCCTTCGCCGAGCGCCGCAAGCGCCTCGAGGCCTTCGTGGCCAGGGAGGCCAGCCCGCGCATCGACCTCTCGCCCATCCAGCCCTTCGAGAGCTGGGCGGACCTCACCGCCCTGCGCGCCGATCCGCCCGCCGGCGACCCGCAAATCGCCGAGGGCCTGATGCTGAAGCGCTGGGATTCGATCTACGAGGCCGGCCGCCCGAAGGGGCCGTGGTTCAAGTGGAAGCGCGACCCGTTCCTGATCGACGCGGTGCTGATGTACGCCCAGCGCGGCCACGGCAAACGCTCGAGCTTCTACTCCGACTACACCTTCGGGGTGTGGACTGAGGACGACGGCGGCGCCCGCGTCCTGACCCCGGTCGGCAAGGCCTATTTCGGCTTCACCGACGAGGAGCTGAAGCAGATCGACAAATACGTCCGCGACTACACCATCGAACGCTTCGGCCCGGTCCGCTCGGTCCGCGCCGAGCCGCACGCTGGCCTGGTCTTCGAGGTCGCCTTCGAAGGCCTGCAACGCTCCACCCGCCACAAGTCCGGCGTCGCCATGCGGTTCCCGCGCATCAACCGCATCCGCTGGGACAAGCCGCCGGGGGAGGCGGATGAGCTGGTGACCCTGGAACGGATGCTGGAGCAGATGGAGGGGCGGTAGGCCGCCTCTCCCCCGAGCGCAGCGAGAGAGGGAGAGGGTAGGGAGAGGGCGGCTCGTAAGACGAAACAGCCGCGGATGGTCGCCCGAGGGCCCTCGCCTCGGCATCGGGAAGCTGAAGGTCCGGGCCGCCCTCTCCCTACCCTCTCCCTCTCGGCTACGCCGGGGGAGAGGCGATTGGCAGCAGCGCCTCGTTCTTCAGGAATTCCGCCAGGTTCCCGCCCTCGAACAGCACCCCCCGCACCCCCGCCCGCAGCGCCGCCTCCAGGTCGGATGGCTTGTCGCCGATCAGCAGCGAGGCCGCCTTGTCGATCGGCCATTCGCCGAGCGCCCGCAGGATCATCCCCGGGTTGGGCTTACGGTCCGGAGGGTCGGGGTGGCGGTAGGCGTCGAGCGGGGCGTCCGGGTGCTGGGGGGCGTGGTAGAAGGCGTCGATGTGACCGCCGGCCTTGGCCAGATCTTCCGCCATCCGTGCGTGCAGGACATGCATGTCGGCTTCGCTGTAGAAGCCGCGGCCAACCCCCGACTGGTTGGTCACCACGATCACCAGCCAGCCGGCGCGGTTGAAGGCCGCCACGGCCTCACGGGCGCCGGCGATCCAGTGGAAGTCCTCCCAGCGGGAGACATAGCCGCGGTCCTCGTTCAGCACCCCGTCGCGGTCGAGGAACAGCGCGGGGCGGAGGGGACTGGCTGACGGGGTTTCAGGCACGGGCCGACTATAGCGGCCCGGCGGGCGCGGAGGCGATTTCAAAAAGCCCGAATGGCCGTCTAAGGTCGGCTCGTTCCCAGCCCGAGGTCCCATTGCCCGCATCCCCGCCTGCCGTCCTGACCCTCGACGACCTGCGGGTGGATTTCGACACCCACGACGGAACGGTGCCGGCGGTGCGCGGGGTGTCGCTGTCGATTCCCCGTGGCGAGACGCTGGGAGTGGTGGGCGAGAGCGGCTCGGGCAAGAGCCAGACCTTCATGGCGGTGATGGGCCTCCTGGCGCACAACGGCCGGGCGAGCGGATCGGCGAAGTTCCTGGGCCGGGAACTGCTGGGCTTGAAGCCTCGCGAGCTCAACCGCCTGCGCGGCTCCAAGATGACCATGATCTTCCAGGATCCGCTGACCGCGCTGACGCCGCACGTGCGGATCGGCGAGCAGATCGCCGAGCCCCTGCGGCTGCATCAGGGCCTTTCCGACCGCGACGCGACGGCGCGGGCGAAGCTGTGGCTCGAGAAGGTGCGCATCCCCGACGCCGCCCAGCGGCTGCGCCAGTATCCGCACGAGCTCTCCGGCGGCATGCGCCAGCGGGTGATGATCGCCGCGGCCATGGCCGGCGGCCCCGAGCTGCTGATCGCCGACGAGCCGACCACGGCCCTCGACGTCACCGTCCAGGCCGAGATCCTCGACCTGATGGCCGAGCTCACCCGCGAGACCGGCTCCGCCCTGGCGCTGATCACCC
>NZ_JAQGIZ010000135.1 GCF_028290885.1 Phenylobacterium sp.
CGCCGCCGCCGCGGCCGAGCGCAGCCGCGCGACGCTCGCCGTCAGCCGCAGCCAGGAGGCCGTGACCCGCGATCGCCGCGGCGAACTCACAGCGGCGATCTCCCAGGCCAGGGCAGGGCGCGAAAAGGGGCAGGCCGCCCTCGACCTCGCCCTGCAGGACCAGGAGCACGCCGCCATCCGTGCGCCGATCGCCGGCGTGGTGGGCGACCGTCAGGCCAACGTCGGGGATTTCGTGCAGCCGGGCTCGCGCCTGCTGACCATCGTGCCGATGGACCGCCTCTACGTCACCGCCAACTTCAAGGAGACCCAGACCGCGCGCATGCTGCGGGGGCAGGCGGCCAAGGTGCAGGTGGACGCCTTGCCGGGCGTCACCCTGAAGGCTCACGTCGAGAGCTTTGCGCCGGGCTCGGGTTCGGAGTTCGCCCTGCTGCCCTTCGAGCCGGGGGTCGGCAACTTCACCAAGATCGTTCAGCGCGTGCCCGTCCGCCTGCGCTTCGATGCGGGCCAGCCGGAAGTATCCAAGCTGCGGCCCGGCCTGTCGGCTAAGGTTACCGTCGCCCTTTCCGGCAAGGGTTAAGATGTCCCGCGAACGGAGTTTTTCGCTTCTGGAGGCCCCCTGAACACTTCTCGGGGTGGCGCGAGGCGGAATTGCCCCTAGGATGCCTGCAAGCGACTCAGTTTCACGCACTACACGCGTGGCGGTAGCCGCCTGAATCTAGCTGGGGGAGCCCCTATGGCCGACGTCAAAAAAACCAATGCGCTGCAGAAGCCGCTCACGCCCTCGGCGGAGTTGGCCGCTGTAGTCGGCCCGGGGCAACTGTCCCGCGGCGAAGTGGTCTCGAAAATCTGGGCCTACATCAAGAAGAACAACCTTCAGGATCCGAAGAATAAGCGCGACATCTTGGCTGACGCCAAGCTGAAGCCGGTCTTCGGCGGCAAGGACAAGGTCAGCATGTTCGAGATGAACAAGCACCTCGCCGGCCACCTGAAGTAGGCGATATCCGCGCGGCGGCGACCGCCTAAGGTCCCGCCAAGCATTGCAGACGCAGGAACCTCGTCGGGCCGACCGCCCGGCGGGGTTCCTTGCTGTTTGCCGCTCGGGGCCGGCGCCGCCGTTCGTGCATAGGTTGTGGAGCATCCGTTAACCCCGAGCGGTCATATTAGGGGCCGAAAAGCCGCAATGGGAGATCACGGTGAGCGAGAGCGCAGGAGTGACCGATCACCCTGCAGAGCCCGCGGGCGCACGCCCGGCCGCCGAGGCGCCGACGCTGGACGCCCAGGCCTTAGCCCAGCTCTCCGGCGCCCTGCGGCTGGTCTCCGACGACGTCCAGGCCTCCGTCGACCGGTTCAGCGATCCGCACATGATGGCGGCCGGCAAGGTCAACATCGTTTCCGTCGAGGCGGTTCAGCAGCGTTTCGGGACCCGTTGGTCGCTCCGCAAGGACCAGGTGTTCGCGTTCACCGAACGGGTGCTGCAACGGGGCGTGGCGACCAGCGGCGTCTTCCTTCGCGTCTCGGACACCGACTTCTTCATCATCCAGCCGGAATTGGGCCGCCTGGCCGGGCAGGCGGCCTGCCTGCGCTATCTGCGGGAGGTCCTGAACCATTTCCTTGGCGAGTCCCACATGGCGGCCGCCGGAGTCATGCAGGTGACGCGCATGACCAAGGGGCGGATGGAGGCCCAGCCGGTCGACGCCCGGCAGATGGAAGCCGTCGAGAGCGGCGCCGTAGCCGCCGAGGAAGCCGAGGCGGCCGAGGCGGCGGCTATGCTTCCAGCCCAAGAAGGCGACCTCGAAACCTCGCCGGGCGGTCTCAACCCGTGGACGCCGTTCGTATCGGGCGACGGGCGGCACATCCGCGTTTCCGCGACCCTCGAGCCGGTCTACGAGCTCAAGGGCTTCACGCGCATCGGCTTTCGGATGATCCGCCGGGTCATCGTGATCGCCACCGGCGAAGAGCTGACCGCCCAGCAGGTGGCGGCGCTGTCCTCGGTCGACATCCTGCGCACGGACCTCGCCACCATCACCCGCGGCATCGATCGCCTGAAAGTGGAGGCCGAGGGCGAGCAGCAGCTCAGCCTGATCGTTCCGCTCTCCTTCTCGAGCCTGTCGACCCAGCGGGGCCGGACGGAGCTCATGGCTCCCCTCAAAGAGGCCGGAACCCTGGTCAAGCTGGGCGTGGTCTGCGAGATCCACGACATCGAGGGCGTGCCGCCGGGCGCCCTGCTCGCGGCGACCTCGCTGGTGCGGCCGTTCTCGCTGCTGGTCGTCGGCCGGCTCGCGGGTCCGTCGCTTGCCACCATGGAGCGGCTAAGGGGCGCCGGCCTGCAGGCTCTGTCGCTCGAATGTCCGCCCGGGCTCGGCGACGCGGAATTCCTCGGCTGGGCCTCGACCACCATCGCCGCGGCCCGGAAGGTCGCCAAGTCGGTGCTGATCTACCGGGCCGGGTCCCCCAAGCGGGCCGGCGCGCTCGCCTCCTTCGGCGCCACTCACGCCAGCCTCGCGGCCGCGTGACCTGACGGCGTATTTGCGAGCCCGGGTGGCAGATGCCACCATGCCGCCTGCATCCCAGGGCGGCCGGCAGAGTGCGCATGATCGAGATTACAACGCTGTCGGAGCTGACCATCGACGGCAAGCTCGCCCTCCACCGAACCTCGTCCAGCAAGGAACTGTTCGACTACTCCACCGATGAGCTGAAGGCCTGGTTCCACGGCCAGCGCGCGCTCAGCGACGCCATCATGGTGGGCGCCAACACCGTTCGGGTCGATGATCCGCAGCTGACCGTGCGCCATGTGACGGGGCCGAACCCGCTCCGGGTCATTCCTTCCTCCGACGGCCTGCTGCCGCTGAGCTCCGCCCTGCTTAACGACGGCCTGCCGACGCTGGTGGCGACGGCGAAGACGGCTCAAGCCGCCACCGTCGCGGCGCTGACGGCCAAGCCCGGCGTGGAGGTGGTCTGCTGCGGCGAGACCGAGGTCGACCTCGCGGCGCTTGCCAAGCTGTTGGCGGCGCGCGGGGTGAAACGCCTGATCGTCGAGGGCGGCTCGACGCTGCTCTCGAGCCTGTTCGGCCACGATCTGGTCTCGAAGATCATCATCAAGCACATCCCGATCATCTCCGGCGATCCGGACGCGCCGACCTATCTGACGCTGACGCCCCGCCCGGGGCTCAATCTCGGGATCTCGCGTTGGCGCATGGACGATTGGTTCGTGAAGGGCGGGATCGGCGTCTCGATCTATGGCCGCGAGGCCGCGCCTTGAACGCCGTCATCCATGACCCGCTGGCGGACCTGGCCGCGAGCCTGGCCGAGGCCTCCGGCCCTGCGCCGTCCGCGGCCTTCGACGCGCGTATCGACCTGGCGGGCGACGATCCGACGCTCCTGACCTTCGTGAAGCACCAGGCGCTGATGCGCTGCTACCAGGCGCGCTATGTCCTGTTGCCCGACCAGGCGCCGGCAGGAGGCGTCCTGGCGCCGATGTTGCGGCACTACGACGAGGCGCGGCTCGCGACCCTCGCCGAGCTGCGGCCGCGGCTGGAGGCGGAGCTGATCGCGCCGCTCGCGCCGAGCGGGGAGGGCGACGCCGCGGCCTATGTCGAGGCGATGCTCGCCGAAATCCGCGAGAACCCCGAGAACGCCTTCACGGCCTTCCTCGCCGGCGCCGAACAGCGGGCCGACCACTACCGAAACTTCCTGGTGCAGTCCTCGCCGGACCTGCTGGCCGAGGCCTCGGCTTCCGCGCTGGGCGTGGTGGGCGAATATGGGGAGCCGCAGTCGGCCCTCTTCCGCATCCTGATCGACGAGTTCGGCTACGGGAGCCACGCCAGGAAGCACAGCGTCCTCTACCGCGCGACTATGCGCAGCTTCGACCTGGACGACGCCTACAACGGCTATTGGCCCTGGTTCGACACCGAGGCGCTGACCCTGCACAACGCCATCCACTGGCTGTTCCAGAACCCGCGGAACTTCTTCCGGCAGGTGGGCTTCCTGCTCTACGCCGAGACCGCCTACCAGCGCTCGACGCTCGCCCATCACCGCTACCTGCGCCAATTCCATCCCGACGCCGACGCCCGCTACTTCGGCGAGCACGCGCACATCGACCTGCACCACACCCGAATGGTGATCGACGAGGCGGTGACGCCGCTGGTGGCCAAGTTCGGCGCGCAGGTGGGGACGGAGATCATAGCCGGCGCGGAACTCACCAAGGCCGCCTTCGCCCGCGCCGGAGCGCACCTGCTGGGCGTCTCCCAAGCCTTCGCCTCGGCCGCGTCCGCCGCCTACGGCGCGCCGCCGGAGCCCCGCCAGCGACTGGGGCGGCCGGTGACGCCGTCGAGCGACCTTGCCGCCCTGGGCGCGGCGCGCATCCAGGTGGGCGCGCTGGGCGTGTTGAACGAGGCCCGCGACTTCGCGGCCTTCCCACCGGCGGCGATCGGCCGGGTGCTGGCGTGACAATCCCCGCGCCCGACGACGCCCCGGTCTGGATCGGTCACGACTTGCCGCCGATCTGGCGAGATGGCGTGGAGTACTTCCTACTTTCGGCGCGCAACGAGCTCTATCTCATACCCAACCGCTGCCCGCATCGCGGCGGGCCGCTGAAGTTCGGGCGGCTGAATGCGGCGGGCGAGCTGGTCTGCCCGATGCACGGTAACGCCTTCTCCGTCGAAACCCTGCTGGACAACCCGGCGACCCTGCGTCTGACCGCAGCCCCCTAGCGTGCCCCACGTCGATGACGCCTGAGCGCACGCCGTTCCCGCTCTCGCTGGTGGTCGAGCGCGGCAGGTTCAAGCCGGCCAACGCCGTCACCCTCTCCCGCGGCCTGCTGATCGCCCCGATCTTCGCCCTCCTGTGGGCTGGCCTGCCGACCGCGGCGCTCGGCCTCTACATCCTGGCCGCCGCGACCGACCTTTTGGACGGCTGGCTCGCCCGGCGCTTCAAGCAGTCCTCGGAGTTCGGGGCCCAGCTCGACGCGGCGGTCGACAACCTGTTTTCCGTGGCGATCCTCGGCTTCTTGGCGCTGGCCTATCCGGACCTGATCATGCGCCAGTGGCCGGCCGCCGCAGTCCTGTTCGGAGGGCCGATCCTCTACCTCGGCCTCTCCTGGCTGATGACCCGCCGGCTGATGATGTTCCACGTCTGGTCGGCGAAACTCGGGGCGCTGCTGCTCTTTTGCCTGTGGCCGGCGATCGCGCTTACCGGCTGGCAGGGCTGGCTCTGGCTCAGCGCCGCGGTGGTGGGGCTGAGCCGCCTCGAGCAGCTGATCCTGATCGGCCGCGGCGGCCGCGACCTGAACGCCGGCCACGGCTTCGTGCGCATCGGCGAGCCGCCGCCTCGGTAGCGGGAGGCGCCCGATCGAATTTCATGGTCAAGCCCGTGACGAGCGCTAGATTGATCCTATATCCACGTTCTGCGCACGGCGTGCCTTGAGTGCTCGGACTTCTTTGTGATCACGCCGTGCTCTTCTTGGACGCTCTAGGGTGAGGGCAGCGCGGCCCTGGTCAGGCCGCCGGCGCGAGAGGGACCGGCCATGGTGAAGCTGAGGATCAACGGCGAGGACCATGACGTCGATGTCTCGCCCGACACGCCGCTGCTTTGGGCGTTGCGCGATGTACTGGGGCTTACCGGAACCAAGTTCGGCTGCGGGATCGCGCAGTGCGGGGCCTGCACGGTGCACGTGGACGGGAGCGCGCTGCGGTCCTGCATGCTGTCCGTCGGCGCGCTGAACGGCCGCGCGGTGACCACCATAGAAGGCATCGGCGCGACGCCCGTGGGCGCGAAGGTCCAGAAGGCCTGGCTGGACCTGGAGGTCGTCCAATGCGGCTACTGCCAGCCGGGCCAGATCATGTCGGCCGCGGCGTTGCTGGCCGCCACGCCCAACCCTGACGACGCGGACATCAACGCCGCGATGGCGGGAAACATCTGCCGCTGCGGCACCTACGTCCGGATCCGTGAAGCCATCAAACAGGCCGCTAAGGCGACCTGAGCCCGTTCCCGCCCTCGGTCCTACAGGGGTCTCCCAATGACCGTCTCGCCCGATCCGCCGGCCCTCGATTTCAAACCCTCCCGCCGAGTGCTGTTGCAGGTGGGCGCCGCCTTCGGCGGCGGCCTGCTGGTGGGCTTCCTGGCGCCCGCCGAGGCCGCGGCGCCGGGCGGGTCCGGTTTCGCCCCAAACGCCTTCATCCGCATCGACCGGGACGGCAAGGTCACCCTGATCATGCCGCAGGTCGAGATGGGCCAGGGCACCTACACCTCGATCTCCATGATCCTCGCCGAAGAGCTCGACGCCGACTGGGCGAAGGTAACGACGGCGCACGCGCCGCCGAGCGACGCCCTCTACGCCAACCCGGTGCTCGGCTTGCAGGCGACCGGCAATTCCAATTCCGTCCGCGCCTGGTGGAAGCCGCTGCGCAAGGCCGGCGCGGGGACCCGGGCGGTGCTGGTCCAGGCCGCGGCGGCGGGCTGGAACGTCGCGCCCGGCGAGCTGCGCACGGAGTCCGGCGAGGTGATCCATGACGCCACCGGCCGCAGGATCGGCTACGGGGCCCTGACCGGCCGGGCCGCCGGCCTGAAGCCACCCGCCGATCCGCCGATCAAGGACCCCAAGGACTTCCGCCTGATCGGCAAGCCGCTGAAGCGGCTGGACACGCCGGAGAAGGTCAACGGGCAGGCCAAATACGGCATCGACGCCATGCCGCCCGGCGTGAAGTTCGCCACCGTGGCCCATTCTCCGGTGTTCGGCGGCAAGGTCGCGCATGTGGATGACAGCCAGGCCAAGCTGTTGCCGGGTGTCCGCCAAGTGGTGGTCCTGGACGACCTGGTGGCCGTGGTCGGCGACCATATGTGGGCCGCCAAGCAGGGGCTCGACGCGCTCAACATCACCTGGGACGAGGGTCCCAACGCCAGCGTCAACACGGCGCTGGTCCGCGAGCGGCTCGTGGCCGCCAGCACCCGGCCGGGGGTGGTGGCCAAGTCGGTGGGCGATGTCGCCAAGTCGCTGAGCCAGGATGCGATCGAGGTGACCTATGACGTGCCGTTCCTGGCGCACGCGCCGATGGAGCCGATGAACTGCACCGTGCATGTGACGCCCTCGAGCTGCGAGGTCTGGGTGGGCATCCAGGTGATGAGCCGCGCCCAGGCCACGGCCGCGCAGGTCACCGGCCTGCCGCTCGACAAGGTCACCGTCCACAACCACCTGCTTGGCGGCGGGTTCGGCCGGCGGCTGGAGCACGACATGGTCACCAAGGCCGTGCGCATCGCCCAACACGTGGACGGACCGGTCAAGGTCGTCTGGACCCGCGAGGAGGACATCCAGCACGACGTCTATCGCCCAGCCTGGCACGACCGCCTCAGCGCCCGGCTGGACGGCGGCAAGATCGTCGGCTGGAAGCACGTCATCACCGGCTCGTCGGTGCTGGCGCGCTGGCTTCCCGCCGCCTTCGTAGGGGGCAAGGATTTCGACGCCGTGGATAGCGCCGCCGACATGCCCTACGACATCCCGAATTTCCACGTGGAGCATGTCCGCGAGGAGCCGCCGGGCGTGCCCACCGGCTTCTGGCGCGGCGTCGGGCCGGCGCACAACGTCTTCGTCATCGAGAGCTTCGTCGACGAACTGGCGCACAAGGCCGGCAAGGATCCCGTCCAGTTTCGGCTCGACAATCTGGACAAGCAGCCACGCCTAAAGGCCGCGCTGAAGCTCGCCGCGGAGAAGTCCGGTTGGGGGAGTCCCCTGCCGAGTGGCGTCGGGCGCGGCGTCGCCGTGCAGCCCTCGTTCGCCAGCTGGATCGCCACCGTCGCGGAGGTCGGCGTCGACCCCGATGGCGAGGTCAAGCTCCGCCGCCTGGTCTGCGTCGTCGACTGCGGCATCGCCGTCAATCCGGACACGGTGAAGGCGCAACTGCAGGGCGGGCTGATCTTCGGCCTGACCGCCGGCCTGTTCGGCCACGTCACCATCGAGCGGGGCCGCGTCCAGCAGAGCAACTTCCACGACTACCGGATGCTGCGCATCGACGAGACGCCGCCCATCGATGTCTACGTCATACCCAGCGGGGAGGCGCCCGGCGGAATCGGCGAGGCGGGCACCGTGGCGGCGTTCCCGGCGCTGGCCAACGCCATCTTCGCCGCCACGGGCAAGCGCCTGCGCAGTCTGCCCGTCGACCGTGACATCCTGGCGGGGAGGAAAACCGCATGACGCTCGGCCGCACCCTGCTCATCGCCGTCGCGGCCGTCGTCGTAGTCGCCGTAGGAGCCTTCGCCTGGATCGCGTTCGGTCCCGGTCCGATGGATTTCGCCCACGGCCGAAGGGTCGAGCTGACCGCCTACGCTGGCCCCTCGCCGACCGGCGTCCCGGCCGACTTCACCTCGACCGACCCCGTCGCCCGCGGCCAATACCTGGCGCGGGCCGCCGACTGCCAGGCCTGCCACACCGCCAGGGGCGGTAAGCCGTTCGCCGGCGGCCTGGCGTTCAAACTGCCCTTCGGGGTCATCTACTCCAGCAACATCACCCGGGACCGCGACACCGGCATCGGCGCCTGGACCGACCCCCAGTTCCTGGCCGCGGTGCATCGGGGCGTCGACGACCAAGGCGTCCGTCTCTATCCGGCCATGCCCTACGCCGCCTTCAGCTACATGACCGACGCCGACGCCCTGGCGATCAAGGCCTACCTGTTCAGCCTGCCGCCCGTTCACCAGGCGACGCCCGACAACACCCTGGTCTTCCCCTTCAACCAGCGTCGCCTGATGGTGGTCTGGGACTGGCTGTTCAACCGGGACCATCGCTTCCGGCCGGACCTGGACCGCAGCCCGGAATGGAACCGCGGCGCCTATCTTTCGGAAGCCATGGCCCACTGCGGCGACTGCCACACCCCGCGCAACCTCCTGCAGGCGCTGGACAACCGGCAGAAGTACGCCGGCGCGGTCGCGGCCGGTTGGCGGGCGTTCAACATCACCAGCGACCGGCTGACCGGCGTGGGCGGCTGGAGCGACGCCGAGCTCGCCCAGTACCTGTCGCAGGGCCATACACCCGGACGCGGCGCGGCGGCGGGACCGATGGCTGAGGCGGTGGACCTGAGCCTGCGGTACCTGACCCCCTCGGACGTCAAGGCGCTGGTGACCTACGTCCGCACGGCGCCCCCGATCGCCACGCCCTCGCAGCCGCCGCCCGTTCCCGGACCGGCGCCTGCTTCCCATCGGGAGAAGGTCGCGGCGAGCTTCGACCCGCTGGGCAAGCAGATCTTCGAAGGCGTCTGCGCCAGCTGCCACAGCTGGACCGGGCAGGGCTCCTTGACGCCCCTGGCCACCCTCAACGGCTCGCGCGCGGTCAACGACCCGACCGCGACCAACGTCGCCCAGGTGGTGATCTCCGGCGCCAATCGGCGCACGGTCGACGGCCTGGCCGTCATGCCCGCGTTCGGCCGGTCGTACAGCGACGCCGAGATCGCGGCGGTGGCCAACTATGTCACCGCCCGCTTCGGCGCCAAGCCGTCGTCGGTCACCGCCAAGCAGGTGGAGGCGCTAAGGAACGCCGCCAGCTAGGGTCGCGGTTTCGTCCGCAAGCGGAGCTTGCTCTGTGGTGATCCCCGCGCCCCCGACCAGCAGGCGGTGGACGGGACAGTTGTCGGCGATTTCCATCAGGCGCTCCTGCTGTTCCATCGACAGCGGTCCATCGAGGCGGACGATGACGAGAAACTGGTCCGGCGGCATGGCTGCGGCGTCCTTGGCGTGCGCGACCTCCACGTGAACGGCGCCGAGCGGCCAGCCCTTGCGCCTGGCGTAAAGGCGCAGGGTCTGGGCGGCGCAGGCGGCGAGCGCCGCCGACACCAGCTCATGCGGCGTGGGGCCAAGGTCGAGACCGCCCAGGGCCACGGGCTCGTCCGCCACGAAGCGCGCCGGTCCCGCGCCCACCAGCAGTTGCAGGCCTCCCAGCCCGGAATCGTCTGCTGTCGAACGCCTGACTTCATCGACCATCAGCAGGTCTCCCATTGACGGATGCGCGGCGTCCCCCTTCGGAGATGCGGCGCCTCGGAACATAGGATGGCCGCCGAAAAAGTCAGCCCGCGGGGCCGCGCCAGACCGCCGATTGCGCGCGGGCTCCAGTCCGGACACTCTGCCCGCCGAAGGAGGCCGCCATGGAAGACGCCTGTCCGCATACCGCCGGAGTTCGAGAGGTGACGCCCAGCGCGCTGGGCTGCGAGGAATGCCTGAAGATCGGCTCGGTGTGGCTGCACCTGCGGCTCTGCCGAACCTGCGGCCACGTCGGCTGTTGCGACCAATCGCCGAACCACCACGCCACCGCGCACTTCCACGCCACCCATCATCCCATCATCGAAGGCTACGACCCGCCGGAAGGCTGGGGCTGGTGCTACGTGGACGAAGTGATGTTCGATCTCGAGGAACGCCGCACCCCGCAGCGCGGCCCAATCCCGCGCTATTACTGACGGCCTGCCGGCGCCCCCACACGATCAGAGCAGAAGCGAATGCCGCAACAGCTGGGCGGCGTCCCGGAAGAGATCGTCGCGGGGAATGAGATCCTCTTCGGTGAGCATCTCATCCACGGCGAAGCCGAGCTCCACCGAGATGCGCAGCCGACGCCAGAGCACCTCGCGCGGCATCTCGGGCAGCAGCGGCCCGTAGGCCCCGACCAGGCGATCGGTGACCAGCCGGTGGGATTCGATCCGCACGTGCGCCAGCTGCGGCACGGCGCGCAGCGCCCGCAGCGTCCAGATGGCCCCCGGTTCTGCGGAAGTCACCTGAGCCGTCGCCCGCAGCAGTTCCTCCACGGCGTCGCCGAGCGCCTCTACGCCCTGCGGCGCGTGGCGATCGAGCCAGGTGAAAAGCACCGTATTCTGCCGGTCCATCAACCGGCGGCCCAACGCCTCCAGGACCGCGTATTTGTTGGGGAAATAGCGATAGAGGGCGGGCGGGGTCATACCCGCTCGCGCGCAGATCAGGTTGGTCGAAATGCGCTCGATGCCGACGTCGGCCAGGAGCTCGCCGGCCACGTCCAGCAGCCGCTCATAGGTCTGCACGCCGCGGTCCTGCCGCGGCGGTCTGCGGAGCAGGCTCGGGGAAGCCTCAGTTTGCCGGACGTTCCGCGCCATGGGCCCTCAAGCGCATAGAAGTTCCGTAAGGTCAAACCGGCGATCGGCCGCGCGCGGGCCGAAGATGCAGGCCTGCGACCAGGGCGAAGCCGGCCACCAGACAGCCGGCGCCGAAGGCCAGCGCGCCGCGGGCGTCGGTGTCGGTGACGACGAGCGAGGCCATGAGCGGGCCAAGGCTTCCGCCGAGCAGCTGGGCGCCGCCCAGGAGCACCGCCGCCCGGCGGCTGGGATCGGCCTCGATGGTCATAGGCACCAGGAACGGCATCAGGAACAGCCAGATGAATCCGAACGCGGCGGACGCCGCCAGGAACATCGTCGGGCCGGGCAGGGTCGCAAAGACCGCGAGGAGGCCGAGGTCGAGCACGGTGCAGACCAGCAGGGTGGGAAACCAGCGCAGGCGGCCGGCGAGCAGCGTGGCCGCGGCGCCGCCAGCCACCTGAAAGGCCAGGGAGAGCGAGACGGCCGTTCCCACGACGGACGGCAGATGTCCGGCCTGTTTGGAGAGCGGCTCGGCGTAGACCCAGACGCCGACGATGAACGCCAGGTACAGGAAGCAGGCCGCGAGCGCCACGAACCCGCGGGCCGGCGGCAGGCCGCCGCCGCCCTCGGGCCGGG
>NZ_JAQGIZ010000139.1 GCF_028290885.1 Phenylobacterium sp.
CGCTCGGCCGCTACGGCCGCCCGGAGGAGGTGGCCCACATCACCCTGAGCCTCTGCCTGCCCGCCGCCTCCTACATCACCGGAGCCACGATCCCCGTGGACGGCGGCCTGATGGCCAGGAACGCCTAGGGCTAGAGCCCGACCGCGGCCCAGCGGGTCTCGCAAACCACCGTCAGCTTGGCGAATGCCAATCCGCCCGTCATCAGCCCGTCAGGTGGCCCCGTGCAAATGGACGCCTGAGTCGCCCGGGGAGAATCTTACATGCGTCGTGTCTCGGGGCTCCTGGCGCTGCTGGCGCTCGCCCCCGCCGCGGGCGCCCGGGCTCAGGCTGCGGGGACCTCCGCGGCCCCGGCGCCGCCCGTCACCGTGGGCGCCGTGGTGGTCACAGCGGAGCGGCCCCCCACGCAAACCCTGCTCGACCGCAAGGTCTACACCATCGGCAACGACCTGCAGGCGACCTCGGGCTCCGCCGCCGAGGTGCTCAACCAGGTGCCCTCGGTGGCGGTCGACGCGGACGGCGTGCCGACCCTGCGCGGCGACGGCAACGTCACGATCCTGGTCGACGGAAAGCCCTCGGCGCAGTTCTCCGGCGCCACCCGCGGCCTCAGCCTGCTGCAGTTGCCGGCCAGCGACATCGACCGGATCGAGGTGCTGACCAACCCGCCGACGCAATTCAAGGCCGAGGGGTCGGGCGGCGTGATCAACATCGTCACCAAGAAGACCCGCCAGCCGGGGTTCTCCGGGGTGGGCCGCCTCAGCGTCGGCGACCAGCGGCGCTACGTCCTCGGCCTCGATGGCGCCTACAACCGCGGCAAGCTCAAGCTGTCCGGCGGTGTCGGCCTTCGCCAGGACGCCAAGGAGCGGCTTACGACCACCAACCGGTCGGAAACCGACCCCGCCTCGAATGCGCTCGTCCAGAGCCAGCAAAGCATCGATGAGCATTTCCGCAGGCTGATCCCGTCGGTGAAGGCGGGCCTCGACTACGAGCTGAACGCGAGCCAGTCGTTCGGCGCCTCCTTCAGCCACCGCGAGCTGACCGGCCAGCGGTACTTCGACCAGCACGACCTGAGCGGACCAACCGCGGCCTCGCCCGCCAGCATCTCCGACCGCCACAGCGACGGCCACGAATGGAGCGTGGACGCCGACGAAAGCGCCCGCTTCGAGCAGAAGCTCTGGCGCCCCGGCGAGACGCTGGACCTGGCGGTGCAGCGCAGCGTCACCGGCGAACGCGAACGCTACGCCTATCGCAACACCTTCACCCTGCCCGCGGCCGTCCCCAGCTTCGACGACCTCCGCCTGGGCCTCGACCTCGTGAAGACCGAGTTCAGCGCCGACTACGACCTGCCGCTCGCCCACGACCGCGAGCTGAAGCTCGGCTACGATCTGGAGGACGACCGCAACGCCTTCGACAACGTCGGCGACAACCTCGATCCGGCGACCGGCCAGCGCGCGACCAATCCCGCCGTCACCAACCACTTCCGCTACCGCCAGCAGGTCAATGCCGCCTACGGACAGTATGAGACCCCGCTCGGGCCGTGGCGGCTGCAGGCGGGGTTGCGGCTGGAGGCGACGCACGTCTCCACCCTGCAGATCACCGGCGGCGTCGCGGGCGGCCGCGACGATTTCGGCGCCTATCCGAGCCTGCACCTGGACCGCGCCCTGGGAGACGACGCCAAGCTCATGGCCAGCGTCAGCCGGCGGGTCACGCGGCCCAATCCGGAGTCGCTCAATCCGTTCACCGACTACCAGGACACCCACAACCTGCGGGCCGGCAATCCGAACCTGCTGCCGCAGGACACCTGGTCCTACGAGCTGGGTTACGCCGGAACCGTGAGCCGGCTGACCTATGGCGCCACGGCCTATTACCGGGTCGACCGCAACAGCGTCACCGACGTGATCACCCCGGTCAGCGCCGATGTGGTCCTGGCGACCAAGATGAACCTGCCGAAAAGCCAATCGGCGGGCCTCGACTTCAACGCCAACGGCAAGCTCGGCTCCCAGCTCTCGTTCAACCTGAGCGGTGAGCTGTTCCATGCCCAGATCGACCCCGGGTCGCTGGGCGGCGCCGGCCTGCAATCGACCAACGGGCTCAACCTGAAGGCCGGGCTCGACTACCGGCCCACCACCGCCGACACGGCGCAGATCTCCTTCACCCGAACGGACCGGCGGCTGACGCCGCAGGGCTTCGTCGGCGCGATCAACCAGGTGAACCTGGGTTATCGGCGCCAGCTGCGGCCCGACCTCGCCGCGGTGTTCACCGTCTCGGACCTGTTCGACGGCCAGAGGTTCACCCGGGTCGTGAGCACGCCGCAACTGCAGGACACCTATGTGCGCCATCAGCTCGGGCGGGTCGCCTATATCGGCTTCGTCTACACCTTCGGCGCCCCGGCCAAGGCCAAGTCCCCGAATTTCGACTACGACCAGTAGAGGGGCGGTTACCTTCGCGAGCAGCCGCCCCTGCCCGGGCGGTGGCCGAGCCCGCTTGCAAGCCGGGCCGCGGCGGCGAACAATCCGCCCCATGACCCGCCTCGCCCGTCCCCTCGCCCGCCTCGCCTTCCTGAGCCTGCTGGCCGCCGCCGCCACGGCGCAGGCCGCCGGCTATCACGCGCCGAAGAACGGTTTCGGCCAGCCCGACCTGCAGGGGACCTGGACCAACGCCTCGCTGACCAGCCTGCAGCGGCCGCCGATGTTCAAGACCCTCACGCTCACCGACGCCGAGGCGCAGGCCGTGGAAAAGCGCCGTGCGGCCTTCCGCGCCGCGCAGGACAAGCCCAGCGACCCCAACGCCGGCGCCCCGCCCGCGGCCAACGACCCGGGCGGCTATAACGCCGCCTGGACCGATCCCGGCGTCGCGCTCGGCCGCATCGACGGCCAGGTGCGCACCTCTTGGCTCGTCGATCCCGCGAACGGCCAACTGCCCTACAGCCCCGCCGGACGGAAGGCCTATGTCGAGGCCCTACGCAAGGCCCGGAACGGCTGGGACGGGCCGGAAACCCGGCCGCTGGGCGAGCGCTGCATCCTGGGCTTCGGCTCCACGGCCGGCCCGCCGATGCTGAACGTGCTCTACAACAACAACTACCAGATCGTGCAGTCGAAGGACGCCGTCGCGATCCTGGTGGAGATGAACCACGACGCCCGCATCGTGCGGCTCACCGACCGCAAGCATCCGCAGGCCGACATCCGGCCCTGGATGGGCGACAGCGTCGGCTGGTGGGAGGGCGACACCCTGGTGGTCGAGACCACCAACTTCAATCCGGGCGAGAGCCTCAGGCCCTATTTCGACAACTCGATCTACCTGTCGCCCGCGGCCCGGGTGACCGAGCGCTTCACCCGCGTCTCGCCTACCCAGATCCTCTACCGGTTCGCCGTCGACGATCCGGCGACCTACAGCCAGGTGTGGAAGGCCGAGATGCCGCTCAACGCCACCAAGGGCCCGGTCTACGAGTACGCCTGCCACGAGGGCAACTACGCCCTGCCCGGCATCCTCGCCGGCGCGCGGCAGGCGGAGAAGGAGGGTCGCAAGATTGAGGGCGTGGACGTCAGCGGCGGCTAGTTGAGCTCCAGTCCCGCGAGGCTCCCCTCCGCGCGCCAGTCCTCCAGCACCTTGGCGAAGGCCACCGGCCCCGCGCCGTAGGAGCCGTTGCGGGCGCTCATCGCCTGCACATTGCCCTCGTTGTTGTAGTAGCCGGGCGTGCACTCCTCGAGGAACTTCTGCCGCATGATGGAGAGGTCGATGATGGTCTGCACCCAGGCCTCCTCGGCCTCCGCCGAAGCCTCCACCACCCGCACCTGATGGTCGGCGGCGTGCTTGAGGACGTAGGCGATGTGCTTGGACTGCTCATTGATCATGTGCGGAAAATTCGCCGTGAACCCCGACTGGGCGTTGGAGATGATGAAGCAGTTGGGGAAGCCGCGGCTGTGCAGGCCGTGCAGGGTCGAGAGCCCGTCTTTCCACTTCTCCGACAGCGTCAGGCCGCCGCGCCCGTGCAGCTCATAGCCTGAGCGGCGGGTGTATTCGGTGCCGACCTCGAAGCCAGTGGCGTAGATCAGGCAGTCGAGCTCGTACTCGACGCCGTTTGCCACCACGCCCCTTTCGGTGATCCGCTCGACGCCCTTGCCCTGGGTGTCGACCAGATGGACGTTCGGCCGGTTGAAGGCGGCCAGGTATTCGTCGTGGAAGCACGGCCGCTTGCAGAACTGGTTGTAGTAGGGCTTCAGCGCCTCGGCGGTGGCGGGGTCGCGCACGGTCTGGTCGACCCGGGCGCGCACCTGCTCCATCTTCTTGAAGTCGGCGAGCTGCATCAGCGCGGCGGGGTTCTCGACCACCTCGCCGGCGGCCATCTTCCTGCGGGCCAGCAGCAGGATGTTGCCGATGATGTCGGTCCAGCCGTCGTTGACCAGGTCCTCCTCCTGGAAGCCGCCGGAGAGCAGGATG
Source organism: Phenylobacterium sp. (assembly GCF_028290885.1). Classification (GTDB taxonomy): domain Bacteria; phylum Pseudomonadota; class Alphaproteobacteria; order Caulobacterales; family Caulobacteraceae; genus Phenylobacterium. The sequence continues at coordinate 4,435 of NZ_JAQGIZ010000139.1, forward strand.
TTGAAGTTGTCCATCCGCTGCTGCTGCCAACCGGCCTCGAGGCTCGCGGCCCAGTCCGGGTCGGTCGGCCGGTTGTTGCGCACGTCGATGGAGGAAGGCGTGCGCTGGAAGACGAAGAGCTCGCCAGCGCCTTCGCCCAGGTGCGGCACGCACTGCACGGCGGTCGCCCCGGTGCCGATCACGCCTACGCGCTTGCCGGCCAGGCCGGTCAGCCCGCCGTCGGAGGTTCCGCCGGTGTAGTCGTAGTCCCAGCGGCTGGTATGGAACGAGTGGCCCCCGAAGCTCGAAAGGCCCGGGATGCCGGGCAGCTTCGGCCGGTGCAGCGGCCCGTTGGCCATCACCACGAACCGCGCCTTCAGCGCGTCGCCGCGGCTGGTCTCGACGATCCAGCGCGCCGAGGCTTCGTCCCAGGCCATCCGGGTCACTTCGGTCTGGAAGAGCGCGCCCCTGTAGAGGTCGAAATGCTCGCCGATCGCCCGGCTGTGGGCCAGGATCTCCGGCGCGCGGGCGTATTTCTCCGTCGGCACGTAGCCCAGCTCTTCCAGCAGCGGCAGGTAGATGTAGCTTTCGATGTCGCAGGCCGCGCCGGGATAGCGGTTCCAGTACCAGGTGCCGCCGAAGTCGCCGCCCTTCTCGATGATGCGGATGTCCTTGATCCCCGCCTGGCGCAGCCGAGCCGCCGCCAGCTGGCCGCCGAAGCCGCCGCCGACCACCACCACCTCGACCTCGTCGGTCAGCGCCTCGCGGGTGAATCCCGGCTCGACGTAGGGGTCTTCGAGGTAGTGGGCGAACTCGCCGGCGATCTCGCGGTACTGGGCGTTGCCGTCGCCGCGCAGGCGCTTGTCGCGCTCCTCGCGGTATTTGGCCCGCAACGCCTCGGGATCGAAGCCGAGGTCGTTGGCCGCCGGCTTTTCGGTCCCCACGGAGTCGAGCGTGTCGGTCATGGCGTCGGCGTTCCTTCGGCGTTTTCGGCATCAGGCTAGAGGTGACGCGACGACAATCAAGGCGGCAATCGCGCGCGCCATACCCCGCTTACGAAAGGCGGCTGGCGCCGGAAAATGTCCGGAAGCCGACAGATAGGAGGAAGCCTTAACCTGATGGCGCGATCCTTCCCCGATGGCAGCGCTGCACGCCTCCAAGGACGCCGCGACCGGCGGGGCCTACGGCCTGGGTTTCGAGACCCTGCCGATGCCGATGGCCGTGCTGGATGGCGAACTCGCCATCCTGGAGGTCAACGCCGCCTTGGCGGAGCTGCTGGAGGTGCCCGCCGCCAGCTTGCTCGGCGAGCCATTGCGCGAGCGCCTGTGCTCGGCGGCGAGCGATGTCCCGCCCGGCGACGGCGTCCAGACCTTCGGCTTCCAATACGCCGACGGGCCGCGCTGGCTGCGCCTGGACCTCCAGGCCCACGGCGAGCAAACCCTGGCGCTCCTCGTCGATGTCACCGGCGAGCGCACCGTGCTCGAGCGGATGAAGGCCGATTTCGCGGCTCGCGGACGGCTGATGCACGACGCCGAGGTCGGCGTCTGGCGCTACGACCCCGACGCCGAGGTCTATCACTTTCCCAGCGAACTCGCGCTGGGCCACGCGGCGATCGGCGAACCCGTGCCGCTCGCCGCTCTGCGAGCCGTTCAGCACGAGGACGACCGCGCCATCGACGACGCCATCCGCGAACGCCTGACCCGCGGCGAAGGCGCGGCCGAGGCGGAGATGCGCTACCGGACCGGCGACGGGGGCTGGCGCCACCTGCGGGTGCTCTACCGCTCGGGCCGCAAGCTGAAATCCGGCCGCTACGAGATGTACGGCATCAGCCAGAGCGTCACCGACCTGGCCCAGGCCCGGGACGAAGCCAACGCCAATGCGCAGCGGCTGAAGCTGGCGCTCACCGCCGCCCGCGCCGGCGTCTTCGGCTACGATTACCTCAAGGGCGAGTACTGGCTGTCGCCGGAGTTCCGCGACGTCCTGGGTAAAGAGGCCATCGCCGCCGCCGCTGCGGCGGACGATCCGCGCATGATCTTCCATCCCGACGACCGCGACACCTTGCGCGCCATGGGCGAGGCCAGCCAGAAGGCCGGCCAGGCGGTCTCCAGCGAGGCCCGCGTGGTGCGCGCGGAGGGCGCGATCTGGGTGCGGGTCTATTGGCAGACCGAATGCGACCCTGCCGGCGCACCCGTCCGCGGCATCGGCCTGCTGCTCGACATCGACGAGGAGAAGCGCCAGGAGCTGGCGCTCACCGACGCACGCCGCCTGGCGGAGTCGGCGACGGCGTCGAAGTCCAGCTTCCTGGCCTCGGTGAGCCACGAGATCCGCACGCCGATGAACGGCATCGTGGGCGTGCTCAACCTGCTGGAGCGCGAGGCGCTGAGCGTCGAGGGCCGCGACCTCCTGGGCGAGGCGCTGGCCTGCAGCGACATGCTGGCCCAACTGATCGACGACGTGCTCGACTTCTCCAAGATGGAAGCCGGCAAGCTGGAGGTGGCGCCGACGCCCACCGATCCGGCGGCGGTGATGGCCAGCGTCGTGGCTCTGCTGCATCCCCAGGCCGACACCAAGAACCTCTACATGCGGGCTGTCGCCGAGCAGATGGGCTGGGCGGAGATCGACCCGGTCCGCCTGCGCCAGTGCCTGTTCAACGTCATCGGCAACGCCGTCAAGTTCACCGACACCGGCGGCGTGGAAGTGCGGATGCGCTACGTCGAAGGCGCGCCGCGAAAGCTGCGCTGCGAGGTGCACGACACTGGCGTCGGCGTGCCCGAGCACGCCAAGGCCGCGCTCTTTGACCGTTTCCAGCAAGCCCACGCCGGGCCCGACCGCAAGTTCGGCGGCACCGGCCTTGGCCTCGCCATTTCCCGCAACCTGGCCGAGCTGATGGGCGGGGAGATGGGCTTCGAGAGCACCGAGGACGTGGGTTCGGTCTTCTGGTTCGAGATCGCCGCGCCGCATGCCGAACCCCTCACGCCCGCGCCGCAGGCCAAGGCCGGCGATGCGCCGCTGGCGGGCCTGAAGGTCCTGCTGGTGGACGATAACCGCACCAACCGCGTGATCGGCCTGAAGTCGCTCGAGGCGCTGGGCGCCGAGGCCGAGACCGCCGACAGCGGCGAAGCGGCCATCGCCGCGGCGGCCCGCGGCGGCTACGACCTGATCCTGATGGACGTGAACATGCCTGGCATGGACGGCATGGAAGCCACCCGCCGCATCCGCGACCTGCCGCAGCCGCAGGCGGACGTGCCGATCGTGGCGCTCACCGCCGACGTCATGACCCACCACCAGGCGGCCTATCGCGCCGCGGGCATGAACGGCTTCGTGCCGAAACCCTTCTCGCCAGGCCAGATGCTCGCGGAGATCGTCCGGATCGCCGGCTGAGCCGGCGAGCCCGTCAGGCGGAAACCGCGCCGGCCTTCTGTTCGGCCAGGCGCTTGAGGCTCGTCAGCCCTTCGTCGAACTGCGGGCCGACCAGCTTGTCCATGCTGAAGAACAGACCCATCACCTTCGACATCAGGGTGTTCGGGCCGAACATGGCCCAGGTCACCTTCGTGCCCGACCCTTGCGGCGCCAGGGTGAACTCCGCGGTGTTGTGCGCGGTGAACGGTTTGCTGAAATCAAGCTGGATGACGACCTTCGACGGCGCGTCGGACTGGACGATCTCCATGCGTCCGGAGCCCGCCTTCCTGCCGACCCAGGCGTAGGCCGCGCCCTTGCCGCGGGCCGGACCTGAGTAGGTCTTGCCGAGGTTCGCATCCATCTTCTCGTACGGCGACCAGGCCGCCCAGGCGCGGAAGTCGTCGATCTGCGGGAAGATCGCCTGCGCGGGGGCGTCGATCACGATCGAACGCTCCACCCGGAAGGTGTCGGAGTTGATTGGGCCGGCCATGATGAGGCTCCTCTTCCAGATGCTCATCTGAAAGACGCGGCAGCATCCTCCCAGCCGACAGGGCAGGCAAATTCTTTGCTCTGCGCCTGCCGCGCGGGGTCGGCTTGCGTCGTCCGGCGGGCTCGCCCAAAAGCCGGCCGCCGCCCGAGCCGGCCGGGCGGTCCTACCCTAGCCAAGTCCCTCGAGACTGAAGGCGATCCGCCGAAACAGTTCGACGGGGTCGACGTCCAGCGCCTTGGCCACCCGATAGAGCTCGAGGGCATCGACCCTACGCTGGCCGCGCTCGATCATCGTCACGTGCGAGGCGGCTTTTCCGAGCTTGTCGGCCAAGGCGCGCTGGCTGACGCCGGCGTGCCGGCGCGTTTCGATGAGGATCGCCACGAGCTGGCGATATTCGGCGCTGAAAACCGGATTCGGGCGGCGCTGGACGATCCTGATAGGCGGCATCGGAACGCGGGTCCTTCAAGTGTTGGCGAGGCCGGAGGACCGTCAGCCCTCCTAGGGTGTGTGGAGGTAGGGCCGCCCGCGACCTGGTTCGGAACGGGCGCCGGGCGTGTCGCGGCGTCCCTTGTGGACGAGCCTGGGTGCGGGTTCAGGCAACAGCTCATCGGCGACGACGGCCAGTTTCTCCACCCGCACGGTGCTCTTGTTGTCGGCGATCTTCTTCCATTCGGGCGACGCCGCCAGCGACGCGCGGACCGCCTTCACGACCGCGTCGCGGCGCGCCAGGCCGGCGTCGCCGCGGTACTCCAGGAGCAGCATCGAGGACCAGGGACGACCGGGATAGTAGCGCGCGAGATAGACCCCGTAGGCGCCCAGCGCGCCCGCGTCCATCCACCCGTTCACCTGCGGCAGCAGGTAGCCGTCGACGTAGGTCAGGTAGTCGTCGGTCGAGACCAGATAGTCGTAGGGCACCACAAGGTAGACGGGCGCCTCGCCCGACGCGCTCCGCGACGCGCCCGTGCGGGCGGGGTCGGCCGGCGCCGATGCGATCCCCCGGACCAGCCGCGACGCCTGCGGATCCAGGCCGGCGGGGGCCATCGTTTCGATCGACCGCCAGTGCGCGAGGTCTTCGGCGCTTCGGAAATTGAGGATGGCCATCATGTCCCAGCCGGCGCTGTCCACGTAGCGGCTCATCAGCACGTGGTAGGACGTGAGCTCGCCCGCCGAGCGCAGGCCGTCCAGTCGCGGCAGGGTCGATCGGCGGACCGCCGCCCTGAACGCCGGACGGTCCGCCGGCGCCACCTGATAGGTGATGATCAGCGACCTCGCCCCCTGGTCACGCCAGTCGGCGGCGCGGGCCGCCGGAGCTGCAGCCATCAAGGCGATCGCCGCCGCCAGGATCGTGAGGACTCGCATAGGGGTCATGTCCGTTTGCTGGATGGCCACATCCGCATGAGCACACCGTCGCGCAGGACAAGGTGATGCCAGAGCGCGGCCAAGGCGTGCAGTCCGGCCAGCCCGAACAGCGCATAGGCCAGGTAGCCGTGGAGGTTTTCGGTGGGGTGGAAGACCGCCCGGTTCGACTTCACGCCGAAGTCCAGCCGGACGAGGCCGAAATCGAAGACGCGGCCATGCCAGACGAAGGTCACGATGCCGATCAGGGGAATGACCAGCAGCAAGGCGTAGAGCAGCAGGTGGACCGGGTAGGACAGCCGGGCGGAAAACTCGCCGACGTCGGGCGGCAGATCGGGCGGCGTGTGCCGCAGCCGCCACCAGATCCGCGCCGCAACCAGCGCCAGAATCAACAGGCCGGTCACGGCGTGGATGTTGATCCAGAAGGCCTGCGTCGCCTTCGGCCAGGAATCGTGGAGCAGGCCAAGGATTCCGGCGACGACGATGAGCGCGGCGATGGCCCAATGCAGGGCCATGGCGACAGGACCGTAGGCGACCGGTCCGGTGGAAGGGTTGAGCGTCCTGGCCATCAGTCGATCGGCACGCCGACGATAGCCTTGAAGACCCAGCGATCCTCAGGCTGGCCGTAGCCGTGGCCGACGCCGAGATCGAGGTCCCACTTGCCGAAGGACTTGTCGATGACCGCAAACACCTGCTGGTCGTTCTGGCTGAGGCGCCCGAAACGCTGTGCATCGCCGAGGCCGTTGTAGTTCTCGACGCCGACCTCGAAGCCTTCGTGCACGGCGTAGGTGACCTTGGTCGCCAATTGGTAGGCCGTTGGGCCGCGCGCCGGGCCGGAGACCGCCCAGTCGACGTTGAAGTTGCCCGCCACGGTCCACGGACCCTTCCGGTAACCCGCGATGCCCTTGAGCTCGGCGTTCCAGGGATTGATGTCGAGGTCGCGCCGCACCTTGCCGAGCTCGAAATTCACGCCCCAGAAGAAGGGGCTGTCGGCAGCCTTCGGGGCGATGAATTTGATCCGGCCCTTCACGCCGCCGACCTCGGCCTTGCCGTGCTCGTCGATGGTGGTGAGCGGCAGATAGGCGCCCAGCTCGATGTTGGGCGTCAGGCCGTAGGAGAACTCCGGGGTGATCCGCCAGCGGCCCTGCGAGGCCATCTGGCCCGCATAGTCGACGTCCGCGCCACGGCCTTTGGAGACGTAGTTCACATGGACGTCCAGGCCGTACGCCCCCTTGGCGTCCATCTCGTCCATGTAGACCTGGATCTCCTCGTCGGCCGCGCGGGCTGTGAAAGCCGCCGTCGACGTCGCGGCCGCGACGGCCACGCCCAGAAGACCCGCCCAATCACGGCGCCATCGGCGCGAGCGCCGCGCGCTCGCCCCCTGGTCCCTGCCCCCCAACACCATGCCAACTCCATCCAAACGCGCGCTCGGGTCGAGCACATTCACCGAGCCTCCGGCGCGAGCCGAGGCCCAACGCCGGCCGATCGCTACAAATCCAGCACCAGCAGCGGCCCCGTCGCCCGCGAGCAGCAGGGCGTGAACTGATCGCCGCGCGCCCGCTCCGCCGCCGAGAGGACCCGGTCGCGGTGCGCCACCTCGCCCTGCAGCACGCGGGTCAGGCAGGTGCCGCAAACGCCTTCCGAGCACGACATAGGGATGTCGACTCCATGGCTGGCCAAGGCCGCGGCCACCGAGGTCGTCCTCGGCACGTGGATCGTGAGCCCCGTGCTCGCCAGCCTGACATCGAAGTCGCGGTCGTTGCTGGTGTCGTGCGCCTCGGCGACGAAATATTCGCAATGGACGTTGGCGTCGGGCCAACCGAGAGCGCGGGCCGCCGCCAGAACGTCGTCGATCAGCCGCTCCGGTCCGCAGACGTAGACGTGGGCGTCCGGATCGACGTCTCGCAGCAGGGCCCAAGTATCGAGCCGCCGGCGTTCGTCGCTCACGTAGAGCTTGACCTGTTGGGCGAACGCAGCCTGCTCGAGCCGGTCGACGAACGCCGCCCTGGCGGTGCTTGCGACCGCGTAGTGCAGCTCGAAGGCGGCGCCGATGTTCGACAGCCGCTCGGCCATGCACAGGATCGGGGTGATGCCGATGCCGCCGGCGATCAGGATCGAACGACCGGCGGCGTGCGCGAGCTGGAAGTGGTTCTTCGGCAGGCTCGCCTCCAGCACATCGCCGACCTCCAGCGCGTCATGAAGGGTGCGGGAGCCGCCGCGGGACTGCGGCTCGCGCAGGACCGCTATGAGATAGCGGTGGGTCTCCTTCGGATCGTTGCAGAGCGAGAATTGCCGGATCAGGCCCGGGCCTACGGTCAAGTCGATGTGGGACCCGGCGCTGAACGCCGGCAGCGGCCGGCCCCTGGCGTCGGCGAACTCGAAGCTGCAGATGTTCTCGGCCTCGACCGTCTTGGCGACCAGCTTGAGCGAGAGCCCGGCCTTGGCGGATTTGCGGAACTGCTTGCGGATATAGGGGCTGAAGCCCGAGTAGGCCTGAACCGGCACCGAGAAGCAGACCAGCATCAGGGCGAGCTGGTACGGCAGGCCGCCGACCAGTCCGGAGTGCAGCGCCAGTATGTAGAGGTAGACCTTCCGCCCGAGCGTGGTGTCGGTCAGATAGTGGCTCAAACGAAGGGTCTGGCCGGTCGCCGCGTCCAGATAGAGAAAGGACTTCGCGTTGGCGTGCGGCATGCCGCGCTCGAGGATCTCCACCTCGACCACGCCGTCCTTCTTGGGGTACTTGATCGACGCCCACTTGAGGGTCGGGACGTCGGCCTTCGCCAGGGCCCACAGGTCCTGCATCTTGAGGCGTTTGGCTTTTTGGCCGGGTGCCCGGGCGGCGCCCTTGACGCCGGCATGGAGCTTCGCCGAGCCAGCCGCAGCCTCCGGCGGCGGCGCCGAATCCGCCGGCGTGCCGGTGGCCACGACAATCAAGTTCTTGGCCCAGTCGAACGAAAGCGGCAGCGCGGTGATCGTCATCGCGAGCAGCAACGCAGCGGCGTAGACGCCGACCACCTTGTGCAGGCTGAGGGTGCGGCCGATGCCAGGGCTCCGGGCGTTGAAGGTGAGCGCGCCCTTGAGCGCCCGGCGCGAGCGCGGCCACCACAGGTAGACCCCGCCGATCACCAGAAAAACCAGGGTGATCGCGCTCAGCGTGCCGCCGATCTTCCGCCCGTTGTCGATGAACCGGAAGCGATGCAGCCCGTCGATGACGCCGAACAGGCCGCCGTACTGGTTCTGCTGGCCGAGCACCCGGCCGCTGCAGGGATCGAGATAGACGTAGTCCTTGTTGTTGAACTTCACCGCGATCGAGGAGGCCGCATCGGCGTTGATCTCGATGCTGCCGACCTTGTCCTCGGGGTGCGCGGCGCGGGCGCGGGCGGCGAGGTCGTCGAGGGCCAGCGGCGCGGCGCAGGCCGGCGCCGACACCAGGCGCCTGTTGAGGGCGTCCTCGAAGTGCGGGCGCATCACCAGCACCCCGCCCGTCACCGCCAGGAACAGCAGGGCGAAACCGAAGGTCAGCCCAACCCAGGTGTGCAGCCACATCAGGGTCTTGTGGAAACCGGAGCGGGCGGACGACGGGGCCGTCGTCGCCACCGGCGGCGCGGCGCCTTGCGCCGGGGAGTTCGACGCCAGCGCGGTCACCGGGCAACCCCCAGGTCCGGAGAGACGGTCAACGGGTTGAAACCTCGGCCGCCTTCGCCCATCACGCGTCTCCTACCCAATTCACGCCTCACGCCGCGGGGTTTCCCCGTCTCAAATCGCGTTGCGTGTGGCCGAGTCTATCTTGCGCCAAGAGGGTCGCCAGTCGATTTTGTCCCGACGGTGGCCGTTGAATTTCTTCGGGAATTCACGACTGACCGTTGACGCTGCGCGACGCCTGGCACGCCGATGGCACGAACGTGTGCGACATTCCACACAGATGGGGGCGTCAGCGCACCGGCTTCGCCGAGGGGCCGACGTCGCGAGCGGGTCGGTAATGGTCGATCGAGATGTGGTGTCGCTGGAGCTTGTCGTAGAAGGTCTTCCGCGGAATCAGCAGCGTCTCCAGGGTGGACCGGACGTCGCCGGCGTGGCTGGCGAGCGCCTCGCGGATGAGCGCGCCCTCGTAGGCCTCGATGCGTTCCGGGAGGCTTTGGACGGACGCATCGCCGCCCGCCGATCCTGGCTGCCCATCGATGCCGAGCACCACGCCGGTCGCGAAGTTTTCGAGTTCGCGGACATTGCCCGGCCAGTCGTGCTCCAGGAGCTTGCGGCGGATAGCGTCGGTCAGGGGCGGCTGCTCGCGACGCAGGCGCGCCGCCGCTGCGGCCAGGAAGTGCCCGAATATGATCGGGATGTCGGCGCGACGTTCGCGCAGCGGCGGGACGTGGATCCTGACCACCCCCAGGCGGTAGAAAAGGTCGGCGCGGAAGGCGCCGCGCTTGACCTCCTCGGCCAGGTCCACCTTCGAGGCGGCGATGACGCGGAAGTCGAGACTGCGGACGTCGTTGGCCCCCAGGGGCGTCACCGCGCGCTCCTCGAGCACCCGCAGGAGCTTGCCCTGCGTCTCCAGCGGCAGGCTTTCGATTTCGTCGAAGAACAGCGTGCCCTTGTCGGCCGCCTCGATACGGCCGACGCGCTTGCGCACCGCGCCCGGGAACGCGCCCATCTCATGGCCGAACAGCTCGCTCTCGATGACGCTCTCGGGAAGGGCGCTGCAGGAGATGGGCGTGAAGCTGCGGCCCCGTCGGTGGCTGAGCCGATGCAGAAGCCGGGCGACGACTTCCTTGCCGGCCCCGGTCTCGCCCTCCACCAGGACATCGACTTCGGCCGCCGCGACGTGACGGATCGTGTCACGCAGCCGCTCCATCACCGGCGCCACGCCGATCAGCGGCCCGTCGGCTTCGGCCGCCGCCACTTCAGACCGAAGGCTGCGATTCTCGAGCACCAGCCGCCGGGTGTCCGCCGCGCGGCGGACGATGCGGATCATGTGTTCGGTGGCGTAGGGCTTGCTCAGGAAGTCGTAGGCGCCCTCGTGCATGGCGGCCACAGCCATGGAGATATCGCCATGGCCGGTGATCAGCACCACGGGGAGGTCGGGGTCGATCTCGCGCACCCGGCGGAACAGCTCGAGGCCGTCCATCCCCGGCATCTGGACATCGGTGACGACGACGGCGGGGCTGTCCGCCGCGATCGCCCGCAGGGCGCTGGGCGCGTCGTGGGCCGCGCGCACCTCAAGTCCGGCCAACTCCATGGCCTGGACGTTGGCGGCGCGAAGCGTCGTGTCGTCATCGACGAACAGGACGAACCCGGCTGACGCGCTCACGAGGCTCTCCTTAGCGACAGAACGAACTCGGCGCCGCCGTCCGGACCGGCGCCGCCCTCCAAGGTCCCGCCGAGGTCGCGCGCGATGTCGCGGCTGATGACCAGCCCCAACCCCAGCCCCTCCGGCTTAGTGGTCACAAAGGGCGTGAACAGCCCGCGCGCCGCCTCCGGGTCCAGACCCGGACCGTTGTCGGTGACGATGACACGGCCCTTCACCGGATCGCCTTCGACGCGCAGCCGCAGCGCCGCGTCACCCCGGCCATCGAGTGCATCCAAGGCATTCTGGATCAGATTCACCAGCACCTGCTCGATCCGCATGCCGTCGCCCAGCACCTGCACGTCGGCGTCGCCCTCGCGGCTGATCTTGACGCCCTGGCGACGGGGCCGGTGCCCGATCACCACCATGGCCCCGTCCAGCGCCGTATTGAGGTCGATCGTCGCCAGGTCGCCGGCCGCCGGCTTGCGCGCGAGGTTCTTCAACCCGCCGGTGATCGCCCCTATGCGCTCCGTCAGGCCGGCGATGATGGTGAGGTTCTCGCGAGCGCTGTCGGACTCGCGCCGATCCAGGAAGGCGCGGGCATTGTCGGCGTAGGTGCGGATCGCGGCGACCGGCTGGTTGATCTCATGCGCCACGCCGGCGGCGATCTGGCCCAGCGCGGCCAATTTGTTGGCCTGCACGACCTGTTCCTGCAGGCGCTGCAGTTCGGCAGCCGCGCGCCGACGCTCCTCCATCTCGCGCTGCAGCCTGGCGTTGGCCTCCGACAGTTCCGCTGTCCGTGCGACCACACGGGCTTCCAGTTCCATCTGCGCTTCCATCCGGCGCCGCTCCTGGCGTTCCGCACGGCCGGTCAGAAACAGGCCGAACGCCAGCACACCGACGAAGGCTAGCCCGACCAGGGCGGTCACCGCGCGCGCGCCGCCGGCCGCGGCGTCGATCGCCGCCCCCGCCGGAACGAGCACGTGCACCCGCCATCCCAGCGCATCGACGGGGATCTGGCCCTCGACCTGGCGTCGGTCTCCGGGCATGTCCACCTTGATGATCGGGTTGTGCGGCGTCCGGACGAGCGGCAGCGGGTCCAGGCGCGAGGCGCCGAACTGCTGCGTCGCCCGCAGCTTGAGCCGCTCTTGCGCCGGCAGCGGATTGAGCGCCCGCAGGCGCCAGCTGGGCATGCTGGAGATCAGCACCACGCCGTTGGAGTCGGTCACGAACGAAGGATCGACGAGCTTGGCCCACGCGCGCTCGAGGTCCTCGAATTCGACCTTCACGACCAGGACGCCCAGCGGGCCGGCCGGCCCGTCCAGCCGCCGCGCCAGATACAGCCCAGGCGCCTTCGACACCGTCCCGAGCGCGAAATATTCCGCCGCCCCGCGGGCCATCGCCTCTCGGTAGTACGGCCTGAAGCCGTACCTCGAGCCGACGAAGCTGGCGGCCGAGCGCCAGTTGCTCGCAGCCACGGTCAGACCGGTCTTGTCGATGATGTAGATCGCGGTCGCGTGCGTCTGTTCGCCGAGCTGCTCGAGCTTGGTGTTCAGGACCGCGTATCGCTTGCGGCTGGGGTTCGCCAACGCCGCGCGCACATCGGGGTCGGAAGCCAGGACGATCGGCAGCGCGCGATGCTTGTCGAGGTCGGCTTCCAGGGCCGCCGCGCGCAGGTTGGCGTCGCCCTTGGCGTGGCGCACCGCGACGGCGACCGCCCCGGTTCGGGCCCAACTGCCGGTCATCCAGATCGCCGCCGTCAGGGCGGCGACAGATAGGACGAGGAATACCGCCCAGCGCAGTCTTTGGGTGGTGAAGACGGCCATGGCTGCACCTCCCGCCCGCAGCTGGCGAAATACCGCACAAGCCCTCCGGCGGATAGGCGGAAGTTCGCACACCTTAGGACTGTGCGTCGCCACAACTCACGCCGTTGAAGGTCCCATGACGCTTAGTCGAGCTTGGCGAGTTCCGCGCGAAGCGCGGGCAGCTCCAGGGGCACAAAGCCCTGCTCGGTGTCGCGTCCGGCGGCGATGATCGCCTGGCCCTCCCGCGACAGGACCATGCGCAGGTACTCCTTCACAAAGGGATCGAGCGGCGAGCCCGGCCGACGGTTCACGTAGATCCGCAGGTAGGAGGCGAAGGGATACCGTCCGGCCTTCACGGCCTCGTAGGACGGCGCCGCAAAGCTTCCGCCACCGCCGGACGCCAACGGAACCAGCTTCACGCCGGGCGCCTCCTCGGCATTGAAGAACCCCATCAGCGCGATGCCATAGGGGTCCTGGCTCACCGCGGCGATGACGTCCTGGGGCCGCTCGAAGGTCTCATAGCGCGGCGAGAAGGGATGCTTGCCCATCATCGTCTCGCGGATCGAGGTGGCGAAGCCGCCGTCGTCGCGCAGGCCATAGAGATGGATGAGGCGCTTGTTCCACTTGCCGCCCAGGCCGAGCTGGTCCCAGTGGGAGAGGTCCCCCTTCGCCATCCCAGAGGTGAAAAGCCGCGCCGCGTCCTCGACCGAAAGGCCGGCAAGCGGATTGGCGGCGTTCACATAGAGCGCCGGCGGGTTCTTGTGTCCGGGATGGGTGAAGCTGTCGTAGCCGATATGGATGTCGGTCGGTTCGTAGCCGTAAGTCTCCTTGAAGGCGGCGAGGTCGTCGGGCCACCCGGCGCGGCCCATCGGGCCCAGCGCTGAAACGCCGGCCGTAAGCCCACCGATCGCGGTGGAAGACCCCTTCATCAGCGTGGTGAACTTGAAGCCCGGATGGGTCTTGGCGAACAGCCCGTCCAGCTTCGCGATGACCTCGTCCAACGCGTCGTCGCCGACAATGTAGATCGAGCCGTCGCGCAGCAGGTAGGGCGCGCTCGCCGGCCGGGCCAGGCGCTGGGGCTGATAGGCGGGCAGCGAAGAGTCCTGCGCCTGGGCCGCCCCGGCCAGGCATGCACAGGCGGCGAGCATGATCGCCAGGCGGGTCTGCAGCTTGGTCACTGGGCTTTCTCCAGCTTGGCCATTTCCAGCGCGGCGTCCTTCGCCGACAGCGGCAGGTAGCCGTTGGATTGGGCGGCGATGATTTCCTGTCCGTCCTTTGAAAGGACCAGGCGCAGGTACTCCCTGACGAGGGGATCGAGCGGCTTGTTGGGCTCGCGCCGAACATAGACGTAGAGGTATCGCCCGAACGGGTAGCGATCGGCGACCACGTCGGCGCTGACGCCGGTCGAATAGGCGCCGCCCGGCTCCGCCGCCAGCGCCACGACCTTGACGCCCGGATCGGTTCGCCCTGTCGCGGCGATGCCGATGGCCAGGGAATCCTCGCCGACGCGCTTCAGGACGTCACCGGTGTTTCCATACTCCTCGACCTGCGGCGCGAGCGGGCGGTTGGCGAAATGCACGGCCTCGAGGTAGCTGCCAAAGCCGGCGTGCATGGACCCGGCGACCGGATGAATCCGCGCCTTCGCCCACGGCCCCGTCTCGCCAACCTGGCCCCACGAGGTTGCGTCGCCCCCCGGGTTGTCCGCCGTGAACATCCGACTGACGTCGGCCAGCGTCAGCCGGCTGATCGGGTTCGCCTGGTTGACGTAGACCGCCAGCGAGGTGGCCAAGGTCTGAGAGGCGTAGGCCGTGTGCGCGATCCGGATCTCCAGCGGCTTCGCGCCGACGATCTTCGTGTAGGGGACCAGTTCATTGGGCGTGACCCCGCGGCCCATCACCACAAACGCCGCCACGCCGTGCGTCAGGTTCGGGATTCCGGTGCCGGTCCCCTTCAGGTCCAGGCTGAACTTCGCGCCGGGATGGGTCTTGGCGAACAGCGCGTCGAACCCTTCGATGATCACGCGGGCGTTGTCCGCCCCGGCGATCCGCACGGCGCCGGCTGCGTCGACGTAGCGTCCGTGCGTCGGCGCCGAGACGCCTTTTTCCGCCGGACGGTAGGCGGGCAGGTCCGGGTCGACGGCCGCGGCGGCCAGGGCGCTTGAGCTCCACGCGACGCTCGCGAGCAGCGCCTGAAGGCAGACCTGCGCGACGCGGATTCTGCCGACGTCCTTTCGGGTGAAGCATCCGGTCATGTCCAGGCCCTCCAGAAGTTGGTCACGCGACCAGGGAAGTGGACCAGGCGGACGAACCCAATCTGGCTGAAAGGGCTCGTCGCGCCTGGGTAGTCCCGCTCGGATTGGGCGCCCCTCGGGGGAGGTCGAGGGGCCCGGCGGTCAGTCGAACGTGGTCCTCACCGCCAGCACCACCTGGCGCGGGGCGCCGGGCAGGATGGTGTTCCCCAGGGACTCGCTCTCGACGTAGCGCTCGTCCGTCAGGTTCGAGATCTTCAGCGTGATCTGGTACTTGCGCAGGGTGTAGTAGAACGCCAGGTCCGCGAGGGTGTTGGCCGGCAGGGTGGTGACGTCCGGCGCCTTGGTGGTCGGTAGCAGGCCCTCGCGCTTGCCCGTGTAGGATATGCCAAGCCCGACGCCGAGCCCGGCCAGCGGGCCGCTCGAGAAGTCGTAGCGGTTCCAGATATGGGCGGCGTTCTTCGGCGCGTCCGTGGCCTCGCGGCCAACGGTGACAGGGTCGGGCGAGGATGTGACCTTGGAGTCGGTGTAGGCGTAGCCGAAGATCAACGACCAGCCCTCGATCGGCCTGGCGCTGACCTCGAGTTCCAGGCCCTTGGCTTCTTCCGATCCGACCTGCTGGGTGCAGGTGCCGATGAAGGTGGGGCAGCCCACCGTGAAGGTGCTGGTGACCCCGGTCTTCTTGATATCGAAGATCGCCGCGGTCACGTTCGCCCGGTTGTCGAACAGGTTGGCCTTCACGCCGCCTTCGATGGAATGGGCCTTGGTCGGCGCGAAGTGGTTCTCGTTGTTGACGTCGACCGCGGACGCCAGGATTGGGACGAACGAGGTCGTGTAGCTCGTGTAGAGCGTCAGGTCCGAGGTCGGCTCGTAGATCAATCCCGCCAGCGGCAGGACGTCGTGGACATCCGATGAGCGGTCGGGAACGCCGGGCGCCCTTTGCTCGTGGAAGCTCTGCTGGTCGCGGCTGTAGCGGACGCCGACCATGGCCTTCCACTGGTCCGTGAAGGTCATGAAGTCCGATGCGTAGGCGCCGGTCGTCTTCGAGATGGTCCGCGGATCGTTCAGCGCCTTCAGGCCGGCCGCCCCGGGGTTGGTGGTGGGCAGGGCCGACTCCTGGGGGAAGCCCGCGTAGCTCGGATTGTAGACGTCGAGGGTGAAGCTGCCCGCGCCCGTGGTCGGCACGGTGTAATACCGTAGCCGATTGAAATCCTGCATCTCCTGGCCGCCCGAGATGCCGACCAGCACCTTGTGCTTGATGGCGCCGGTATCGAACGGGATGCTGAAGTTGCCGTCGGCGAAGTCGTAGGTCCGGGTGTTGAGCACGTCGCGGAGGCGCACCTGCAGCCGCGTATTGGCCGGGTCCGCGAACCCGACGACGTCCATGCCGGTCGTATGGTCCTTGTGCTGCACGTCCCGAACGCCGAGGTTGAACTTCACCCCGTTTTCGAAGTCGTGGTTGAACAGCAGCGTCGTGCCGACGCCGCGCTCCTTGAGGATGTCGCCGGCGCGCTGGTAGCTCGTCGTGTACTTGGGAAGCAGCGAAAGCTTGTCGAGCGGCGCGATCAGGTCGCTGTCGAAGCTGACCGACGTGCTGCGGGCCTCCACCAGAAGCGTCGCCTGGGTGTGGGCCCCGATCTCCCAGGTCAGGCTGGGCGCGATATAGACAGGTGTGGCGAACTGGTGATCGCGGAAGCCGGTGCTGTCGCCGTACTCGGCGATCACGCGTCCAAGGACCGCGCCATTGGCCCCGAGCGGTCCGGTCGCGTCGATCGACGCATCATACCCGTTGCCGTGGGCCCAATTGGAGGCGTAGCCGAGACCCTCGGCCTCCACGGTGAGCTGCGGAGTCTGCAGCGGCTTCTTGGTGATGATGTTCACGAAGCCGCCGGGCTGGCCTTGCCCATAGAGGACCGAGCTCGGCCCCTTCACCAGCTCGATGTGCTCCGTGCCGACCGTCGGCGGCGAGCCGAACCGGACCGTCAGGCCGGGAAGGCCGTCGACGAGGATCGCGTTGCGATCCGTCGAGGCCGTCTTGAACCCGCGCAGGGTCATGTCGTAGCCGGTGGCGCCGCTGCGCGCGACGCCGGTCATGTAGCGGTAAAGATCGGAGACGTTGGTGGTCTCGATCGACTTCATGAAGGCGCCGGTATAAGCGGACACCGAGAACGGCGTATCCATCACCGACAGGTCCAGCTTGGTGGCGCTCTGGGCCCCCGTGGCCAGGAACCGCCCGGTGACCACCACCTCCTGGACTTCGGCCGCGCCGGCCGCGGCCGTGGCCGGAGCCGGGGCTTCGGCGGCCCCTGCGGCGCCCGCCATCGACGTAAGCGCCAATGCGGCCACGCCGCACAGCATCGCGCTGCGACTCGTCATTCGTTCGCTTCCCCCTATTTCGCCGCACGATCCCGCGGACTCTTTACGTCTCGACCCATTCTTCGAGGTCCAGGCGAATCTACACCGCCGCGCGTCCCCAACGACGCGAAACGCGGAAGTCGTATATATCTGATTTATCTCACGTTATTGGTAGATCCGTTTGGACGGACGCGGAAATCCGCCCAGCTACTCGCCGCATCTGTGTGGAATTTCGCACAAGTCGACGGCGCGGATTCGCAGGCGCCGGAGCCGGCCGCCGCGGGGCTCGCCGGCTCAGCGTCCGAACTTTGCGTAGGCGATAAGGGCCAGGGTCACGGTGATCGCCCCGCCGATGCGCGTGGCGATCTGGGCGAAGGGCATCAGCTGCATACGGTTGCCGGCGGTGAGGATGGCCACGTCGCCGGTGCCGCCCTGGCCGGAGTGGGTGGCGTTCACGATCGCCGCCTCGATCGGGTACATGCCGACGAAGCGAGCCACGACGAAGCCGGTGCCCATCAGCGCCGCGACGGTCGCCACGATGGTGGTGACGGTGGGCAGGTTGAAGGCGCCCATCAGCTTCTCCCACGGGGTCTTGGCCACCCCGATGGCGAACAGCAGCGGGTAGGTCACGCAGGCGGAGAAGAACTGGTAGTTGGCGTAGGCGCCCTGCTCCAGCCGGGGCGAGGCGATCCGCCCGAGCTTCATCAGCACCGCCAGCCCCAGCATCACCACCGGCCCGGGCCAGTTCCAGAGCTTCTGGGCCAGCGCGCCCAGCAGGTAGAGCGTCACCACCATGACCACGGCGGCGCCGACCGCTTGCGGCGTGGGCGCGAACTTCACCGCCGCGTCGCCGCCCAGGTGCACGTCCTGCTCGCCCGGCTGCAGCTGGCCCTCGCCGGTCAGGTTCGGATAGCGCTTGCCGACGAAGTTCAGCAGGCCCGCGAAGACGATCGCCGTCAGGCTGCCCAGCATCACCGCCGGCAACACCTCGGCGAACAGGTCGCCCTGCGGCTGGTGGGAGAACTGCGCATAGCCGACGGAGAGCGGGATCGCCCCCTCGCCCACCCCGCCGGCCATGATCGGCACGACGATCTTGAACAGCGTGTGGGTGAAGCCGAGACCGAGCGCCGTTCCGACCCCGCAGCCGACCGCAAAGGCCACCGCCGAGCCCACGATCAGCGGGATGAAGATCTTCACGAAGCCGGCGATCAGCACGCGCCGGTCCATGCCGAGAATGGAGCCCACGATGATCGAGGCGATGAACAGGTAGAGGAAGTTGGAGCTGTCGGTGAAGTCGGTGATCGACTTGACGATCGGCTGCGGCAGCAGGTGGGCGTATTTCAGGTAGGACGGCACGAAGGTCGCCAGGATCGCCCCCAGCCCCAGGTGGCGCAGCACCGGCATTCGCTTGCCGATCTCTCCGCAGAGGAAGCCGCCGGTGGCGAGCACCGCGATGTTCATCAGGATGTCGGAAGGCGCCTCGCCGAGCCGCACATAGACCGCGGCGACGCCCAGGACGACGATGGCCACCGGCACGGGTACGATGCCGATGCGCAGGTCCATCACGCTCCACCAGCGTTTCAGGGCGGCGGACTCCGAGGCGCCTTCTCCGGTCGGCTCGTCTGCGGTCATCTGGGTCATCGAAGTCCTCACCTGGCCCGGACGAACGCCGGCCTCGTCACGCGGTCGGCCTCAGTGTATCGCCGCGCCTTCGATGTGCCTTCTAAGGTCCGCGCGGTCAGTCGCCAGGTGCCGGGGCCGACGACCTTGCCTTGGCTGGCTTCGCCTGCACCGCGGGTCCGTACATCAGGCCGTTGAAGACGAACTTGAACGAGCCGTAGGCCTGGCCGCGCATCGCGACCTCGGGTCCCATCAGGAACACCTTGCCGGCGCCGAAACTGGCGTCGACGATCCCGCTCGTCCCGTCGAGCGCCTTCTGGCCCCAGGCCCAGCCGCTGAGCAGCGGGTCCTCGCCCTGGAACCAGGAGACCGACTTCACCTGATCGCCGGACGCCTTCAGCTTGAACACCGGGCTCGAGTCGAAGAACAGGTCCACCGTGTCGCCGAACCCGTAGCCGAGCGGGTCCTTGTTATCGACCTTCGCCGCCAGGATCGAACCGGGGATGTAGAACTTCGAGGAGGGCAGTGGCTGGGTCTTGCCGTCCGGGGCCCGCTGAACGAGGGGGTTTTCGACCAAGCCCAGGTATTCGCCGAGCCGGCTGGAGCCGCCGATGGCGATGGCCGTGCCGCCGTTCTCGACAAAGGCCTTCACCTGCGGGAGCGTCGTCTGCTGAGTAATGCGCCCCAGCATCTTGCGATACTTCTCGGGCACTTCCTCGGGCCTGGGCAGCGAACCGCGCACGCCGCCGTAGCGGGTGTCGGCCCCCGGGATGGCGCCGTCGACGAACAGCAGGACGTCGTACTTGGCGTTCAGGTCGCCCGCGTCCAGCTCAGGCGCATAGACGAGCGTGTAGGGGAACTCGAATTGCTCGACGACCCACTGCATCCAGCCTGAAGGGATCAGGCCGCCATAGGTGTCGACGATGCCGATGCGCGGCGCCTTCAGCGCCATCTTCTCACCCTTCGGCGCCGAGCCGACGGCGTAGGCGTTCACGCCCAGGTCGACGACGCTCTTGGCGATCACTCCGCGCGCGGCCGCCGTCGCCGGAACCCACACCGCGCCCGGCCCGAAGGCCTGGCCGTCCGCCGAGACGCCGGTCTTCATCCAGTAGACGGGGACACCCGCCTTCTGCAGGCGGTTGGTCAGGGTGAAGCTGTTGTTCGTCCGATGGTCGAGCAGCCAGCCCGCCCCGCCGGAGCCGATCACCTTGCCCGGCGGCGGGGCCATGACCTCGGTGACCGGCTGGAAGGGGCCGCTGAAGCCGTCGAGGATGCGGTCGAACTTCACGCCCATCTGGAAGGCCAGGGTGTAGCCGGTGACGTCGTAGGGCTTGATCGGCGGCCCGCCTGGGAATTCGAAGTCCTGCGGGTGGTCCTGGGGCTCGAACATGTCGAGGATGTGCGGCCGATAGGCCTGGTCGCACAGCACCACATAGGTCCCGGCCGGATAGGTCTTGCCCTTGACCGTGAACGCCTGCGTCGCCTTGTCGACCACGATGCCGGACTTGATGAGGGCGTTGAGGAACTTGACCGTGGTCGGCAGGTCCGGCTGGTCGAGCGGCAGGATGTAGCCGCGCGGATCGCGCTGCGCCGGATCGTGCAGCACGCTGTCGTAGAGCTTGGCGTCGACGACCGTGCTCTGGTCGCCGTTCCCGGCCAGGCCGTCGCCGCGGACGACCGCGTCGCTTCGCGGATTGGCCTTGGCTGCGGCCTCGACGGCGGCCACCCGCTTCGGGGTGACGGTCCAGGAGTCCTCGGCGCCGCGCTTCAGCGAATTGCGGCCCATGAGATAGCGGTTGTAGAGCAGGTCCTCGCGGTTCTTGGACGCGTAGTCCATCACCGCCCGATCCATCGTCTTGATGTATTCGATGGTCGTCCTGAAGCGCCAGATCTGCGGCGGCACGGGATAGAGTTCGTCCTGATTGGCGAGCTGCTTGCTGGGCACGAACGGCAACTGCATCGGCGTCGGGCTGCCGATGATCTCGGTGAGGATGCCCACGGCGTTGTGGAAGTAGGAAGTCGTTCGCAGGCCGCCGTTGAACCAGGTGGAATAGGGCGCGGCGCTACGCTCGGCTGAGCCCGGCTTGTCCTCGGCGATCAGCCGCCCGTGCATGGCGGCGCTGACCCCGTCCAGCTCGCTCAGCACCAGCGGATCGTAGTGATAGTTCGACGGGTTGCGGAACGGCGGGATGAACACCACCGCGCCCAGCGGCCCGGTCTGGTGCTCGTTGTAGATGATCTGCGGGAACCAGTCCTTGAACATGGCCCTGTTGATCGCCGTCGTCTCCGGCATGTCGGACATGTAGAATTCGCGGTTGTTGTCGTGCCCGACGTAGCGCTGGTAGAGCACCGGCAGGTCGCTGAGGCTGCGCGCCGTCGGGTCCGGCTTGCGCATGTACCAGTCGGCGACCAGTTGGTGCCCATCCGGATTGGGCAGGACGAACAGGGTGATGTCGTCGTTCAGCAGGCGCAGCGTCTCCGGGTCGATCCTGGAGACCATTTCGTAGACGATCTGGATTTGGGTCTGGGCGTTCGACACCTCGCTGGCGTGCAGGCCGCCGTCGATCCACACCATCGCCCTGCCGTCCCGCGCCAGCGCGTGGGCCTCAGCGTCCGTGAGGTCCTTGGCCAGGGCCAGCCGCCGCGCGATGCCGCGGTAGTGCTCCAGGTTCTTCAGGTTCTCCGGCGACGAGACGATCGCCATCCAGATGTCGCGGCCCTCGACGCTCTTGCCCAGGCTGACGAGCTTCATGCGGTCGGTTTCGCCGGCCAGCTTGCGCCAATAGGCCGTCGTCTGGTCGTAGTTCGCCAGGAAGTAATCGTCGCCCGGCTCGGACCCGTTGAAGGCCTCCTTCGGCGTGGTGACGTGCGGCGCGGTCTGGGCGAGACCGACGCCTGGCAAGACCAGGGCGAGCGCCAGGCCCGCGAAGAGTGCTGATTTCACTGAGTTCCCCCTGCCCCCGGGGCTCGGCCGAGTCCGCCAAGCCCACGCGATGGCCGTCGATAGCTTCCTGCGGCTGCGCGTCAACACCAAGTCGAACAACGGGCTGGGTCCTTTCGAGATGACGCGAGGGGATCACCCGGCGCCGGTAAAATGAGCCGCCCCGCTCAGCGCACGGGGACCGCCTCGGCGTCGGGTCTGCGGGTGTCGGCGGCGCCGTAGAACACGCCGTCCGGACCGATCATGATCGACTGCGTGCTGCCGATGATCTGCGAACGCTGCACCTCGTGGCCCTTGGCCTGGAGACCGGCCACCAGGTCTTCGGGGATCGATTCCTCCAGCTCCAGCGGGCCGTCGGCGCCGGCCTGATAGATGCGCGGCCGCTCCGCGGCTTCGGCGATGTTCAGCTTGAAGTCGATGACGTTCACCAGCATCTGCACCATCGTCGCCAGGATCGTCCCGCCGCCGGGCGTGCCGGTCGCAACCCACGGCTTGTCGTCCTTGAAGACGATCAGCGGCGAAATGGTGGACTGGGCGCGCTTGCCCGGCTCGATCCTGTTGCCAAGGCTCTGGGGCCTGCTCCCCCAATCGAAGTTGCCCAGCGAGTTGTTCAGCAGGAAGCCGGTGCCGGGCGCGACCACGTGCGCGCCGAACGAGTCCGAGAGGGTGTAGGTATTGGAGACCACGTTCCCGTACTTGTCGGCGATCGTGTACTGGGTGGTGTTGGGGCTCTCATAGGGCGTCGGGTCGAGCTTGGGCAGGGTCTTGCCGTCCAGCGACGAGTCCATGGAGATCAGCTTGGCGCGCGCCTTGCCGAAGTCCTTGCTGGCCAGGCCGGCCGCCGGCGTATGCCACTGCGGCCCGCCGCCCGAATAGCGCCGGTCGACGGTGACGATCTTCAGGGCTTCGGCCACGAGGTGCATCTCGTTCACGCCGCCCTGCCCGTAAGACGCCATCGGGAATTGCTCAATGATGTTCATGGCCTCGGCGACGCTGGAGGCCCCCGAGGTCGGCGGCATGTAGGCGATCTTGTAGCCGCGATAGCTCGACCAGACCGGCGCCAGCACATTGGCGCGGTAGGCCGCCAGGTCGACCAGGGTGACGATGCCGCCGCCGGCCCTCATGCCGGCGACGATCTTTTGGGCGACCGCGCCCTTGTAGAAGCCGTCGGCGCCGCGCGCCTGGATCTGCTTCAGGGTCCAGGCGAGGTCGCGGTTCTTGAACAGGTCGCCGGGCTTGTAGGCCGAGCCGTCCGGCTTGAAATAGACCTTCTTCGCGCCGTTCGGATCCTTGGCCATCTGCTTCTGGCGCTCGGCCAGGGCGATGGCCTCGTCGTCGCTCATGACGATGCCCCTGGTCGCCAGATCGATGGTCGGCTGGATCAGCTGGGCCCAGGGCAACTTGCCGAAGCGCTTATGGGCTTCCCACAGCCCCGCGACGGTCCCCGGCACCGTGACCCCTTTGAACGAAAGCACCTTCGCCCGGTCGACCTTGCCGTCGGCGCCCAGCAACAGGTCGGGCGTCACGCCCATGGGCGCCTGGCCGTAGTACTCGATCGCCGTCGTGGTCTTGTCCGCGGCGTTGTAGAACAGCATGTAGCCGCCGCCGCCGATGTTGCCGGCCCGCGGCAGGGTCAAGGTCTCGGCGATGGCGACCGCAACCGCCGCGTCGACGGCGTTGCCCCCCTTGCGCAGGACCTGGGCGCCGATGCGCGCGGCGATCTTGTTCTGCGAGACCACCATTCCGCCGCGCCCGATGGTCGGGTGGTGGATCGAGCCATAGCCGACCAGGTCGCCCCCGCTGCCCGGCGACGCCGCGGCCGGGGCCTCCTCCTGGGCCAAGGCGGCGAGCGGCCAGCTCGCCGACAGGGTCAGCGTCAGAAGGCCGACGAGCGCGGCGCGCGCCAGCGTCAGGGGCGAAACCCCGGTGCGATCTGCCATGTCATCTCCCCCGGGGCGGGCGCCCCCCGCCGCGCGGGAGGCTCCTTGCCCGCGCTTGCTAGAAGGTCTTCTTCACATCGACGTAGAGGTAGCGGCCGTAGGGGTTGTAGACGGCCCCGACATAGCCGCCCGAGACCAGCGGCGGGTCCTTGTCGAACAGGTTGCGGACGCCCAGGCGCAACTGCGTCCCGTCCCACAGGCCGTCACTGAACTCGTAGGCCACCGAGACGTTGTGGGTGACCGTTGAAGGCACGTTGTAGAACGACCCGTCGGCGTTGGTCAGGAGCGTGCTGTAGAAGTCGCCGATGTAGTCGATGAACCAGTTCGCGCTGACCGGACCCTTGCGCCAGGTCAAGGAGGCGGACCCGCGCCAGGCGGGCGCCCCGTTCTGCCCGACCAGGTCGGCCGCGCCGGTGATGGTGGTTCCCGCGTTGATCTTGCCGGCCGCCCGCGCCGCCAGTAGCTCGGCGATGCCGGGCGTCGGCTCCTGGAAGAGCTTCGTCTGGTGGGTCATGTTCACGTCGAGGCCGAAGTCGCCCCAGTCGTCGGTGTTCAGGCGATAGATGAAGCCGTAGTCGACGCCGGCGGCCTGTTGCGGCAGCTGGTTGACGTACTTGTCGTCGACGAACAACACCGTGCCGGCAGGAGCCAGGCCGGTGCCGGCGAAGGCGGCGATCTGGTCGGGGGTCGGCGCGGCGCGGTGCACGTTCGGGTTGGTCGTGCCGTTCAGGCGGTCGAAATAGTCGAGGATGACGGCGTTGCCCTCGCCGAACAGGCCGACGATGTTGTCCTGGTTGATCTTCCAGACATCCACCGTCAGCGTCGCGTGACCGAAACGGCTCGGGACAAAGTCGGATTCCAGGACCACGCCGTAGGACGTCGAGGTCGAGGTCTCCGGCGTCAGGTCGGGGTTGCCCGCGCGGCGGGCCTGCACCGGCTGGGTGCGCGTGCACTGGTTGAAGCTGGTGATGCGCTTGGCGCGAAGATCGGCCTCGCAGGCGATATAGTCCGTACGCGTATTGCTGCGGCTGACGACCGAGACGTTGAGCTGTTCCAGGTTCGGAGCACGGAAGCCCTCATCGTAGGAGGCGCGCAACCGAACGCCCGGAACGATGTCCCAGGAGGCGGCGACCTTCGGCTTGGCCACGTCGCCCACGTCGCTGTAGTGCTCCGCCCGGCCGGCCAACTGGACGTCGATGCGGTCGACCAGCGGGATGTGCATCTCCGGCGACACCAGCGGGATCTGGAACTCCACATAGGCCGAGCTGACTGTGCGGTGACCCTTGACGTCCGGCGAGTTGCTGGTGCCCACGATGTCGCTCGGGAAGGCCACGCCGGTCACCGCGTCGGTGTAGGTGATCTGGCCGTCGACCCGCGGATCGCGGTTGTCCTCGTAGGTCTCGCGCCGCACCTCCACGCCGGTGGCGACGCCGACGTCGCCCGACCAGATCGTGAACAGGTCCGGGCGGCTGATCTTGAAGTCCCACATCGCCAGTGTGGTCGTGTCCTTGCGCAGGATCGGCACGGTGATCGCGGCGATCGACTTGGCGCTGGAGGGCGTGGCGTCGCCGATGCTGAGATTGTTCAGCGTGCCGCCGTTGAACGGATTGTAGGCGTCGGGCGTGGTCAGCGAGAGCTGCTGCTGCAGCTTGGTGTTGCTGACCCCGTAGGACAGGTCGTTCACGGTGGCCCAGGAATAGAGCACCGCCGATTCCCAGTTGAACCCGAACTTCTTGCCGCGCAGGCCGCCGAGGATCCGGTACTCGTCGTTGGTGACGACCACCGGCGTGCCGCCGACGTCGACCAGGCCGTAGCTGTTGATGGTGACGGGCACGCCCGCCGCCGAGATGTTCAGCCCGGGCAGGCGGTTAGGGTTCGGCTGGCCGTTCGGAAGCAAGGCCGCGCCGAAGGGATTGTAGTAGGCCGTCGCCGGGATGGTGATGGTCGTGGACGAGGTCGCTCCGGGCGGGGCGACGCTGCCGTGGGTCACGGCGTTGTAATAGCCGAGCTCGGAGAAGAAGGTGACGTCGGGCGTCAGGTCGTAGTTGAAGGTGCTGAAGACGTTGTAGCGCACCACTTCGGGGATCACGGACAGCTTGAACGAGGCGGCGGTGTCCAGCCGCAGGTTGCGGTCCGTGGTGGTGTTCTGCGAGCCGCTGTCGATGCAGAGGCCTGCGCTGACGACGACGCCGCAGGTGGGATTGCCGATCGGCGAGATGTGGAAGAGGCCCGTCGAGCCCGTCACCGCCACCCCGTTGGAACGGATGGTCCCCGCCGACGGCAGGGCCTGGAAGACCCCGAAAGCCGAGGTGGTCAGGCGTTGGTCCAGGCTGGTGGCGGTCGCGAACGGCGTGCCCGCGAACAGCGGCCGCTCGTCGGACGAGGCGGTGTAGTCCTGGTTCGAGGCGAGCAGGGCCGACCGGCGCACGGTGCTGGCGAAGATCGTGAAGTTCCCGCGTCCGTCCTGGATGTTGCGGCCGAACAGGCCGTCGAGCTCGCCCTCGCGCAGATCGGTGCCCTGCGCCGCACCGTACTGGGCGTTGATCTGGCCGCCGTCGTAGTGGTCCTGCAGCACGGTGTTGATGACGCCGGCCACCGCGTCGGAGCCGTAGATGGCGCCCGCGCCATCGCGCAGCACTTCGACCCGCTTCAGCCCCGCCACCGGAATGGCGTTGGTGTTGTAGGTGAAGACCGGCACCAGCGACTCGGCCTGGGTCGTCGGGTGCACGACGGTGCGGCGCCCGTTCAGCAGAACGAGCGTGTTGCCGGAGCCGATGTTGCGCAGGCTGACCGAGTTCACGTCGCCGCGCGCCGAGTTGCTCGATCCCGGGATGAAGCTGGAGTTGAAGTTGACGTTGCCGGCCTGCGGGATCGTGCGGAACAGCTCATCGCCCGAAACGGCGGCGGTGGCCTGGATCTGGTCCATCCCGACGACGGTGACCGGCAGGGCGGTGTTGACCTTGGCGCCCTGGATCTGGGAACCGACGACGACCACCTCCTCGACGGACGCCGCCGTCGCCGCCGGGGCGCCCGACGCCGGCTGCGGTGCGGGCGCGCCCCTCACCACCGCCATGGCGCCCGAGGCGTCGCGGCGGACTGTAAGACCGGTGTTGGCCAGCAGGCCGCTGAGCGCCGCGTTGGCGTCGAGTGCGCCGCTGACGCCGGGGGACTTGGCGCCGCGGACATCGTCGGTGCGGTAGATCAACTGCACCCCGGCCTGTTTCGCATAGGCGTCGAGCGCGGACTTCAGGTCGCCGGCCGGAATGTTGAAGGTCTTGGTCTGCGCGATCGCCGCGCCCGCCAGCGCCAGGGCGCAAGCGCTCCCGGCCAGAATGGACCTAAGAATCATGTGTGATTGCCCCCGCAGGCCATATGACGGCCTCGTGAAGCTGCGACAACGGAGCGATGAAAGCCCGTAACAAACTTATTGAGAAATCTTCAGGGTCTCGCCGTTGTCATCGACCTTGAGCCCATAGGCCCGCTGCAGCAGGCGGGCGAAGGCGTCGACGTTCTCCGCCTCGAAGCTGCCGCCGATCCGCGTCTGAGCGACCTCCCCCGCCGCGATCACCAGCTTCTTGCGGTTGTAGCGGTTGAACTCGCCGGCGGCGTCGGCGAGCGTCGATTGGTCGAAGGTCAGCAAGCCCTGGCGCCAGCTCAATTCGCTGGCCACGCGCTCCACCGACTTCGGCGCGACAATCATCGAAGGACCCTCGGCGATCGCGGTGTCGCCGCGGGTCAGCACGGGCGGCGGCGTGGCGGCGACCGAGGCGGTATCGGTGACGCGCACCCTGCCCTCCACCACCGCCACCTCGACCTGATCGCCGTTGCGGCGCACCGAGAACTTGGTGCCCAGCACCGTCACCGTCTTGGCGCCGGCGTGCACGACGAACGGCCGGGTGGGGTCATGCGCCACCTCGAAGTAGGCCTCGCCCTTGTCCAGCCAGACCTCCCGGCTCTTGGCGGTGACCGCGGCGCGCAAGCTGGTCTGGGTGTTGAGTTCGACCCTGGTCCCGTCGGCCAGAGGCACCGTCTCGCGACCGCCGACCTCGGTTTCGTAAGTCTTGTGGCCCAGCAGGCCGGGCGCGGGCAAGATCAAGGCGCCCGCCACGAGGCAGGCGGCGATCCCGGCCGCCACGACCGCGGGCCGCCAAATCCCCAGCGGACGCCGCTCGGGCCAGGGCGGCAAGGACGGGGCCGGCAAGGGCGGGCCCCGCAGGGCGGCCAAGCGGTCGACCTTCCGCCAGCCGTGCTCGAGCCGCCAGTAGGCCACCTTGTTCTCGGGCGCGGCGGCCAGCCAGGCGTCCAGCTCGGCCTGGTTCTCCTGCGACCAGCCACTCTCCTCCTGGCGCAGAAGCCAGCGGGCGGCGGCCTCTTCGGTGTGCAGGGCGTTGCTCACAGCCGCTGCGCCTCGGCGGCGCGCCGCTTCCTGGCCGGCGGGCGGCGGATCTTGCCCGGTCCGCCCGTCATGAAGTCCACGAGGGCGCGCATGCCGTGGACCATCTGCTGCTCGACCGCGTCGACGCCGATGTTCAGTCGCGCCGCCACCGCCTTTGTCGACAGACCTTCGATCTTCCTCAGCACGACGACCTCTCGGCACCGCGGCGGCAGCCGGTCGAGCCCCGCCTGGACGCGGCGGAGCTCGTCCCGGGCCGTGAGATGGCGGTCAGGTGTCACGGCGTCCACTACGACAAACGAGGATTCCAAATCCGCAACATGGTCGATCGATACAACCTGCGCGCGCCTGACCTGGTTGATCAGGTGGTTGCGCGCGGTGGTGAAGAGGAAGGGTTTGGTCTGCAGCGGCAGGCGCTCGCGCGCGGCGCTGTAGACGCGGGCGTAGATCTCCTGGCGAAGGTCGGCGACGTCGCTCTCGTTGCGCCAGTTGCGGCGGATATAGCGCGTCAGGGCCGCCTCCAGGGGAAACACCTCCCTGAAGAACCAGGCCTTGAGTGTCGCGTCGTCGATCATGCCGCCCCCGCGCTGATCTTACTGTGACAGTCAGAACCCTACGACCCTCAACATCGGATGCAGGAATCTGGCGACGAGGGCGCCATGCGCTGATCGCGCCCAAAACCGCGCCGCGCCGGGCTTCTCCGTCAAATCGGCAGCGCCGACGTGGGCGGAACGCGCCTGAGCTGCGGCCAAGCGGGATTTGTTGCGGTTGCGCTGGACACTTTTGGGGATCTCCGAAGTTTCAAGTCGGGGACGTCTGGAGGACCGGACATGAAACATCAGCCCATCCATGAAATCGACGCCTTGGCCGACATTGCGCAGGTTGAGGCCCCGACCCTATCGAGACCCGATCGTCTGCAGCGCTGGGCGGACCTGCTGAGCCGCGGTCCGCATCGGCAACTGAAAGCGCTGTCGCGCGTGGAGTTCTACGCCGAACGCGAGCGTGCGCTGTTGCGAGGCGAGAATACGCCCATATCCGTGGCCGTCGCCGATCCCGTGCTTAGGGAGGCGGGGCTCCATGGGGACACGCTCGGCGACGCCCAGGCGTTCTTCGAACTGTCCGCCGCCGAGGCCCACTACCTGCTCTGCGATTGTCACTTCGTTGGGCAAATGGACGCGGAAGGCGTGGCGCAACGGATTCGAGCGGTCGCGGCGTCCAATTCTGTGTCGTCTCGGCTCTGGATGTAGCGTCGCTCGACGCCGGCTGAGGGCCACCCGGCCGGCGTCGTTCCGCCCGCAGGCGCCTTCGTCCGCGAAGGTCCACACGACGGTGGTCCCGGGCGGAGTTGCCTAGATGGCCGCCTCGAGCCTTCCCGCCCCAAGCCGGCGACGTCAGAGAGCTGTTGCGCGGGCTCATCCGCGAAGTCCGCCTTCACCCCCGCTCCCGGTGCGCGGCGCCTGTCGCCTGGAGATTGTAGGCGATCTCGCGATGCCCGTGGACAACAAAAAGGCCGGCTCCGTTTCCGGAACCGGCCTGATGTCAACATTGGGTGCGGGGACAGGATTTGAACCTGTGACCTTCAGGTTATGAGCCTGACGAGCTACCGGGCTGCTCCACCCCGCGGCAAAGCTTGATCTGGCGTCGTGAATTGAAGGGTCTGGATCTCACATCCGTTTGGTAGACCTGGCGGCGACCTACTCTCCCGCGCCTTAAGACGAAGTACCATCGGCCCAGAGGGGCTTAACGACCGAGTTCGGAATGGGATCGGGTGGGGACCCCCCGGCAAAACCAC
>NZ_JAQGIZ010000171.1 GCF_028290885.1 Phenylobacterium sp.
CTGGCGCGGCGCTGCGTGGCCGTGTGCCTGGGGCTGGAGCCCGTGCCGGCGGCGCTGGGCGCATGAGGACCTGGGCCGCGGCGCTGGCGGTGGTGGGCGCGATGGCCGGCGCGGCCGTAGCTCAAACGACTGCGGGCGGCGCGCAGCTGGTCGGCGGCTTCACGCAGCTGTTCATCAGCCCCTGCGGCGAGCCCTACCGCGGCCGGCCCGGGGACCCCTATCCGGTGGCGCTGTGGTTCAAGCAGGCCGACCTCAACCACGACGGCGTCATCGACAGGGCGGAGTTCCGGGCCGACCACGCGGGCTTCTTCGACGCGCTCGACTCCGACGGCGACGGCGTCCTCGACGGGACCGAGCTCGGCTTCTACGAGCACACCGTCGTGCCCGACGTTTTCGGACGGCCGGCGCCGCGGCTGGGCGCTCTGGCCCTGCCCGGCCGCGAGGGAGCCGGGCTCGTCCTCGTGCAGGGGACCGGGCAGCCGAACCGCGAACCGGGCCTGATCCCCGGTCAGGAGAACGCCCATGGCCCGCTCGGCGACCTGAACCCCCAGCGCCGCGAGAAGCGGGTCCTGGAAGGCGCGGCGGCCTACGGCCTGCTGGCCGAGGCGGAGCCGGTGATGGCGGCCGACGCCGATCTGGACGGCCGCATCACCAAGGCCGAGTTCCTCGCCGCCGCCGACCGCCGCTTCAAGCGCCTGGACAAGAACGGCGACGGCAAGCTGACCCTGGACGAACTGCCGATGACGGCGTCGCAGGCCGAGGCGGCGGAACGGGCGCGGCGCGGGAAGCGGTAGGGCGCATCCCTCCCCGTTCCGGGGAGGGATGGGGGGCTCACAGCTTCGCCGCGCGGAAGGTGTCGCAGGCGGCGGGGTCGCCGGTGGTGGCGCCGGTGCGGAACCAGCGCGTGCGCTGGGCCGAGGTGCCGTGGGTGAAGCTGTCGGGGACCACCTGGCCGGTGGTCTCGCGCTGCAGGGTGTCGTCGCCGACCGCGGCGGCGGCGCGCAAGCCGTCCTCGATGTCCTTGGGATCGAGCGCGACCTTGCCGCCGGTGACCTCGGAGACGTGGGCGGCCCAGACGCCCGCGTAGCAGTCGGCCTGCAGCTCCAGCCGCACCGAGCCGGACCCGGCGCCGCGCGCGCCCAGGCTGCGCGCCTCGCGGTCCTCGCCCAGCAGGCTCTGCACGTGGTGGCCCATCTCGTGGGCGATGACGTAGGCGCGGGCCGCCTCGCCCGAGGCGCCGAAGCGCTGGTCGAGCTCCTGCCAGAAGCCGAGGTCGAGATAGACCTTGTGGTCCTCCGGACAATAGAACGGGCCCATGGCCGACTGGCCGAGGCCGCAGCCGGTCACCGTCGAGCGGTCGTAGAGCACCTCGGCGGCGGGCGGGCGGTAGGTCTGGCCGTTCTGCCGGAAGATCTGGCTCCAGACCTCGTCGACGGAGGTGGCGATCACGTCGACGAAGCGGCCCTGCTGGTCGGTCGGCGCGCCGCGCACGCCGGCCTGCTGCTGCACCGCCGGAGCCTGGCCTTCGCCGTTGAGGACGCTGAGCGTGGTCGAGGGGCTGACGCCGAAGACGAAGTAGCCGATCACCGCCAGGACGACGCCGCCGAGGCCGAGGCCTCCGACGCCCACTGGACCCAGGCCGCGCCGATCCTCGATGTTGCCGGACTCGTCGCCTTCGTTCCACTGCATGGGATCACCTCCTCGCCTTGGGCGTCATAACGCGGCGCGAGGCCGCTCGCTCCAGCAGGCTGACGTGATCCGTCAGCCGGGGAAACGCTTAGCGGCGGTTGTCCGCGGCGGCGCGGATGCGGGCGTTGGAGGCGGCCAGCTCGGCGTCGGGAATCGAGGCGAGCTTGCTGGTGTCGATCATTGGCGGGGCGGCGCCCGCCGGCAGCACGACGGTGGGCACGGCGGGAGGGGCGCGGAGCGCCGCGAGGTCGCTGAGGCCCTGATCGGTCTGCACGCGCGCCTGCAGGGTCGAAAGGTCGTTGGTGATCGCGATGTCGCGGCTGCGGGCGGCCTGCTGATCCGCGATCCGCGAGGCGTCCTGCGACAGGGCCAGGCCGCGATAGGCCTGGGCGGCAGCGGGGACGGCGGCCGGGGCGGCCGCGCCCAGCGCTAGGAGGAGGATGAGGGCGCGCATGGTAAAGCTCCTTGGGGTGCCCCGATCGCAAGATGGGGACCGCGGAGGCCGCGCGCTACTCCCTGCGCTCCACGTGGAAGCGGGCGAGCTCCTGCTTCGGCGCGGGCCAGTCGGGGCTGAGCTCGACGGCCTTCTGGTAGTCGAAGTAGGCGGACTTGACGTCGTCCAGCCCCTCATAGGCCAGCGCGCGGTTGTAGTAGGCCTTGGCCGGCTCCTCGATGCCGAGCTGCAGGCCCTTGTTGAGGTCGGTCAGGCCGTCGGCGTAGCGATGCTCGCCGATGGAGGCCGCGCCGCGGTTGACGTAGGCCTCGCCGAGGTCGGGCTTCACCTTGACCGCCTGGTTGAAGTCCTTGGTGGCCGCCGCGAAGTCCAGCCGGCGCAGCTTCAGGACGCCGCGGTTGACGAAGGTGCCGGCCCGGTCGCGGTTGCTGAGCTGCTCCTGCTCGATCGCCTGCGTGCAGGGGGCTTCGAAACGGTAACCCGAATGGCCGGCCAGCGCCGCCTTCGAGCAGGCCTCGGCGAGCCCGCCGCCGATCACCGTCACCGACGCCCGCGCCTCGGTCGCCACCATCAGCCCAGCGCCGACGGCCGCGCACAAGATCAGCCGTTTCATCACCTTCGCTCCATCGCCGCCGTCGCGAGACGATGCGCCGCGTACCGGCGTTCGATGCGAGAGTCCTCCCGCAACCGGTGGCTGTCAACGCGTAGCTGACGTGGGGTCAGGGCAGGCGGGGGCGGCAGGCGCGAGGACGCGACGGCGGGCCAGTTCGCGGTGCAGGATGTAGACGCCACTGGCGGCCACGACCAAGGCGCCGGCGAGGGTGGCCGGCTGCGGCAGTTCCCCCCAGATCAGGAAGCCCAGGCCGGTCGCCCAGATCAGCTGGATGTAGTCGAAGGGCGCGACGACGCCGACCGGCGCCACCCGGAGCGCCTCGGTGAGCAGCAGTTGGCCGACGCCGCCGATCAGGCCGCCCAGGATCAGCAGGCCAAGCGTCACGGGGTCCGGCGTCACCCAGCGGAAGGCCGACCCCACCAGGCCCAGCAGCACGCCGGCGGCGGTGAAATAGAAGACGATGGTCGGGCCCTTCTCGGTGGCGGCGATCTGGCGGATGGCGACCATGGCGCCGGCGGAGCCCACCGCCCCGCCGAGCGCCAGCGAGACGCCCAGGACATTCATGTGCCCGGGCTCGGGCCGCGCCATGATCAGGACGCCGAGGAAACCCACCACCACCGCGCCCCAGCGATGGCGCCCGACCGGCTCGTGCAGGATCAGGGCCGAGAGCGCGGTCATGAACAAGGGCGCGGCGAAGTTGAGGGCGGTGGCCGAGGTGAGCGGCAGGTATTGCACGGCGGAGAAGCCGCAGACCATGCCGAAGATGCCGATGGCGCTGCGCGTCAGGTGGCCGAGCGGGCGCCGGGTCTTCAGCACCGAAAAGCCGGTGGTCCGCCAGATGTAGAGGCCGAGCGGCGCGAAGGCGAACAGGTTACGGAACAGGATGATCTCGAACACCGGCACGCCGCGCTCGCCGGTCCACTTCACGATCGCCGAGAGGCAGGCCATGCAGGCCATGGCCATCACCCGATAGGCGATGCCGAGGCCGTTGCGCTGGTGCGGAAGCTGGGAGGCGGCGGACGTCACGGTGGCGGTTTGCGGGCGGTCGCGCGCGGGGTCAACGTCTCGGACACGCAAGCTTTGCAACAATCGATGTCATCTCGGAAAGCCGCGCAGTGGGTTTCCGGGATGACACCGAAAGGAGAAGCGACGGCGCTCAGGCCTCGCAGGGCATCAGAACGGACGCCCGGTCCCTCACCTGCCGGCCGGCGGGGGCGACTTGGCGCTCGCCTTGGCGGCTTCCTTCTCCTGCTGGCGCGCGCCCGCCAGGATGGCGGGCAGGGCGTAGTTGCCCTCGTGGCAGGCGTATTCGTAGATGATCCCGTGCATCGGGGCGAAGTCGTATTCGCCGCCCCAGGGTTTGTCCCAGGTGTCGGGGTCTTCCACCTGGAACTGGTAGTTGATCCGGGTGGGGGACACGCGGGTGAACCGCTCGGTCACCTTCAGGTTCTTCCACGAGCCCATGAAGGCCTGGCCCTGCGGAATGTTGATGGTTTCGACCACCAGGGTGTTTCCCTCGTAGCGGCCGATGGAATCGCCCATCCAGGGCCGCACCCCGTCGGTGCGGTGGTGGGCAGTGAGCGGGATGGTCCGCACGTCGTGGACCAGCTCCACCTGGATCGCCACCGCGTCGGGCGACTGCACGATGTTGTAGTTGTTGTTGTAGTAGCCGTTGGACAGCATCGGCGGCCCGGCGTTGGCGCCGAAGCCCATGATGCAGCGCTCACCCAGCGAGCGGTTCTCGTAGCTGTCGTAGATGTCCCGCGGAAAGCCCCGGCCGGGAGGCGCGCCGGCCTTGCGCGGCGGCGGCATGCCGTTGGGGGTCGTGAGGATGGAGGTGCGGAACTCGCCGTTCACCTCCATGATGTGGTTGCCCGGATCGATCCAGAAGGTGTTGTAGCCACCCACGTCGCCGCCGGCGGCGGCGAAGTCGGGCCGGAGCGCGACAAGCTTCGCTTCAGCCGAATTCTTGTCGGTGACGTTACCGGGCCCCACTTTCTGGTCGGTCGGCCGGTCAGCCTCCGCCAGGGCCTCGGCGAAGACCTTCTCCAGCCCCCTCGCCTCCGCCGCCGACACCGTCGCCTTGTCCGTGAGTTTCGGATTGCGGGTCAGCGGCGTCATGGTGGCGTTGGACCAGTAGCCGGAGAGGTCGGGCTGGCCCATGGCGTTCTTCGGCGGCGCCCAGCCCGGCTGCGGGATGGTCGGATCGGGCGCGACCGGCGCGGCGCGCGCGCTCTTGGCCGAAGGCTTCTGGGCCGCGGCGTCGGAGCCCCAGGCGAGCATGGCCGCGCCGGCCAGGAGCGCGAGCGTCCGGGTGGTCTTCCTCATGGTTTCCTCCGCCTACTGCGAGGCCGCCGGGGTGGCCGCTGCGACCGGCGCCGTCGCCGCCGGAGGCTGGCCTGCGGCGTTGCGGTTGCCGCCGCGCTTGGGCAGCAGCTTGGCCGCCGCCGCAAGCTCCTCGGGCTCGATCGCGCCGTCCTTGTTGGTGTCGATCAGGACAAAGTACTTCTTCAGCATCTGGCCAGGGCTCTGCGGGCCGCCCTTCAGCTCGGAAAGCTCGATCTTGCCGTCCATGTTGTCGTCCAGGACACCCATCATCAGATTGGCCTGCATCAGCTTGTCGTAGTCGTCCCTTGGATTCTTCGCGGTCTCGCCGACCCAGTGGTAGTGGATGTAGACCGCCAGCATCTCCTCGAACGACTGCTCGCCCCAGTAGACCGTCTTGCTCGGGTCCGGGTTGCCCGGGTTGCGGGTCGAGTTGTCGTAGACCCAGCGGGTGATGATCCGCGAGCCCGCCGGAACGGTGAGCGGCTTGGCCAGCACGTAGTCGTACTGCCAACCGAAGTCGTACCGTGGGATCGCCAGCAGCATCTCCTCCTTGCCGTTCGGATAACGGATGGAGATGTTCGTCGCGACGCCGCGCTTATGCGAGTGCGGGGTGAAGGCGTAGATCACCGCGTCCTTGGGGATCTCGATGTAGGCGACCTCCTTGTGCTCCCTCTCGCCGGCCGGGATCTCGATGGAGAAGTCGAAGATGCCGAAGGTACGCCGCTGGTACTTCGGCTCCTCGCCCTTGGGATAGAAGTACAGCCCCACCTTGGTGTTCTCGACCGTCTCGCGGCCGTAGGTGGTGTAGTGGGCCTGGAAGGCCAGACCGCTGGAGGGCGGCACCCAGATGCCGGTGCCCTCAGCTGTCTTCATGTAGCCGACGCCCGGGACATAGCCGTGCAGCAGGGTCGCAAACGGGGATTCCGTGACCTTGGCGCCCGGCGCACTGTCGCTGGCCGCGACGCCGGTCAGGATGTGGTGCACCGCCTGGCGGTCGCTGATCCGGAATGCCGTCGCCCGCAGCCAGCGGCCTTCGGTCATGACGCCCGGCACCGACGGGTACTGGTATTCCAGGACGCCGCTCGCCGGGATCTTCACCTGCGGGAGTTCGACGATCTTGTCGGGCTTGCCGAGCGGCCACTCGGGCGCCTGGAAGTTTATCTTTTTCAGGGGATCCTCGCCGGCGCCGCGCGACGCGCCGGCATCGATCCAGTGCACCAGGGTCTTCATCTGCTGGGGCGACAGGCGCCCGTCGTCCCGCCACTGGCCGACCGTCTCGTCGGGCAGGTAGGGCGGCATGCGATGGGTGCGGATGACCTCGCGGATCATCGGCGAGAAGCCCTTGATCTGCTCATAGCTGGTGAGCGGCATGGGCCCGATCCCGCCGGGCTGGTGGCAGGTGGCGCACTTGGCCTCGATGATCGGGGCGATGGTCTTGGCGTAGGAGATCTGAGCGAAGCTGGCGGCGTGCGCCCGCTCCGGGAACGGGATCACCGCACCGTGGGCCGGGTGGCTGTCCATCGCCACCTTCTGGCCGGCGACCAGGGCGTCCACCGCCTGTTTCGCGTAGGCCTCGCCGCCCGGGCCGGTTAGCGCGCCGCGATAGGCGACGGCCCAGGTGCGCGGGTCGACCACGATCACCTCGGCGGCACGGCTGATCCCCAGCGCCTCGCCAGTCAGCTGCTCGTAGTCGAACAGGATCGGCAGCTCCAGCCCAGCGGCCTTGGCGTCGGCGACGACCTGGGCGCGGGTCTCGCCGATGTGGGAATCGATCGCCAGCATCTCGACGCCCTTGCCGGCGTAGGCGGCCTTCAGCGCCATCAGCGCCGGCGCGTCGGCATGCACCTGCCGGTCGCCGACCTGGTAGGCGACCAGCACCACCGCCTTGTCGTCGGCCATGCGGTAGAGCTGGCGGGCGAACAGGTCCTGGTCGGCGAGCATGAAGTCGTCGACGCGGGCCGGGCCGGCGCTGGGCGGCGCATCGGCGTGGGCCGGGGTGCGGGTCGCCGCGACCAGCGCGAAGAGGGACACCGTCGCGGCTGCGGCCGCCAGCGTCATCCCGTGGCGTTTCGAAATCCTCATGCCGTCCCTCCCAGCTCGTTTTTTTAGGCGCGATGAGTCGCCCGACGCGCGATCAGGTCGCGGCGGTGACGCCCAATTGGAGCTTGCGGTGAACCCTCGCGCTGGCCATCGTGGGGCCTCAGTTACGATACACTGTGGATCATAACAGAGTCCGGCGGGCCGATGTCAACGCTTTTAGACGCCCGGATTGTGCGAACGCGCCAGGCGCTGCGGCAGGCCATGACCGAGCTCGCCGAAGACCGGCCGCTGGACGCGATCACGGTGCGCGCCATCGCGGCGCGGGCGGGTATCGGCTACGCCACCTTCTTCCGCCATTACGCCGACAAGGAAGCCCTGCTGGCCGACGTGGCCGACCGGCTCACCCAGGAGTTCCTGGCGCGGATCCGGCCGCTCCTGCAGCAGCGAGACCGCCGCGGCGCGGCGCGCTCAGTGTGCGATTTCGTCCTCGAGCACCTGGCGCTGTACAGGGCGCTGATCGCCGGCGGCTCGGGCGAGACGGTCAGGGCCGAGATGCTGCGCCAGTGCCTGGCTACGGCGGCCAACGCCCGCACACACCCGCCGGACGGTCCGCTCGATGACCTGATCCTGTTCCACCCGGTCTCGACGATCCTCAATCTGGTCGCCTGGTGGCTGCGCAACCTCGAGGCGGTCGACGCCGACACCATGGCCGAGATCATCGAGCGCCTGGTGCTGACGCCCGTAGGCAATTTGCGCGCGGACCCGCCAAAGGGGGCCTGATCGCGGGGACCCCGCTTTGGAGCAAAAGCCGCTCGCAGGCCACCTTCTCCCACAAGGGGAGAAGGACACCTGGACCTGGAGAGGAGATCTTTTTACCCGGCCCTGTCGGAGGCGGTTAGGGTCGGGCGTCCTAAGCTCATGAGGCAGCCCATGCTCTACGCCATCCTCTGCTACAACTCCGAAGAGGTCGTGTTCTCCTGGACCAAGGAAGAGGACGCCGCCGTCATGGGGAAGCTTGCCGCCGTGCAGGAGCGCTGGGCGGCGCGCGGCAAGCTCGGGCCCAGCGCCCGGCTGATGCCGACCAGCGCGGCCACCACCCTGCGCAAGGGCGACACCCCGCTGGTGATCGACGGGCCGTTCGCCGAGACCAAGGAGCAGCTGCTGGGCTTCTACCTGGTGGACTGCGCCGACCTGGAGGAGGCGCTGACCTTCTGCCGCGAGCTTGGCGCGGTGAACCCCGGCGGCGCCTATGAGGTGCGGCCGCTGCACTTCTTCTCGCCCGGCGCGCTCCCCGCCGAGGCCGAACTGGCCAAGAGCGTGCTGACGTGACCGATCTCGCCTGGATCGATGCGGCGCTGACCTCGGCGCGGCCCCAGGCGATCGGCGCCCTGCTGCGCTACTTCCGCGACCTGGACACCGCCGAGGAGGCCTATCAGGAGGCCTGCCTGCGGGCGCTGAAAAGCTGGCCGGCCAAGGGGCCGCCGCGCGACGCGGCCTCGTGGCTGATCATGGTCGGCCGCAACGCCGCCCTGGACGGCGTGCGCCGCAAGAGCCGGCAGACCGAGCTGCCGCCGGAGGACGCCATCTCTGACGTCGACGACGTCGAGACCCCGATGGCCGAGCGGCTGGATGGGGCGCACTATCGCGATGACATCCTGCGGTTGATGTTCATCTGCTGCCACCCGGAGCTGCCGGCGACCCAGCAGATCGCGCTGGCGCTGCGCATCGTCTCGGGTCTTTCCGTCAAGCAGATCGCCCGCGCCTTCCTGGTCGGCGAGGCGGCCATGGAGCAGCGGATCACCCGCGCCAAGGCCCGCATCGCCCGGGCCGAGACGCCCTTCGAGACGCCGGGCGCCGTGGAGCGCTCCGAGCGGATCGCGGCGGTGGCGGCCATGGTCTATCTGCTGTTCAACGAGGGCTATTCGGCGGGCGCGGCCGAGGCGCAGGCGCGCGCGCCCCTGTGCGAGGAAGCGATCCGGCTGGCGCGGCTGCTGCTGCGGCTGTTCCAGATGGAGCCGGAGATCATGGGCCTCACGGCCTTGATGTTGCTGAAGCACGCCCGGGCCGCCGCCCGGTTCGACGCCGACGGGGCGATCGTGCTGCTGGAAGACCAGGACCGCAGCCTGTGGGACAGCCAGCTGATCGGCGAGGGCCTCGCCCTGATCGACAAGGCCCTGCGCCACCGCAGGCCCGGGCCCTATCAGGTGCAGGCCGCGATCGACGCGCTACACGCGCGTGCGCCGCGGCCGCAGGACACCGACTGGGCGCAGATCGACGCCCTCTACGCGAGCCTGGAGATCCTGGCGCCCTCGCCCGTCGTGACGCTTAACCGGGCGGTGGCGGTGAGCAAGGCGCGCGGGCCCGGCGAGGCGCTGGCGATGATCGAGCCGCTCTCCGAGGCCCTCGGCAGCTACTTCTACTTCTTCGGGGCCCGCGGCGCCTTCCTGCTGCAGCTCGGCCGCGAGGCGGAGGCTCGGCAGGCCTTCGACCGCGCCATCGCGCTGGCCAACACCGCCGCCGAGGCCAGCCACATCCGCCTGCAGATCGACCGGCTGACCGCCGATGTCGCGGCCCGCGCGGTCCGCTAGGGACAGGTGACCGCGGTCAACCTTTAGAAGTTCTTGAGGCCGACTTCAGGACTCGCGGGCGCGGCGGCCGCTACGATTGGCGTAACGTTGATTTGACCGGCGCCGGTCTTCCCCATCAGCACCCTGGGGAGGATTGTCGGGTCGAAGGGGACGGGCCGCGGCATCTGGCCTTTGGGTGTGCGCGGTCCGTCCGACGCCTCAAGGAGCAAACGCGATGAAATCCTTGCTTGCCGCCTCCGCGATCGCCGCAGGTCTGCTGTTTGCGCAACCGGCTCTGGCCAACCTCGTCCTCGACCCGGGTTTCGAGACCCCGGTCGTCCCAGTGGGAGGGTTCACCACGTTCAACACCGGGACCGCTCTGGGGTCCTGGACCGTGGTCGGGGCGGCGGGCAACGTCGCTCCGGTCAGCGGGACGTTCCAGCAGAACGGGTTCAGCTTCGTCGCCCAAGAGGGCGCCCAATGGCTGGACCTGACCGGGCTCAACTCCAATTCCGCGACCGGCGTGCAGCAGACCATCGCCACGACGCCAGGCACGAGCTACGACCTGTCGTTCTGGGTCGGCAACGTCGTCAACACGGGCGGCATCTTCGGAACGACCAGCACCGTCAACGTGCTGGTCAACGGCTCGCAGGTCTTTTCGGCGACTAACTCCGGAGGCGTCGGCTCCAGCTCGCAGACCTGGCAGCAGTTCACGACCTCGTTCGTGGCCGGCGGCGCTTCGACCAACCTCGCCTTCCTGAACGGGGACCCCGGAACGGACAACGACAACGGCCTCGACGGCGTCAACCTGGTCGTCGGCGGGACGGCGGTGGTCCCGGAACCGAGCGCCTGGGCCCTGCTGATCGCCGGCTTCGGCGGGATGGGCCTGGTCCTGCGCCGCGCACGTTCGCAGCGGCGGCTGGCCGTTTGAGGCGCATCGAACCGGGGAGACGCGAAGCCCGGCGTCGAATGGTGTAAGAGCGTCTTCAGTGACGCAACGCCCGGAGCGCCGATCGATGAGCCACCGCCTCGAACTCCTCCCGATCGCCGCAGCCGCCCTGGCCTTCGCCGGCGCCGCCCAGGCGCAGACCGCGGCGCGGCCGCTGACGCTAGCGCCCTATCACGCCGAGGCCGTCGCGGCGTCCCTGCCGGTGAAGGCGCCCGCGGGCGCGGTGCGGCCGGCGGCCGACCTCGCCGATCCCCTCGACCCGCTGGCGCCGACCGCGGTCCAGGCCAGCTCGGTGGAGAGCGCGGTCTTCGCGAAGACCGCCGTCGATCGCCGCTTCGGCCGCCGCGAGGACATCACAGGCTCGGTGGGTTTCCTCTGCGGCCTGCAGCCCGGCCACAACGAGGCCGGCGGCGCGGCGGCCTACGGGGTCGACCCGCACGGCCGGTTCCTGGGCGCCAAGCTGAGCTTCGCCTTCCGGTAGACCGTCAGGTCACCGGACCGGCTTGGCCGCGCCCTCCGCGGCGCGGACCCCGCGCAGGATGTCCGGAAGCGCGTAGTTGCCCTCGTGGCAGGCGTATTCGAACAGCGGGTCCTTGCTGGCGTTGAGGCTCATCTCCGCCCGCCACGTCCGGCTGTAGTAGACCGGGTCCTCGACCTCGAACGCGTAGAAGATCTGGCCCGGCGCGACGCGGCTGAAGCGCTCGGTCACCCGCCCCTTCGGCGACAGGTAGAGGGGCCCTGCGCGGCCCTGCTCGGCGTTCACGTTGACGGTCTCGACCACCAGGGTGTCGCCCTCCCACCAGCCGGTCGAGTCGCCCAGCCAGGGATGCAGCGCGGCCGGGCCATGGGCGGCGCGTGCCGCGGCCCTGTCGGGGAACAGCGGGACGATCCGCGCGTCGTGGATCATCTCCACCACGAAGGCGACCGAGGCCTGTGTCTGCACGATCTGGTAGTTCGAGTTGTAGATGTTGTTGAGCATGCCCGGTCCGCCGGAGCCGCGCGAGGCGATCAGACAGCGGTCCCACGGCTCGAGGGAATCGGGACCCGCGGGCGTGTCCGCGTCACGCGCATGGGCCGCGGCCTTGGCGACCAGCTTGCGGCCCGCGTCCGAGAGCGGCAGCTGGCCGTCGGCGGGGTCGACGATCCAGGAGGTGCGGTACTCGCCCTTCACCTGGCCGAACGCGCGGCCCGGATCCAGCCAGAAGCTGTTGTAGCCGCCTGGGTCGCCGCCCGCGGCGGGGGCGCCCTCGTCCGCATCGGTGGGCGCGGCGCCGGCGTCCAGCATGCGGACCAGGGGATTGGAGGCCGCCATCGCCTTGGCCTCGGCCGCGCTGAGGGACAGCCGGGTCTGGCCGGGGGGCCGGGTGAGCTTGGTCACCGAGGCGTTGCTCCAGACCCCGGAGAGGTCCGGCCGGCCGTCGGCGGTGCGCGGCGGCGACCATTTGGCGGGCGCGCAGGCGGCGGCGCCCACGGAGGCCAGCGCCATGACGGCGGCCAGGATGATGGCGATAGAGGCAGGTCGAGTGATGGCGGCGGCTCCGGCAGGGCGAGACAGACTCGCCCCACACTGTGGGAAGCCCCGAGGCTGGCAATAGCAAAAGTCGCGTCGACGGCCGCTCCGGCCGCCCCGCACCACCGTTAGGCAAGCGGCAACCGCGCTGGGGTTAAATAACAGCGATACGAGGCAGTAGGAGCTTCTGGCCCGGAGGTTGCAGAACGTGGGTCGGACTTTAGGGCCACGTCTCAATGCGGCACGCATTGGCCGGGTCGCAATTTGGGATTGAGGACTTTCGATGAAGAAGCAAGCTCTGCTCGGCGCGGCTCTCGGCCTGGCGCTTTCCTTCGGCGCCGCCAGCATGGCGAACGCCACCGTCTATGTGTTCACGCAGGACGCCTGCACCGGCACCTGCGGGACCGGCCCGTTCGGCACCGTCACCGTGACGAACGACGCCAGCCTGGCGAACACCCTCGATTTCGTGGTGCAGCTTGCGGCCGGCGAAACCTTCCACGACACCAACGACCCTCAGCACCATGCCCTGACCTTCAGCCTGGTCGGCGATCCGACTATCACCATCTCGGGCCTGGGTTCGCCGTTCACGGCCAGCACGCCGCAGGCGGCCGGCAGCACCAGCGCCGCCGGGTTCGGCACGTTCGACTATGTGATCAACCTGCCGAAGGGCTCCGACGATCCGTCCAGCTTCTCGTTCAAGGCGACAGGCGCCGGGCCGCTGACGCTCGATTTCAACACGGTGGGAGCCAACCAAATCTACTTCACCACGGACATCTTCGGCGCGAACGGCAACACCGGCAACATCGGCGCCATCCTGCAGACGGGCGGCGGCGTGCCTGAGCCGGCCAGCTGGGCGCTGATGCTGGTGGGCTTCGGCGGCCTGGGCGCGGCCCTGCGCCATCGCCGCCGCCAGACCCTGGCGCTCGCCTAAGCGCCATCAGCCGACCGGCGGGCCAACCGCTGGGCAACTGCGGAAAGCCCTGGCCGAAAGGTCGGGGCTTTTTCTTTGCCCGCCGACTGTCGGAACTGCGTGGCGTCGTTCGTCCTTCGGGCGAAACCAGGGAGCGACGACATGAGCGAGACCCGTATGCCTGAGGTGGACCCCGCGTCCCTGGCGCGGCCCAAGGGGACCATCGTCGCCTACATGCAGCTTCGCGACGCCGCCGCAGCCTCGGCCTTCTACCAGCGGGCGTTCGGCGCGGAGGAGAAGAACCGGCTGCTGCACCCGGACGGCAAGCGGATCGTCCACTGCCACCTGTGGCTGAACGAGGGCTCGATCATGCTGAACGACCCCTTCCCCGACCAGGGCATGCCGCTGCAGGCGCCGCAGGCCTTCACGCTCACCTTGATCGTCGACGACATCGACACCTGGTTCAAGCGCGCGGTCGACGCCGGCTGCGAGGTGATCACCCCGGTGGCGACCATGTTCTGGGGCGACCGCTTCGGCGCCCTGAAGGACCCCTTCGGGGTGAGCTGGGCGATGAACCAGCGTATGTCCTGAGCGCGGACGGAAACCGGGGGAGACAATGACCGAAACCACGACGTCCAGGCCTATGCTGTGGGCCGGCTGGGGCCTGACCGGGCTGTTCACCGTCTTCATGGCCGTCGATATCGGCATGAAGCTGGCCCGCGCGCCGATCGTCGAGCAGACCGGCGCCCAGATGGGCCTGCCGAAGGGCTCAGGCTTCGGGATCGGGCTGATGGAGCTGGTCATCGTGGCCCTCTACCTCGTCCCGCGCACGGCGTTGGTGGGCGCGGTGCTG
Source organism: Phenylobacterium sp. (assembly GCF_028290885.1). Classification (GTDB taxonomy): domain Bacteria; phylum Pseudomonadota; class Alphaproteobacteria; order Caulobacterales; family Caulobacteraceae; genus Phenylobacterium. The sequence goes on from NZ_JAQGIZ010000171.1 coordinate 13,914, forward strand.
GTGTCGGCCCTGATGGGCGGGACCGCGGCGATCCACTGGATGCACGGCGACCCGTGGCCCAGCCACATCCTGTTCGGCGTCTACCTGGCGCTGATCGCCTGGGGCGGGCTGTGGCTGCGCGACGCCAGGCTGCGCGCGTTGACGCCCTGGCGCGCAGCCTAGCCCGGCGAGTTGGCCCGGCCCCGGTTTTCCGGATTTCAGCTCATAGGTCATCGCGCAAGGGTCCCGCCGCATCGCCGGCCCGTCAGCCCGCGCATTGCGGCGCGGTCACCCAGTTGCAGCGGCGGAAGGTTCCGACGCACAGCGGAAAGATGCCTGTCATCCGGAGGCCCTAGTAAGGCCGCAGGTTACGCCTTGAACGCCGCCGCGCTCGTGGCCGACGTTGGAACGGCGTCGCCGCTCAGCCGTTATGGCGAAGCTTGCGCCGGCGAGCGCTCAGTGAGCTAGCGTCTCGCGGCTGCGAGTCACCCTGGAGGACGAATGGACAACCGCGCGCGCGCCAAGGGCTTCTGGGCGAAGAGCGAGGGCCATCCCCTCTTGCGGTTGCTGATCATCCTCCTGGTCCTGGCGGCGGTGGCCGGCGTGATCTGGTTTGCGGTGTCCCTGGCGCAAGGCAGCAAGAGCGGCGCGGGCGGCGGACCCGGCGGGCTCGGTGGCGGCGGCGGCCGTGGGGGGCGCAGGCCCGCTACGACGGTCGGCGTGGCGACCGCCACCACCGCCGACATCCCGATCACGCTCGACGGCCTCGGCACGGTGACGCCGCCGGCGACGGTGATCGTGACCCCGCAGGTCTCGGGCGTGATCACCCAGATCCTGTTCAACGAAGGCCAGATGGTCAGGAAGGGCGAGGCGATCGTGGTGATCGATCCCCGGCCGTTTCAGATGGCGCTCCTGCAAGCGCAGGGGAACCAGACCCGCGACGAGGCGCAGCTCGCCAACGCCAGGCTGCTCCTGGAGCGCGACCGCACCCTGCTGGCCCAGGACTCCGTCGCCCGGCAGGACGTGGACACCCAGGCCGCGCTGGTGAAGCAGCTCGAAGGCGTGGTGACGACCGACAAGGCTGCCGTCGGCACCGCCAGACTCAACCTCGGCTGGAGCCGCGTGACGGCGCCGGTGGCGGGCCGCATCGGCCTGCGCGCCGTCGACCTCGGCAACTTCATCCAGGCGGGCAGCACGACGGGCCTGGCGACGATCACCGAGGTGACGCCCATCGACGTGCAGTTCACCATCCCGCAGGATTCCGTGC
>NZ_JAQGIZ010000179.1 GCF_028290885.1 Phenylobacterium sp.
CATCGTGCGCCCCACGGTGCTCATTCTCGGACCTGAGGGGCTTTCGTTTCTGTCGTCTTCTAGCAAACGTCAGAAGATCGCTTGGCGGGATCTCGACAAGGCATGGATTGTACCTGCAGGTCGGATACCGGCCCGGCAGCTGGGCTTGGATTTCCTGCCTGGCCGCGGTCCGATGCCCAAGCTTTCTGCGTTCAACAGGGCGATCAACGGTTACGACACATCAATTGGTGGGGACATCTGGAACATGCCGCTGGAGGACTTGTTGACGATTTTTCAACAACGCATCGCGGCTTCACGCGGAGCCTAGGCAACCCCGCTAGGTTTTCTCGCCGGCGAGCGAACGTCCGCTTGTCGGCCAGGAGCCAACGGGGAACAACGACCCAACTCGGACCTAATCGTCAGTCAATCACGTGCCAGCCGGTGGCGTCGATGGCCAGCCACGTTCGGCGTTCAATCCAGCTGTTGTTGGTGTGTTGCCGCCAAGTGCACTCGAACTCTGTAGGTTCTTCATCCGGTCCTATGCACCGGACGATTCGAATGTCCGCCGTAGAGATCTTCCCTTTACGATAGGGAACGGACTGAGGGTCAGCCTGGTCAATCGCTCTTGCGAGTTCTTGAGGTGAGACGTTCGCGCGGTTGGCGGCCAAACCTACCGACGGCAAGCTCAAGAGCGTCACAAGGACAAGGGTGAGCGGTCCGGCGGATGGCAGGTTCATCGTACTAGCTTAGCCGTCAATTGGCAGGTTTCCACCCGTAGGTAGCGGAGCTTTGCAACGTCCGCTCATGGGAGGTCCCCAACCCTCAATTCAACAGTTGCCAGTCTCCTGGGTCCCCGCTTTCGCGGGATTGAGCGCCTTTTTGCCTGCTAGGCCGCGGCCACCGGCTCGGCGAACAGCGGGGTCGAGCGGAAGATCTCGAGTTCCGCCTCGGTCATGTCCACCGGCACGTCGGCGAACAGCGGGGTCGAGAGGTAGCGCTCGCCGGTGTCGGGCAGCATGGCCAGGATCGTGGTCCCTTTCGGGGCCTTGGCGGCGATCTGCAGCGCGCCCGCAAAGGTCGCGCCGGAGGTGATGCCGACGAGGATGCCTTCCTTCTCCGCCAGGTCGCGGCTGTACTTCATGGCGTCCGGCCCGGGGATCGACAGCAGCTGGTCGGCCAGGCCCAGGTCGACGGCGTCGCCGGTGAGCTTGGGGATGAAGTCCGGCGTCCAGCCCTGCATGGGGTGCGGCTTCCAGGCCGGATGGCCGGCGGCCGGCGTGCCGTCGGGGTTGCGGGCCTGCGGCTGGCCGCTGGCGATCAGCGCCGCGTCCGACGGCTCGCAGACGATGATCTTGGTGTCGGGCCGCTCCTTGCGCAGCACGCGGCCGACGCCCTTGAGCGTGCCGCCCGTGCCATAGCCGGTCACCCAGTAGTCCAGCCGGTCCCCCTCGAAGTCGTGCAGGATCTCCTGGGCGGTGGTCTTGGAGTGGTAGTCGGGGTTCGCCTCGTTCTCGAACTGGCGGGTCCAGAACCAGCCGTGGGCCTTGGCCAGTTCGATGGTCTTATCCACCATGCCGGTGGCCCGGTTGGCGGCCGGCGTGAGGATCACCTTGGCGCCCAGGAAGCGCATCAGCCGGCGGCGTTCGATCGAGAAGCTCTCCGGCATGGTCAGCACCAGCGGATAGCCCTTGGCTGCGCAGACCATCGCCAGGCCGATGCCGGTGTTGCCGCTGGTGGCCTCGATCACCGTCTGGCCGGGCTTCAGCTCGCCGGACTTCTCGCCGGCCTCGATCACCGCCAGCGCCAGGCGATCCTTGACCGAGCCCAGCGGATTGAACGCCTCGACCTTGACGTAGAGATTCACGTGGTCCGGCGCGAGCCGGTTGATCCGCACCACCGGCGTGTTGCCGATTGTGCCCAGGATGCTGTCGTATCTGGCCATCTCGCGCCTCCGCTCTCGGAAGCCAGACTCAAGCCCGCAGGTCGAGGCGAGTCAAATCGAACCTCGGTCTTGAGGCTGCGGCGAGACTGGCCCAAGCTGGCCTCCGCCTGGGGGAGGATACGCCATGACTCTATCGATGATCGGCGCCGGCTTCGGCCGAACGGGGACCATGTCGCTGAAGCTGGCGCTGGAGGCGCTGGGCTTCGGGCCCTGCTACCACATGGCCGAGGTGTTCAAGAATCCGGCCGCGCCGGACTGGTGGTACGAGGCCGCGCTCGACCCGGCGCACGCCAACTGGGGCAAGATCTTTGAGGGCTACAGGTCCACCGTCGACTGGCCGAACGCCACCTACTACCGGGAGCTGGCCGACGCCTATCCGGACGCCAAGGTGATCCTCACCGAGCGCGACCCGGACGTCTGGTTCGACTCGACCCAGGCCACGATCTTCCGGGACGAGCTGACCGCGGACATGGAGGCGCCCTTCCCCCGGATGGTGCGCAAGGTGGTCCACGAACTGTTCGACGCGCGCATGCACGATCGCGACCACGTGATCTCGGTCTACCTGGCGCACAACGCCCGCGTCCGCGCGACGATCGCGCCCGCGCGGCTCCTGGTCTACGATCTGGCCGAGGGCTGGGCGTCGCTATGCGGCTTCCTGGGCGTCCCGGTTCCAGCGACGCCCATGCCGAAGGTCAACTCGCGCGAGGAGTTCGGAGCCCGCCTCGCTCAGGAAGTCCCGGACCGGGTCTAGTGCCCCGATTCCGAAGTTCGCAAGCGCTTGCGGCTGACTTTGACGAACTTCGGAATCGATGAGGACACTAGCAAGTCAATGTTTCTAGTGTGCTTTCTTGGATTTGAAGTTCGCTCGGCGCGCGGTTCGTGAATGAGGCGAACTTCAAATCCAGCACACTAGCGGCCGCCGCCGCCGGTGATTTCCTTGATCAGGCCCTGGACCGGGGCCTTGCCGCCGGCGCCCCAGACCACCTTCAGGAAGGCGAGCGTCCGCCCGGCCGCGTCTTCGAACTTCCACTCGCAGTCGTCGATGCGGCAGTCGTCGAACGCCGGAGGCTCGCCGCCGGAATAGACCAGGCGGCAATCGCGGAATTCGCAGGCTGAAAAGGTCTCGCCGTCCAGGTTGACGGTCTCGTGGTTGTAGATGGCGCCGTCGGGCATGGCGCTCAGTCCTGTTCGGTGTCGTCGTCGGCGGGTTCGGCCGGCTGGGCGCCGCCGGTCTCGGCGCGGGCGCGCTCGCGCTGCTCGGCCTTGACGCGGGCCTTCTCGGCCACCTTGGCGGCTTTCAGCCGTTCGCGCTCCATGCGCTCGAAGGGATAGTTGGGCTTGCGCGCCATGGGTCTGGTCTCCATCAGAAAAGGCGGGGCGCGAGCCGAGCCGGCGAGCAGGCGTCTTACACTGAAACTGTGCCGTGGCGCATCACGCTCGTGGATCGTGCCTATGTCGACCGAAAACGAGGCCTGGAGGCGCTTGTTCCTCGCAAGGCGGGCGTTCGAGAGGACGCGGACGAAAGACGGCTCCCCCGCGGGGGCGAGGGAGCCGTTGGCGGCGCCGCGAGCCTGGGGGGTTGCCCGGCGGCGCCGTTCTTCGCGTGCGGAAGGTGGCTGGGGGGAGTGACCTCGCCGCACGGGTGAAAACTGGGGGTGCTCCGCGGCGCCAGTAGGGCCGGTTCGTGTCGCTGGCGTCTCGAAACCTTGGTCAAGTCGAGGCCTGCGGAAATGCGGAGTGGTGCATTTTTTGAGCGATCGGCCATTCCCGCACTGTGGCGCTTTGGCGCACAGCGCGGCTTTTGGCAGGTCGTCGCCGGAAACCTGCCTCATTTCGCCTGAGAAGTGAAAAATGACGGGATGAGCCGCTTTATGGATCGTCCGAACCGGGGGCGGTCTTTTGATTTTGCGGAGAAACCATGGAGCTCGGTCGAAACAGCAAGTCGGCGCGACCCTCGGAGATCGTACGCTCACAGCAGGATGTGATCCGGCAACAGGATGAGCTGATCGAAGTGCTGAAGGGCGCCCTGGCCGCGGCGGGGGTGAACGCGGTCCCGGCCCATGCGCGCTGGATGACGGGACTTTCGCCGCAGGAGCGGGCGCTGGTGGGCGTGCTCTACGCCAGATACCCCCGTCCGGTGCCGCGCGAGGTGCTCCTGGACCTGCTGCCGGGCAACGACCATGCGCGGGAGCGCCAGCTGCAGGTGGTCGACGTCGTGGTGCACAAGGTGCGCAAGAAGCTGGGCGCCGACGCCGTCGTCACCGAACGCGGCGAGGGCTTCCGCTTCGGCGGCGCGTTCTACGACAAGCTTCCCAAGTCGCGGGTCGAGGCGCGCGAGACCCCCGCCCTGGAGCCGGAGCCCGCAAGCTTCAGGCGGCGGTAGGCGCCGCCAGGCGCGGCGTCACCAAAGTCCGGTCATCGATCCCAGCCGGACGATTGCCGCCATCACCAGCTGACCGCTCACCACGAGCAGGCCGGCGCTGGCGATCGCCAGAAAATAGCCCACGATCGTCAGCAGGCCGTCCCGCTGGGTGAGGCTCATGCCGAGCGCCGCGACGGCCGCGGCCGGCAGCATGTTGCCTAGCGGGATCGGCAGGATCAGCACCGCCGCCAGCAGGCTGCAGACGATCCCGATCATCAGGTCGCCAAGCCGCCCGAACATGAAGCCAAGGCGCCGGGTGGTGAGCCGTTCCGCCCGTTCGACCCACGGCGCCGCGCGGCGGAACACCCTTCCAAGCACCTGACGATCGACGGTCTGCCGCGCCAGCGTGTGCGGGATCCAGGGTTGCCGGGCGCCGAACGCCAGTTGCGGCGCGATCACCAGCAGCGGCAGGCCCAGCACCGTCGAACTGCCCGGCGGCAGCGGCAGCAGGTTCGGGATCGCAAAGACGAAGAGCACCGCTCCGAAGGCGCGGCGGCCGAAATGCTCCACCACCTCGCCGAGGCTGAGGACGCCTGGAGGGCCGTCAGCCAGGCTCAGCAGCAAGGCGGAGAGCGGCAGACGCTTCTCATCTTCAGGCTGTTCGGTCCGATCCATCGGCTCACGCCGCCTGCGGATCGGGATTTGCGGCCGGGGTGGTCATCGGCGACAACCTGCACGGCGCCGGCCGTCAATGCACGATGGATATGGCGCTAAGCTTCGAGCTCGATGTCCCAGTAGAGGTAGTCGAGCCAGCTTTCGTGCAGGTGGTGCGGCGGGAAGCGTCGGCCGTGCTGCTGCAGCTCGAAGGCCGAGGGCCGGTGCGGCGGGCGCCGCGGATGCATGCCGGCCTCGCGCGGCGTGCGGCCACCCTTCGTCAGGTTGCAGCGGGCGCAGGCGGTGACGATGTTCTCCCAGGTGGTGCGCCCGCCGCGCGAGCGGGGGATCACGTGGTCGAAGGTGAGATCCTCGGCGGCGCGGCAATACTGGCAGGCGAAGGCGTCACGCAGGAAGAGGTTGAACCGGGTGAAGGCCGGCGGCCGGTCCTGGGTCACGTACTGCTTCAGCGAGACGACGCTCGGCAGTTGCATCTCGAAGGACGGCGAATGCACCACCTGGTCGTAGGTGGAAACCACGTCTACGCGGTCGAGGAAGACCGCCTTGATGACGTCCTGCCAGGGCCAGAGCGAGAGCGGGTAGTAGCTGAGCGGCCGGAAGTCGGCATTCAGCACAAGGGCGGGCCAGCCGGACGGCGGGCGACTAAGCACCTGCATGGTCGGCCTCCCCCGGACCGGGGATTGGACGGCGTCGGGCGCCTATATCGTACGCTGGTGAACTGAAGACTGAGGCCCCTGTTCGCGACGCATGGATGCGGCGACGGGCCCGTTCAGGAAGCTCGGGCTGTCCCGCAGTGGGGACCACTATAGGAAAGATTCGGAGACATCTCCATGACGGAGAAGGAATGCCGCCGGGCCTCGCCGCAACTCGGGGATCGAGTGGGCGAGGCTTATCGGCGTCGCATCTGGTCTTAGGCGCCGACGATGGCGGTGGCGCCGGCGAGCGTCAGGCCCAGGGCCACGATCGCGTAGGAGGCGAGGACGTCGAGGATGCGGTTCATTCGGATCGACATGACCTGGTTCCTTGTCTTTGGTTCGGCGCCGGGGTTCCGGTCGCCCTGTCCGATGTGGACGATGCTTAGATAGCACTTATCTGAGCGATGCCTAGATAGCGATTTACGCTGTATCGCTATGCGTTTCTGTATGAGATTTGCAGTGGACCCGATCGCCGCGCGACGAAAAAGGGCCCCGCGGGGGGCCCTTCTCCGATCGACGGAGATGGGGAGATCAGCCGCCGACGGCGGCGAAGGCTGCGGCGACCGAGGAGCCCATGACCAGGATCAGCGCCGGCGCGATCCGGTCGAGGAACCGTTCGAAGCGAGAGAAGGACATGACACACACCTTTGAGTTGGAACCCCCCTCCTCTCTCTGGAACACAAGAGGGAGTGGGAGCATTTGTTATTTGAACAGTGATAAGATATCACGCATCTAAGCGGCGTCAAGATATCTTTACGGCGCCCAGATAGAGAATTAGAGTGAAGCCGATGAGAGAATCTCAAGCTGCCGAGGCCCGGCCCTATCACCACGGCGATCTGCGTCGCGCCCTGATCGACGCCGCGAGCCGTCTCCTGGAAGCCGAGGGGCCGAGCGCCCTCTCGCTCCGCGCGGTCGCCCGCGAGGCCGGCGTCAGTCCCGCGGCCCCCTATCACCACTTCAAGGACAAGGGCGAACTGCTCGACGCGGTCGCCCACGAGGGCTGGACCCTGCTGGACCAGGCGCTGGCCGCGGCGAAGGCCAAGGCTCCTTCGGCCGGCGATGCGATGAGCGAACTGGGCGTAACCTATGTCTGCTTCGCCCGCGAGAACCCGGCGCTGTACCGCGTGATGTACGACACCGCCCGCGACAAGGAGACCCTCCCCTACGAGATGAAGGAGAGCGAGGACAGCGCCTACTGCAAGGTGCGCGACACCATGATCGAGGCCGGCGCCGATCCCGCCGAGGGCCACGACATCGAGCTCGCCACCGTCGCCGCATGGTGCTCGGCCCACGGGCTGGCCGAGATGGCCGGCTTCAGGCAGTTCGACCACCTGAAGGAAGCCTGCGGCGGGGAGCGGGCCTTCTTCAAGGCGGTCTTCCAGCACATGGGTCTGGTTCCCAAGCATCCGGCGCACTAGACCGGCCCGGGTGTCCGACCCCGGCTTCGTCACCCGCTTCGCCCCTTCGCCCACCGGCTACCTGCACCGGGGCCACGCCTTTTCGGCGCTGACCGCTTTCGAGGCGGCCCGCGCCGCCGGCGGGCGCTGCATCCTGCGCATCGAGGATATCGACCGCATCCGCTGCCGCCCGGAGTACGAGGCGGCGGTGTACGAGGACTTGGCCTGGCTGGGGCTGGAATGGGGAACGCCGGTGCGCCGCCAATCCGAGCACATGGCCGACTATGGCGCGGCGCTGCGCGAACTCTCCGAGCGCGGCCTGACCTACCGCTGCTTCCGCACGCGGCGCGAGATCGCCGAGGCCATCGAGAGCGCCCCGCACGGCGCCCTGGAGGCGTTCCACGGCGCAGCCCTGCCGGCCGAGGAGGAGGCGCGGCGGGTCGAAGCCGGCGAGCCCTACGCCTGGCGGCTGTCGCTGGCGGCGGCCGAGCGGGCGCTGGGCGGGTTCGGAGATCTGATCTTCGTCGAGGAGGGTGAGGGGCCGGGCGGCGAACACGGCCTGATCCCCGCCCGGCCGGAGGTCGGCGGCGACGTGGTGCTGGCGCGCAAGGACGTCGGCGTCGCCTATCACCTGGCCGTCGTCGTCGATGACGCTCTGCAAGGGATCACCCAGGTGATCCGCGGCCGCGACCTGTTCGAGGCCACCTACGTGCAGCGCCTGCTGCAGGCCCTGCTCGCGCTTCCAACCCCCGCCTATCGCCACCATCGCCTGCTGACCGCGCCCGACGGCAAGCGGTTGGCCAAGCGCGATCGGGCGCAGACGCTGCGCGAACTGCGTGGGTCGGGTATGACGCCCCGGACGTTGCGGGGGGAGCTGGGATTTTGACGGAAGCGGCGATCCAGCCGACGGGCGCACACCGCTGGCAGGCGGTCGCGGCGCTGGTGTTCGGCGCCTGCGTAATCGGCTTCTCGGGCATCCTGGTGCGGCTGACCGAGACCGGCCCGGTGGCCGCGGGGTTCTGGCGCCTGGCCGTGGCCCTGCCGGCGCTGGCGGTCATCACGCGGCGCAGCAGCGGGACGCTGGGACGGCCGTCGCGGATCGCCATGATCGCCGGCGTGATGTTCGCGCTCGACCTCGGCTTTTGGCACGAAGGCATCAAGTACACCTCGGTGGCCAGTGCGACGGTGTTGTCGAACCTGACGCCGGTGGTGGTCACGGCGTTTGCCTGGATCTTCCTGAAGCAGCGGCCCCGGGCGCTGTTCCTGGCGGCCGTGGCGGTGGCGCTGGCCGGGGTGTGGATGATGGCCGTCGGCCGCAGCGGTGGCGGTCACCTGCTCAACGCCCGCCTCGGCGACCTCTTCTCGATCCTGACCGCGCTCTGGTACGCCCTCTACTTCCTGGCGATCAGCGAGGGCCGCAAGCGCGAGGGCGCGAGCCGGCTGATGTTCTGGTCCGGTATGGTCGGCGCCCCGCTGCTGCTGATCGTCTCGGCGCTGCTTGGCGAGCAGATCACCCCGCTGAGCGCCGCCGGCTGGGCGGCCTGCGCGGGCCTTGGCCTGGTGCACGTGGCGGGCCAGGGCTCCATCGCCTGGGGACTCGGCCGCCTTCCGACCTCGACCGCCTCGGTGGTGGTGCTGGTGCAGCCGGTGGTGGCCGCCTGGCTGGGCTGGCTGCTGTTCGGCGAGGCGCTGGGCCCCGTCCAGGCCGCAGGCGCAGCCGTGGCCCTGGCCGGCGTGGTGCTGGCGCAGTGGGCCTCGCGGCCCGCCCGCTCACCAGGCGCCGTCAGCCCGGCTTAGGCGCCTGGAAGGTTCCGACCAGGTCGCCCTTCGCCGCGACGTGGCCCTTGGCGGCGGCGAGCACGGCCTCACGGTCGCCCCCCGCCGGGACGTCGAGCATCCGGTCCAGCGCCAGGACCTGGAAATGGTAGTGGTGCGGCGGGTCGTTTGGCGGCGGATTCGGCCCGCTGTAGCCGATTGTCCCGTGGCTGTTCGCCCCCTGCATGCCGCTCTTGGAGCCCTCAGCGACCATGGTCACGCTGGCCGGCAGGTTCCAGACCACCCAGTGGGAGAGCGGCGTCGCCCTGGGAGCGTCCGGATCGTCGACCAGGATCGCATAGGACTTCGCGGCAGGCGTCCCGGACCAGTTGAGCGGCGGCGAGATGTTCTCGCCCAAGACGGTGTACTTCCGAGGAATCGGGCCGCCGGCCTTGAACGCGGGTGAGGAGACGGTGAGCGAGCCCTTGGTCGCGGTCTCCGGCCGCTGGATCGAAACCAGGCCGCCCGCGATGGCGGGAACGGCGACCAGGGCGGCTGCCGCAGCCGCAGCGATCGGGGCGAATCTCATGGCTGTCGGTCCTTCGGACGCTCAAGGACCGAAACCCGGAAGGGACGGCGCAGGTTGCGCCCCGGCGGCTCAGCTTCCTTGCGGCGGCAGGCCCCAGGCCAGGCGCGCGGCCTCGATGCCGCCCAGCTTGGCCTCGAACGGCGACCAGTCGTCGGCCTCGGCGATGGCCGCCCAGAGCGCTTCGATCTCGCCCACGAGCAGTTCCTCCGGTTCGGGACGGGCGAAGTAGGGCTCGGCGAGGCGCTCGGGGCGGTCGGGCTCGAAGCCCGAAAGCAGCCGGCGGAACTCGGCGACGTCCGGCCCGGCGTAGAGCTCGCCGCGCGGCCCGGCGAGCGCCCGGCCCTCCCCGCCGCAGAACCAGTCGAAGAAGAAGGGCTCCCAGCGCAGCCGCTCGCCGCCCTCGGCGATGGCGCGGAAGGCGGCCTGCACGAGCGCGGCGTCTTCCTCCACGCCCCGCCGCTGGACGCCCAGCCTTGAGAGCATGGCCGCGGTGAGCTCCTCGCGGTAGGCCGCCCCGAACCCGTTCAGGGCCTCGACCAGGACGTCGCTGCCGGCGACCAGGCTGAGCGCGCCGGCGAGCTGCTGCAGATTCCAGAACACCGCCTCCGGCTGGCGGCCGAAACTGTAGAGGCCGGTGTGGTCGAAGTAGGCGGCGGTGAAGTTCGGGTCGTTGTGCGGCAGGAAGCGATAGGGGCCGTAGTCGAAGCTCTCCCCGGTCATGTTCATGTTGTCGGTGTTGAGCACCCCGTGCACGAAGCCCGCCGCCATCCAGCGCGCGGTGAGCCGCGCGGACCGGGCGACCACGGCCCGCAGCATCGCGACCGGCCGGTCGTTCGCGCCCGCAAGCTCCGGGTAGTAGGCATCGATGACGTGGTCGGTGAGCGCGGTGATCCGGTCGGCCCGCTCGAAGAAGGCGTGCCTTTGGAAGCTGCCGAAGCGGATGTGGCCGTAGCTGAGCCGCACCAGCACGGCCGAGCGCGTCGGGCTGGGCTCGTCGCCGCGCACGAGGTCTTCGCCGGTCTCGATCAGCGAGAAGGAGCGCGATGTGGGGACCCCCAGCGCCTCCAGCATGGCCGTCGCCAGCACCTCGCGCACGCCGCCCTTGAGCGTCAGCCGGCCGTCGCCGGAGCGCGACCAGGGCGTGCGGCCGGAGCCCTTGGTCCCGAGGTCGAGCAGCCGGCCCCCGCTTCCGCCTTCGGTTCCGGCCTCGTGCAGCTGGGCGAAGGTGAAGCCCCGGCCGTCGCCGATCTCGGGGTTGTAAACCCGGAACTGGTGGCCGTGGTAACGCTGGGCGAGCGGCGGATCGATGTTTCCGGGCAGCGGCTCGAAGCGGCCGAAGTGGGCGATCCACTCCTCGTCGGTGAGGGTGTCGAGGCCCACCGTGGCCGCCGCCCGGTCGTTGCGGAAGCGCGGGATGGTCTTCGGAAACGCCTCGGCCCGCACCGGATCGGCGAACTCCGGCCCCAGTTCCGGGAACTGTGGATCGGGACGATAGGCGGGCGAGACCGGCATGGGGTCGAGATGCATCCTCGCTCCCGTCTGGGCAAGCCTAGCCGATCCTCACCCCCATGCCGCCGTCCACCGGCAGGATGGCGCCGGAGATGAACTTGGCTTCGTCCGACGCCAGGAACAGGGCGGCGTAGGCGGTGTCCCAGGCCATGCCCATCTTGCCCAACGGCACCCGCGCGTCGCGCTCGGCGCGGACCTCGGACGTCGAGCGGCCGGTGGCGTCAGCGATGCCGGAGACGGCCATGGGGGTGTCCATGTAGCCCATCATGATGGCGTTGCAGCGCACCCCGTAGCGGGCGTTCGACTGCGCCACGCTGGTGGTCAGCCGGTTCACGCCGGCCTTGGAGACCTCGTAGGCGAGCTGGATGCCGCCGGCGCGCGCGGCCAGCGACGAGATGTTGACGATGGCGCCGCCGCCCTGCTCGCGCATCGCCGGCAGGGCCGCCTTGATGGTCAGCCACATGCCCTTGAGGTTGACCGAAAGGATGCGGTCGAAGGCCGTCTCCTCCAGGCGGTGCGCGGGGCCGTCGCCGCCGCCGATGCCGACGTTGTTGATCAGCACGTCGAGCCGGCCGTAGCGGGCCTTGGCCTCCTCGACGATCTTCGCGCAGTCCGCGGCCTTGACGATATCGGCGGCCAGCGATGAGGCGACGCCGCCCTCCTCGACGATCTGCGCCACGGTCTCCTCGGCGCGGTCGGCGACCCGGTCGACGCAAAGCACCTTCGCGCCTTCGCGCGCGAACAGCACCGCCATGGCGCGGCCGTTGCCGATGGTCTCGCCGGGCGTCTGGCCCGCGCCGACCACCACCGCGGTCTTGCCCTCCATCCGGCTCGTCATGTCAGAACCCCTTCAGGTCGGGATCGAGCGTCTGGCCGGCGTCGAGCTGCACCCCGAAGGTGTTCAGCATCATCGAGACCTGGGTGTACTGGGCCGCGGTGAACACTACATCCATGCGCTGCTTGTCGGTGAGGCGCCTGCCCAGCTCGGCCCAGGTCGCGTCGCCGATGAACTGGTCGGCGTGCAGTTCGTCGCTGGCGCGGATCAACGCCGCATCCGCCGCGCTCCAGCCGGCGTCGGGCCCCTTCTTCAGCCGTTCGATCTCGTCCTCGGTCAGGCCCGCCCCCAGGCCGATGCGCACGTGCTGGGTCCATTCGTAGCCGGACTTGCAGAGGTAGCCGGTGCGCAGGATGACGATCTCCCGCTCGCGGGGCGCAAGGTCGTTGCGGCGCGACAGCACATAGCCGCCCCACTGGTTGAAGCGGGCCAGCGCCTTCGGCGCGTGGGCCAGGGTGCGGAAGATATTCAGGACGGGCCCCGGCCTCATCGGCTCCAGCGCCTCGGCCTGCTCGGGGGTCAGCTCGGCGTCGCTGAGCGGCGCAAATCGGGCCTTGGTCAGTCGCATCTCGTCCCTCCGTCGCCGCTCGCCGCCGCTGCAGCAGCGCTCTGGTCCGGATACCTTAGCGACAGGCGTCGGGCCATGCTAACCGAAGCCATGGCCAAGCGGATCACGCTGGATTTCCTGAAGACCGAGAGCGCGTCGGGCGTGATCCTGGCGGCCGCGGCGCTGGCCGCCATCGCGCTCGCCAACTCGCCCTGGGCGCCCGTCTATTTCCGCTTCATCGCCGCGCCGTTCACCGTGCAGCTGGGCGCCTTCACCGAGACCCTCCCGATCCTCGACTGGGTCAAGGAAGGGCTGATGGCGGTGTTCTTCTTCGTCGTTGGCCTGGAGATCAAATACGAGATCATGCGCGGCGAGCTGGCCAATCCGCGCCGGCTGGCCCTGCCGGTGATCGCGGCGCTGGGCGGCATGGTCGGGCCGGCGCTGGTCTACCTGGCGATCAACGCCGGCGAGGGCGGCGCGCCGCGCGGCTGGCCGACGCCGGTCGCCACCGACATTGCCTTCGCCATCGCCGCGCTGGCGGTCGCCGGGCCGAAGCTGCCGCCGAACCTGCGGGTGTTCCTGCTGACCCTGGCCATCGTCGACGACCTGGGGGCGGTGGGCCTGATCGGCCTGCTGTTCACCGACCACCTGCGGGTGATGGAGCTCTTGGGCGCGCTGGTGGCGCTGGCGCTGATGGGCCTGCTCGGCCGCTGGCGGCGCGCGCCCTACCTGCTCTACGCGCTGGGCTTCGTCGTGGTCTGGGGATTCACCCTGAAGTCGGGGATCTCGACGTCGCTGGCCGGGGTGGCGGCGGCGGCCACCATCCCGCTCGAGCCGCGCAAACCCGGCCGGCCCGGCGTGCTGGAGGACTTCATGGAGGGCCTGCATCCCTACGTCGCCTTCCTGATCCTGCCGCTGTTCGCCTTCTCCGCCGCCGGGTTCACGATCCGGGGCCTGGGGCTTTCCGACCTGTTCGGGCCGATCGCGCTCGGCGTCACGGCCGGCCTGTTCCTCGGCAAGCAGCTGGGCGTGTTCGGGGCGAGCGCCCTGGTCATCGGCCTGAAGCTCGCGCGCCGGCCGACCGGGGCGACCTGGGTCGAGCTCTACGGCCTGTCGATGCTCTGCGGCGTCGGTTTCACCATGAGCCTGTTCATCGGCCAGCTGGCCTTCCCGCTCAGCGACGCAGCCGCCGCGGCGCAGGTGCGCATCGGCGTGGTCGCCGGCTCCCTGCTCTCGACCCTGGCCGGGATGGCGGTGCTGGCCTGGTCGCAGGCGCGGCGGGCGCGGGAGCCCTAGGCCAGCGCGGCCTTGAGCGCCGCGGCGGTTTCGGCGGCCGCCTGGGCCACCGCCGGCGAGACGTCGTGCATGACGTAGAAGTCGTGGACCAGCGACGGGTACTCCACGTGACGGGCCTGGACGCCGGCGGCGGCCAGCCGCGCGGCGTAGTCGCGGCCCTCATCCTTCAGGGGATCGAAGCCGGCGGTGACCACCAGGGCGGGCGGCGCGCCGGCCAGGTCGCGGCGGCCCAGCAGGGCGCGGTGGGCGTGCGGGTGGCCGACCGCGGCCAGCAGCTTATCGAACCAGGCCAGGGCCTCGCGGGTCAGGACCGGACCGTCGAGCGCCTGGCGCGAGGCGGTCTCCTCCTCCGGCCAGATGCCGGGATAGAGCAGCAGCTGGAAGGCGATCCTGCGTGTCGGGTCGTCCTTCAGGTCGAGCGCCACCGAGGCCGCGAGGTTGCCGCCGGCGCTGTCGCCGCCGACCGCGATGCGCCGCGGGTCTGCGCCGAGGTCGGCGGCGTGGTCGAAAGCCCACTTCGTCACGGAGAGCGCGTCGTCGTGGCCGGCGGGGAACGGGTGCTCGGGCGCGAGCCTGTAGTCCACCGCCAGCACCCGGCAGGCGGCGCCGGCCGCGAGCCTGCGGCAATGGCCGTCGTGGGTCTCCAGGTCGCCGATCACGAAGCCGCCGCCGTGGAAATAGACCAGCAGGCCGGACGGATCGCCCAGGCCCGCCGGGCGGTAGAGCCTGGCCGGGATCTCGCCCGCTGCGCCGCCGACCATCAGCTCGCGGGTCTCGACGTCCTTCGGCGCGTTCTGGTCCTGCGCCTGGCGCTGCGCACGGTAGCCCGCGCGCACCATCTCCGGCGGCAGCTGGTCGAGCGGCGGCAGCGGCTGCGCCCTGGCGGCCTCGGCCTGCTGCTCGATCATGGCGGCGAAGTCGGCGTCGATGGTCATGCGATCCTCTTCATCCCTCCTCTTTAGGGGAGGGTGGACGAGGCGAAGCCTCGGACGGGTGGGGGTGTGTGGGCCAAGCTCGGTCGAACGAGCTAGATCCCGACTCCCCCACCCCGCTCGCTCCGCGAGTCGGCCCTCCCCTAAAGAGGAGGGATGGGCTTAGCCTTACTCCGCGGCCTGCTTCGGCGCGTAGCCGAGGACGGCCTTGGTCTCCAGGAACTCGTGGAAGGCGTAGTCGCCCCACTCGCGCCCGTTGCCGCTCATCTTGTAGCCGCCGAACGGGGCGGTCATGTCGCCGCCGCCGCCGTTGATCGACACCTGGCCGGCGCGCAGCCTGGAGGCCACCTTGCGGGCCTTCTCGAGGTCGCCGGACTGCACGTAGGCGGCAAGGCCGTACTCCGTGTCGTTGCCGATCTCGATCGCCTGGTCGAGGGTCTCGTAGCCGAGGATCGAGAGCACCGGGCCGAAGATCTCTTCGCGCGCGATGGTCATGTCGTTGGTGACGTTGGCGAACACCGTCGGCTTCACATAGTAGCCCTTGTCCAGGCCTTCCGGACGGCCTGTCCCGCCGATGACCAGGGTCGCGCCCTCGTCGATGCCGGCCTGGATCAGCTTCTGGATCTTGTCGAACTGCACCCTGGAGACCACGGGGCCCAGCTGGCTGTTGCCGTTCGGGTCGCCGACGGTGACGCCGGAGGCGGTCTCGCGCGCCACGGTGATGGCCTCGTCCATCCGGGTCTTGGGGACGAGCATCCGGGTGGGCGCGTTACAGGACTGGCCGGAGTTGGTCATCATGGTGGCCACGCCGCGGCCGACGCCCTTCGCAAACGCGTCGTCGTCCAGGACGATGTTCGGGCTCTTGCCGCCGAGTTCCTGGGCCACGCGCTTGACGGTGGCCGCCGCGTTCTTGGCCACCTCGATGCCGGCGCGGGTCGAGCCGGTGAAGGAGACCATGTCCACCTCGGGGTGGCTGGAGAGCGGCACGCCGACGCCCGGGCCGTCGCCGTGGATCATGTTGAACACGCCCGCCGGCACGCCGGCCGCATGCATGATCTCGGCGAAGATCTGGCCGGAGAACGGCGCCACTTCCGAGGGCTTCAGCACCATGGTGCAGCCCGTGGCGATGGCCGGGGCCACCTTGCAGACGATCTGGTTGAGCGGCCAGTTCCAGGGGGTGATGAAGCTGCAGACGCCGATCGGCTCCTTGACGATCATCGTCGGGCCGCGGTCTTCCTCGAACTTGAAGGTCTTCAGGATCTCGACGGCGGTGGCCAGGTGGCCCATGCCGACCGGCACCTGCGCCCGCTGCGCCAGCGACGAGGGCGCGCCCATCTCCTCGGTGACCGCGGTGGCGAGGTCGCCGAAGCGCTTCTGGTATTCCGCCAGGATGCGGCCCAGCACCTCGAGGCGTTCCTCGCGGCTGGTCTGCGACCAGGAGGCGAAGGCCTTGCGGGCGGCCTTCACGGCCTTGTCGACGTCGGCGGCATTGCCGAGCGCGATCTTGCCGACGACCTGTTCGGTGGCCGGGTTCTCGACGTCGAGGGTCTTCAGCTCGGTGGGCTCGACCCACTTACCGTCGATGTAGAACTTGAGATACTCGCGCATGACGTCCTCCCGGATCGTTCGGATGTGGCGGATCGCCGGGTGGGACGCCCCGTCCGGCTTCGCCAGCCAATTTAGTGATCGGCGTTAACCGGGGAAACCCCTGATTCGCCCCTTGTCGGCATGACGTGGCGTCACCTCTGATGGATCAGCGGCTCGCCGGCCACCGGCGAGCGGCCTTTGAGGACGTAATCCGCCCGGATCGAGCCGATGTAGAGGTCCTTCAGGTCGGCGCCGCCCCAGGTGACGTTGGTCGGGTGGTTGACCGTCTCGCCGGACGGATCGTGGATCACGGTGACCACCTCCAGCGAGGGCAGAATCGCCACCACCTTGTTGGCGGCGGGCAGGCAGACCCAGACATTGCCCTCGGCGTCCAGGCCGACGCCGTCGGTGTAGCCCAGGGTCTCGGCGGGATGCTGCGGCCCGTCCGGCTGCTGCAGGTTTCCCAGCACCGGGCCGTAGCGTTCGCCGGCGCCCAGCCGGCCGCCGGCCAGGATCGGGAAGCGCATCACGTCCGCGCCGCTGGTCTGGGCGCAGTAGAGCGTGCCTTCGTCGGCCGACAGCGCCAGGCCGTTCGGGAACTTCAGCCCCTCCGCGACCACCGACGACGAGCCGTCGGGGCGCAGCACGAAGATGAAACCGTCGGCGCGGCCGTCCAGCGCCAGCGGCCAGGTCTCGGCGTGGGTGGAGTTGGCGCACCAGATGTTCCCGGTCGCGTCGATCACCGGATAGTTCGACGAGGTGAGCCGCTTGCCGTCGACTTCGGCGAGCAGGGTCTCGTGTTTGCCGGTCGCGGGATCGAACCGCTGCAGCGGCCCGTCCTCGCGGTCATAGATGCCGAAGTTGGCGATCACCACCCGGCCCTGGCGATCGATGTTGATCCCGTTAGGCGCGCCGCCCTTGGGCCCCATGCGCTTGAAGGAGCCGTCGGGGAAGATCTCGGCCACGGCGCACTGGTGGTCGGAGGCGAAGACGCGGCCGTCCTTGCCCACCACCACGTCCTCCGGCCGGTCGATGCCGATGGCGATCTTCGTGAACGCGTCCGCGGGAATGGGTGCAAGCGGCATGGCGTTTCCCCCTTTGTCGTGACCCGAACCTTGAGCGCGGCGAGCGGCGTTCGACAAGTGCGCTTGCGGCTGGGCCGGGGGGCCGATAAAGCCCAGCCATTGGAATCCTGGAGTCCGCCATGTCCGGCATCTACGTCATCGTCGCTTTCATCGCGGTGATCGCCTTGCTGAACCGCTTCGAGTTCGGCCGGTTCGACTGACATTGAACAGGACGCGCTCTGATGGCTGAGCGCGGGGCGGCCCTGGTCACCGGCGGCGCGCGGCGGATCGGCCGCGCCCTGGTCACCGCCGCCGCCGACGCCGGCTACGACGTCGCCATCCACGTCCGCGCGGTCGATGACGAGGCCGAGGCGGCCGCGGCGGAAGTCCGCGCCCGGGGCCGCAAGGCCGCCATCCTCGCCTGCGACCTGCGCAAGGAATCCACCACCGTGGCCCTGGTCGGCGAGGCCGAGGCCGAACTGGGCGCCGTCACCCTGCTGGTCAATTCCGCCAGCGTCTTCGAGGAAGACGCCTTCGCCGACATGAACCGCGCCTCCTGGGACGCGCACATGGAGACCAACCTGCGCGCCCCGCTGGTGCTGGCGCAGGTGTTCGCCAGGCGCCTGCCCGCCGGCCGCAACGGCCTGATCGTCAACCTGCTGGACCAGCGGGTGCTCGATCCGTCGCCCGACTTCTTCTCCTACTCGCTGAGCAAGGCTGCGCTCTGGAACGCGACCCAGATGCTGGCCCAGGCGCTGGCGCCCCGCATCCGGGTGAACGGCATCGGGCCCGGGCCCACCCTGCCCTCGGTGCACCAGGACCAGGCGGCGTTCGAGGCCGAGGTCCGCGCGACGCTGATGGGCCACCCGGTCACGCCAGCCGAGATCGCCGCGGCGCTGCGCTATCTGATCGACGCGCCCTCCGTGACCGGCCAGATGATCGCCGTCGACGCCGGCCAGCACCTGGCTGGGAAGACGGCGGCGTGGAGGCGCTGATGGATGGGGCCATCCGCACAGCCATGACCACGGTCTTCGTCACCGGCCTCAAGGTCCAGGCGGAGATCGGCGTCTATCGCCACGAGATCGGCCGCGTGCAGCCGCTGGTGGTCGACGTGGAGCTGGACGTGCCCACCGCCGGCTCCCACCGCCTCTCCGAGACCCTGAACTACGAAACCATCCTGTCCGCCGCGCGCGACATCGCCGGCCAGGGCCATATCGAGCTCGTCGAGACCTTCGCCGAGCGGCTGGCGCGGGCCTGCCTCGCCGACCCGCGCGTGACCCGCGCCCGGGTGCGCGTGGAAAAGCCGCTGGCCCTGGCGCCGGACGCGGTGGGCGCGGGCGTGGAGATCACCCTGGTCCGCGGCTGACGCTACCGCCGTAAAGGTGCATCATCGACTGGGGAGGTACGAAGCCATGACCGACCATCTGGACTACGGGGCGACGGAGGATAGGACCCTGCCGGCCGTCACCTACGCGCTCTACCTCCTGGCGTTTGCGACCGGGTTCACCGCCATCATCGGGGTGATCGTGGCCTATGCGAACCAGGCCTCCGCGGGGCCGCTGATGCGCAGCCACTACACCTTCCTGATCCGCACCTTCTGGATCGGCCTGGGGTGGTGCATCCTCGCCGGCATGGTGTTTGCGATCGGCATCCCCTTGAGCTTCATCCTGATCGGCATCCCGCTCTTGATCCTCGCCAAGGTCATGTTCGCCCTGGGCGCCGTCTGGTACGGCCTGCGCTGCATCGTGGGCGTGATCTACCTGGCGCAGGGCGAGCCCTATCCGCGGCCCTACGCGGCGCTGATCTAGGAGCGCCAGACGATGGACGTCGGAAAGCGCCTGATCCCGAAGGTCCTGGTCCAGATCGCGGTCCTGATGGCGGTCTTCGCGGCCCTGCTGTTCGGCGGGGCGGGAACCTGGCGCTGGCCGTCGGGCTGGGCGTTCCTGGCGCTATTCGCCGCCATCAACCTCGCCGTCACCCTCTGGCTCGCCCGCGCCGATCCGGGCCTGCTGCAGGAACGGATGAAGCCGGCGATCCAGCGCGGCCAGAGGCCCTGGGACCGGGTCTTCCTGGGCTTCCTGTCGGTGGTCTTCCTGGGCTGGCTGGTGCTGATGGGCGTGGACGCGCGCCGCATGGGCTGGTCGCACATCTCGCTCCCCCTGCAGGTCGTGGGCGCGCTCATGATCGTCGCGAGCTACGCCGGCGTCGTCTGGGTGTTCCGCGCGAACAGCTTCGCCGCCCCGGTGATCAGGATCCAGGCTGAGCGCAAGCAGACGGTCATCAGCACCGGCCCCTACGCCTTCGTCCGCCACCCCATGTACGCCTTCGCCATCTGGCAATTCGTCGGCATGCCGCTGATGCTGGGCTCCTGGTGGGGCCTGGCCGTCATCCCGCCGATCGTCCTGGCGCTCGCTTTCCGCACGCTCGGCGAAGAGCGGATGCTCAAGACCGAACTCGCGGGCTACGAGGACTACGCCCGCCGCGTGCGCTGGCGATACGCGCCGGGCGTCTGGTGACTCTCTACGCCGATACCAGCTCGCGCCGCACCATGCGGGCGTAGTCGTCCATGAGGCCGAGCGAGATGTTGCCCGGCCGGAAGGTGTACTCGCCGATCTCGGCGACGGGGGTCACCTCCGCGGCGCTGCCGGTCACGAAGCATTCGGAGAAGCCCGAGAGTTCCTCCGGACGGATGTGGCGCTCGATCACCTCGAGGCCCTTGGCCTGCGCCAGCCTGATCACCGACTGGCGGGTGATGCCGTTCAGGAAGCAGTCCGGCGTCGGCGTGTGGATCACCCCGTCGGCCACGAAGAACACGTTCGAGCCGGTCGATTCCGCCAGGTAGCCGCGGTAGTCGAGCATCATGGCGTCGGTGTAGCCCTCCTTCTCCGCGGCGTGCTTGGAGATGGTGCAGATCATGTAGAGGCCGGTGGCCTTGGCGTGCACCGGCTCGGTTTCCGGCGAGGGGCGCTTGTACTTCGCCCAGCACATGCGGATGCCCTTGGCCCTTTCCTCGGGCTTGAAGTAGCTCGGCCAATCCCAACAGGCGATCGCCACATGGATCTTGGTGTTCTGGGCCGAGACCCCGATCATCTCCGAGCCGCGCCAGGCGATGGGGCGGACATAGGCGTCGGCCAGGCCGTTCCTGACGCAGGTGTCCTTGCAGGCCTGATCGATCTGGGCCACCGTGAACGGGATCTGGAAGTCGAGGATCTCGGCGGACTTGAAGAGACGCTCGGTGTGCGCCGTCAGCTCGTAGATCTCACCCCCGTACATCCGCTCCCCCTCGAACACGGCCGAGGCGTAGTGCAGGCCGTGCGTCAGTACGTGCACCTTCGCCTCGCGCCAGGGCAGGAACTGGCCGTCCAGCCAGATCCATCCGTCGCGGTCGTCGAAGGGAACGATAGACATGAGAGGGTGACCTCCTTCCGTAAGGCTCCTCTAGAACCCGTCGAAGGCGGCCCCGTCAAACAAAATGGGGCCTGGCGATGAGCGGCGCGCCGCGCGCGCGGCACCTGCTGATCGTCGACGACGACGACCGCATCCGCGAACTCTTGAAGGAATACCTGGCCCGCGCGGGCTTCCGGGTGACGGCCGCGGCGGGCGGGGCGCCGGCCCGCAAGCTGATGGCGACGCTGGATTTCGACCTGGCGGTGTTCGACGTGATGATGCCGGGCGAGGACGGCTTTTCGCTGACCCGCTGGCTGCGCGAGCAGCGCGCGCCCGCCGGCCGCACCCCCGTCCTGATGCTGACCGCCATGGGCGAGCCAAACGATCGGATCGAGGGGCTGAAGCTGGGCGCCGACGACTACCTGGCCAAGCCGTTCGAGCCGGAGGAGCTGCTGCTGCGCATCGAGGCGATCCTGCGGCGCGCGCAGCACCGGCCGGCGCAGGGCGGCCCCCTGTCGCTCGGCCGCTGCCAGTTCGATCCGGACCGCGGCGAGCTGACCTGCGACGGCGAGCCGGTGAAGCTGACCGAGGCCGAGGTGGCGCTTTTGCGCCAGCTGGCGCGGACGCCGCACGAGCCGGTGGAGCGGCTGGAGCTCGCCAATGAGACGGTCGATCCTTCCGGTAGGGCGGTGGACGTGCAGGTGACGCGCCTTCGGCGTAAGATCGAAGCCGACCCCAAGGCGCCGCGCTACCTGCAGACGGTGCGCGGCATCGGCTACAGGTTGGCTCCGGACTAGATGGCCCGCTCCCCGCGCGTGATCGGCCGCTGGATCAAGCGGCAGATGCCGAAGACCCTGTTCGGCCGCTCGCTGCTGATCATCGTCCTGCCGGTGGCGATCATGCAGATCGCCGTCACCTATGTGTTCTTCGACGCCCACTGGGAGACGGTGACCAGCCGCCTGTCCGAGGGCCTGGCGGGGGACATCGCCTGGGCGGTGGAGAGCTACCGCGACGACCCCAGCCCGGCCGCCTTCGCCAAGCTCTCGAAGCGGGCGGAGGACTCCATGAGCCTGTCCATCGCCCTGCAACCGGGCCGCAAGCTGCCCGCCGCCCAGCGGGACGAGCCGGTGCTGGCGCAGCCTTTCCTGGCGCCCATCGACCAGTCGCTGCGCCGCGCGCTGTCGGAGCGGCTGGACCAGCCGTTCTGGTTCGACACCACCCGCTACCCGGCCTACGTCGACATCCGCGTGGCGGTGCCGGGCGGGGTCATGCGGGTGCTGGCGCCCAGGGACCGGGCCTTCGCCACCCAGGGCCACATCTTCGTCCTCTGGATGACCGTGGCGACGATCCTGCTCACGACGATCGCGATCCTGTTCATCCGCAACCAGGTGCGGGCGATCGAGCGGCTGGCCAACGCCGCCGAGGCCTTCGGGCGGGGCGGCGACGTGCAAGCCTTCAAGCCGCATGGGGCCAAGGAGGTGCGCCGCGCGGCGACCGCCTTCCTCGACATGCGCGCTCGCATCCAGCGGCACATCGACCAGCGCACGACGCTGCTCGCCTCGGTCAGCCACGACCTGCGCACACCGTTGACCCGCCTGAAGCTGGCGCTGGCGCTGGCCGAACCCTCGAAGCGCAACGCCGCCATGAAGGGCGACCTCGCCGAGATGGAGCACATGATCGACGAGTACCTGGCCTTCGCCCGCGGCGAGGGCGGCGAGGCGGTCGAGACCGTGCGCCTGCGCGACCTGCTGGAGGCGGTGAGCGAGGGCGCGGTGCGGGCCGGCGCGCAGGTCAAGCTGGCCGCCGATCCGGAGCTGACCGCGCAGGTGCGGCCCAACGCCCTGAAGCGCGCGCTCTCCAACCTGATCATGAACGCCGCGGTGCATGGCGAGCATGTCGAGGTGGCCGCCCAGGTACGGCCGCAGGGCGGGGTCGAGATCGTGGTCGACGACGACGGGCCCGGCATCGCCGAAGAGCGCTACGAGGAGGCCTTCAAGGCCTTCGGGCGGCTGGACGAGGCGCGCAACCAGAACACCAAGGGCGTGGGCCTGGGGCTCGCCATCGCCCGTGACGTGGCCCGCGGCCACGGCGGCGACATCATCCTGTCGCGCTCGCCGCTGGGCGGCTTGCGGGCCGTGGTGAGACTTCCGGGTTAGGCGCCCAGCTCCTTCGACCGCCGCATCGCGCTGGCGACGGCTTCGCGCAGCAGCGGCGGCAGGCCGTGCTCGCCGAGCAGGACGTTCAACGCCGCTTCCGTGGTGCCGCCGGGCGAGGTGACCTGGCGGCGCAGGTCGGAGGGCTCGGCGCCGCTCTGCGCCAGCAGGGCCGCGGCCCCGACGATGGTCGAGCGGGCCAGCCGGTTGGCGTCCTTCGCCGGCAGGCCAGCCGCGGCGCCGGCGGCTTCCAGGGCCTCGACGAAGGCGTAGAGATAGGCCGGCCCCGAGCCGGACACCGCGGTGGCGGCGTGCATCTGCGCCTCGTCGGTCAGGTCCACCACCACGCCGAGGGGTTCGAACAGGGCGTGCGCGCGGGCGAGCGCGGCGGGGTCGTCGGCATAGAGGCTGGCGGTCCCCTGGCCGATGGCCGCGGCGGTGGTCGGCATCACCCGGGCGACGACGCGGCCGCCGAACTCCCGCGACAGGTCGGCCGAGGTCACCCCGGCGGCGATCGAGACGATCACCGCGTCGGCGGCGAGCCAGGCCGCGTACTGGGCGGCGGCGTCCAGCCACAGCTGCGGCTTGACGCAGAGCAGCACCGTCGGGGCGGCGGCGAGGTCGGCGACGGGCGGATTGAGCCGGGCGCCGGCGCGCTCGGCGGCCAGCGCGGCGTCGGACGGGTGTGGGTCGACGATCATCAGCTCGGCGGAGGCGAACGCCTGCGCCCGCGCCCAACCCTCGAGGATCGCGCCGCCCATGCGTCCGGCGCCCAGCATCAGGATCGGCGTGACCATCGGGGGGAACCTAGAGGCCCGCCCTCCCAGTGTCATCCCGGCTTGCGCGCAGCGGAAGGCCGGGACCCATACGCACCCGATGGCCCCGGGGTTATCGGAGAGCTTCGTGTAGGTCCCGGACAAGCCGCTGAAGCGGCTTTCCCGGATGAGACAGCCGATGGGTGACGCGAGCTAGGCTTCGCCCACCGTCTCGAACATGCAGGCGGCGATGGCCTCGGCCGGGGACTTGGAGCCCTGCACCAGGAAGTCGAAGGCCGGGTAGAAGCGGTCGGCGCCTTCGACGGCGACGTCGATCATGGCCGCGGCCTGCGCCAGGCTCGGCTGTTCGCCGGTCATCAGCGCCATGCCGTGGCGGAAAATCACCTCGCCGTCTTCCCAGAGCTCGAAGTGGCCTAGCCAGACGCGCGGGTTCACCTGGGCGATCAGGTCCTGGGCGGCGGCGCGCTGCTCCTTACCGATGGTGAGGTCCATCGACAGGCAAAGCTGCAGGCAATCGCCCTCCGGCCGCCAGGCGAACCAGAGTTCGTAGTCCTTCCAATCGCCGGCCAGGCTGAAGGCGAGGTCGCCATCCTCGGTGCGGTCGAACGGAAGGTTCTCAGCCGCGAGCACATGCTCCACGACATCGAGCGGATCGGCGCCAAGCTGGACGCTGTCGTCAGACGGGCTGATGTCCATGAGACCTTTGATCCTTTCGCAGCGGGCGGGGAGCAGACGGCCGCCCCCGAATCGCCTGCGATACTGAAACTAATCTGCTTCGTGGGTGCGGCGTCATCCGGTTCTTCCCGTATGCCAGCCACATTCGCGTGTGGTGAGAGGTTTTCAGGCGGGGCCGCCTGACTTCGGCCCCATCTTGGAAGGCTTTGGGGCCTTTGCAGCCGTGGCTCCCCGCAAGGCCTCGACCTCGGCGCGGAGCGCTGCGACCTCCGCCCTCAGCGCCTCGAAATCGTCGCGGCGGATCAGGTCGAACTCCGCGGCCATGCGGTCGGCCTGGGCGCGAAACGCCGCCTTGGCCTCCTCACCGGCCGCCTGCGCCAGCCCCATGGCCGCCGTCGAAAGCTTGGCCATTTCGTCGAGGAACGGGTTCTGTGTCTGCATCTCTCACTCTGGCGCCGGACTGGAGGCGCCCTGAAGGCTGTTATATGGCGCTAAAGGGGTGAAAGCGAAGGGGTTCTCCTCTAAAGCGTGTTGTCGCCTGAACGCCGGAGCTGCTTGAAGTCGTGACATTCCCGAACATCGATCCGGTGCTCGTCCAGATCGGCCCCTTCGCAATCCGCTGGTACGCGCTGGCTTACGTGGCGACCATCCTGCTGGGCTGGCGCTATACGGTCAGCAACATCCGCAACGCCAAGCTCTGGATCCATCGCCCGCCGCCTGCGACGCCGGAGCAGATCGACGACCTGATCCTGTGGCTGACGCTGGGGGTGATCGTCGGCGGACGGCTGGGCCACGTGCTGTTCTACACCCCCACGCTGATCTGGACCGACCCGATCGAGATCCTGAAGATCTGGCACGGCGGGATGAGCTTCCACGGGGGCGCCCTGGGCGTTTTGGTCGCAGGCTTGGCCTTCGCCCGGGCCAACAAGCTCGATGCGCTCAGGCTCGGCGACGTGATCGTCGCGGCCGAGCCGATCGGCGGCTTCCTGGTGCGGATCGCCAACTTCATCAACGGCGAGCTCTGGGGCCGGCCGACCACCGCGCCCTGGGGCATGGTGTTCCCTGGCGCGGGTCCCCTGCCCCGCCATCCGAGCCAGCTCTACGAGGCGGCGCTGGAGGGCGTGGTGCTGTTCCTGGTGCTGCGCTGGGCGACGCACCGCAGGATGTGGCTGAACCGCCGGGGCGTGGTGATGGGCCTGTTCCTCGCCGGCTACGGGCTGATCCGGATCAGCCTGGAGAACGTCCGCGAGCCGGACAGCTACATGCCCCACTTCCCCCTCGGCCTGACCATGGGGATGATGCTGTCGGTACCGATGGTGCTGGTCGGGATCCTGCTCATGTGGCGCGGCCTGCGCGAGCCCTTGCCGCCGCCCATCGCCCTGGAGGACGCGCATCTCGCCCCGCCGCCGCCCGGTTCCGGGGGCGGCGGCGCCGCCGATGAGCCTGCGTGAGCGGCTGGCGGCGCAGATCGCCGCCGGCGGCCCCATCAGCGTCGCCCAGTACATGACCGCCTGCCTGCATGACCCGGAGTTCGGCTACTACGCCACGCGCCCGGCGCTCGGCGAAGGCGGCGACTTCATCACCGCGCCGATGGTCAGTCAGATGTTCGGCGAGCTGGTCGGCGTCTGGGCGGCGTCTTCCTGGGAGCTGATGGGCCGGCCCGACGAGCTGCGGCTGGTGGAGATGGGACCGGGCGACGGAACGCTGATGAGCGACGTCCTGCGCACTGTACGTCACGCGGCCGGCTTCCTGGAGGCCGCCGACTTCTGGTTGGTGGAGACCTCCGCGCCGCTGCGCGCCCTGCAGCGCGAACGCTTGCCGCAGGACGTGCGGTGGGCGGCGAGCCTCGACGAGGTCCCCGGCGGCGCCCCGCTGATCCTGGTGGCCAACGAACTCCTCGACTGCCTGCCGGCCCGCCAGTTCGTGCGCACGGCGATCGGCTGGGCCGAGCAGGTGGTGGGGCTGGACGCCGACGGCGAGCTGGCCTTCGGCCTGGCGCCGACACCGGCCGCGGCCCTGCTGCCGGACGCCGCGCCCGGCCAGGTCTATGAGCAGTCGGCGGCTCAAGGCGCGCTGGGCGCCGAGCTCGGCCGGCGGGTCGCGGCGGACGGCGGGGCGGCGCTGCTGATCGACTACGGCCGCGCCGGGCCCGGCTTCGGCGACACCCTGCAGGCGCTCCGCCGCCACGAGAAGGTCGATCCCCTGGCCACACCCGGCGAGGCGGACCTCACCATCCACGCCGACTTCCCGGCCGTGATGGCGGCAGCGCGGGGCGAGGGCGCGGCGGCCGCCATCCTGACCCAGGCCGACTTCCTGGCCCGCATGGGCATCGGCGCGCGGGCCGAAGCCCTGGTGCGCGCCGCGCCGAACCGGACGGCCATGATCGGCCGCCAACTCACCCGCCTGCTCGGCGCCGACGAGATGGGGGAGCTGTTCAAGGCCTGCGCAATCCACTCCCCCGACTGGACGCCGCCCGCCTTCGAGGACGCCCCCAAAGACGCCCCCGAGGAGGGTGCATGAGCTGGCCGCCGGTGCTGACCTCGAGGCTGCTGCAGGCGCAGGGCCTCCGCCACGCCTTTTTCACCCGCGAGGGCGGCGTTTCGGGGGGGCTCTACGCGAGCCTGAACGTCGGCCTGGGGTCCGACGACGACCCCCGGGCGGTGCGCGAGAACCGCCGGCGCTGCGCGGCGCACTTTGACGCGCAAGGGCTGGTCACCGCCTATCAGGTCCACTCGGCGACGGCCGTGGTCGCCGACGGCGCCTGGCCGGGCGATCCGCCGCGGGCCGACGGTGTCGTGAGCGTGACGCCGGGCGTGGTCTGCGCCGCGCTGGCCGCCGACTGCGCGCCGATCCTCATCGCCGACCCGCAGGCCCGCGTGGTCGCCGCCGCCCACGCCGGCTGGA
>NZ_JAQGIZ010000245.1 GCF_028290885.1 Phenylobacterium sp.
TGACCGGCTTTGCGAGCCGCGGCGACGCGACGGCGTTCTGCGCCAAGCTGAAAGCCGCGGGGAAGGCCTGCTTCGTCAAGTGAGCGTGACCGCAGCCATCCTGGGCTGTTCGGGCCCTCAGCTGACGTCCGAGGAGCGGGCGTTCTTCCGGCGGGTGAAGCCCTGGGGCTTCATCCTGTTCGGGCGCAACGTGCAGAGCCCGGACCAGGTGCGGGCGCTGGTCGAGGCCCTGCGCGAGGCGGTGGCGCGCGCCGATGCGCCGGTGCTGATCGACCAGGAGGGCGGCCGCGTGCAGCGGCTGGGGCCGCCGAACTGGGGCCGCTATCCGCCCGGCCGCGCCTATGGCGACCTCGCCGGCAACGATCCGCTGCTCCGGCGCGAGATCACTCGGCTGGGCGCGCGGCTGATGGCCCATGACCTGGCCGCCCTGGGGATCAACGTCGACTGCGTGCCGGTGCTCGACGTACCCGATCCCGCAGGCCACGAGATCATCGGCGACCGCGCCTATGGCCGCACGCCGGATGAGGTGGCCCTCATGGGGCGGGCCGCCGCCGAGGGCCTGATCGCCGGCGGCGTCCTGCCGGTGGTCAAGCACATCCCGGGACACGGCCGGGCGATGTCCGACAGCCATCTTGAGCTGCCGGTGGTGGACGCGAGCTTCGAGGAGCTGGACGCCCGCGACTTCGCCCCGTTCCGCGTGCTCTCCGACATGCCGATGGCGATGACCGCCCACGTGATCTATTCGGCCATCGACCGGAAGCGCCCGGCGACGACCTCGAAGAAGGTGATGCGCCGGGTGGTCCGTGGCGCGATCGGTTTCGACGGCCTGGTGATGAGCGACGACCTTTCCATGCAGGCGCTCAGCGGCGATTTCTCCGAGCGGGCGAGCGCCAGCCGCGCGGCCGGCTGCGACGTGGTCCTTCACTGCAACGGCGACATGGCTGAGATGAAGGCGGTGGTCGCAGGCGCGGGCGTGCTGAAGGGCCGCGCGGCGCGGCGGGCTAACGCGGCGCTGGCGCGGATCGCCCGGGCGCCGGAGCCGTTCGACGCGGTGGAGGGCCGGGCGCGGTTCGATGCGGCGTTCGACGGACGCTTCGCGGTATGAGCGGCGGCTTCCAGCCCGACCTCGACTTCGCCGCCGCGGCGACTGCCGCCGAGGACGGCGAGGCGCTGATCGTCGACCTCGACGGCTACGAGGGTCCGCTGCACGTGCTGCTGGCGCTGGCCCGCAGCCAGAAGGTCGACCTCCTGAAGCTGAGCGTGCTGAAGCTCGCCGAGCAGTATCTGGCCTTCGTGCAGCAGGCGCGCCGCCAGCAGTTCTCGCTGGCCGCCGACTACCTGGTGATGGCCGCCTGGCTGGCCTACCTGAAGTCCCGCCTGCTGCTGCCCAAGCCCGAACAGCCGAAGGCCGACGAGGCGCCGGCCGAGGAGATCGCCGCCAGGCTCGCCTTCCGCCTGGCCAAGCTCGACGCCATGCGAGGCGCCGCCGAGGCGCTGCGCACCCGGCCGCAACTCGGCCGCGACGTCTTCGGGCGCGGCGATCCGGAGGCCATCAAGGTGATCCCGTCGGGCCGCATCGAGGGCGACCTCTACAGCCTGATGAGCGCCTACATCGCCCAGCGCACCAAGGAGTCCAGCCGCACCTATACGCCGGCGCTGCCGACCGCCTATCCGCTGGAGGCGGCGCGCGAACGCCTGCGCCGCCTGCTGCCCGAGCTCGATCGCTGGACCCCGCTCACCGGCGTCGCGCCGTTCGGCCCAAGTTCGCAAGGGGGGGGAGGGCAAGGGCCCAGCCGCGCCTCCTACGTCGCCTCGACGCTGTCGGCGGGACTTGAGCTGGTCAAGGAAGGCGCGCTGGAGGCCCGCCAGCTGGAGGCCTTCGCGGACATCTACCTGCGCAACCGCAAGGACAAGGCGGCGTGAGCGACCTCGCCGACACCGAGCGCGAGGTCGAGGCGCTGCTGTTCGCCGCCGCGGGGCCCTTGAGCGACGCCGATCTCGCCAAGCGGCTGCCGGAGGGGGCGGACGTGGCGGGCGCCATCGCGGCCCTGCAGGCGCGCTACCAGGGGCGCGGCGTGGAGCTGGCGGCGGTCGCCGGGCGCTGGCGGTTCCAGACGGCGGGCGACCTCGCCTGGCTGATGACCGACGAGCGGGAGGAGCCGCGCAGGCTCTCCCGCGCCGCCCAGGAGACCCTGGCCATCATCGCCTACCACCAGCCGGTGACCCGGGCGGAGATCGAGGCGGTGCGCGGGGTGCAGGCCAGCAAGGGCACGCTCGACGTGCTGCTGGAGCTTGGCCTCGTGCGCATGCGCGGCCGCAGGCGCACGCCCGGCCGGCCGATCACCTACGGCACCACCGAGGCCTTCCTGGAGCACTTCGGCCTGGCCAGCGTCGGCGACCTGCCGGGGGCCGCGGAGATGCGCGCCGCGGGCCTGCTCTCCCTCGACCTGCCCGCCGACTTCGCCGTGCCGGATCCCAATGCGCCGGCCGCCGACGAAGACCCGCTGGATCCTGGCGACGCGCCGGAGTTCCACACCGACTACCTGGGCGAGGAGACGGCCTAAGAAGTCGGGATTGTCGCGTGGCGCGGTTCGCCGAGACGGACTATATAGCCGCTCAACAAGATGTCGCGGGGGCGCGACGGGTTAGGAGTTTTTGGAAGCCATGGGCGCTCTTTCGATCTGGCACATTCTGGCGATCGTCGTCGTCGTCGCCCTGCTGTTCGGCGGGCGCGGGCGGATCTCCGGCATCATGGGCGACACCGCCAAGGGCATCAAAGCCTTTCGCGAAGGCCTGAAGGGCGAGGAAGAGGCGCACGAGGAAGAGCCCGCCAAGCCGCTGCCGAAGACCCGCGCCAAGACCAAGGCCTGAGAGCGAACCGCCCCGGCCGCGCCAGGCCTGTTTCCACCGCGCGTGAAACCGCGCTAAGCCCACGGCCATGTTTCCCGAAGGACGCGCTCTAGAGTTCCTGATCGCCGCGGTCGTGGCGCTGATCGTGGTGGGTCCCAAGGACCTGCCCGTGCTGCTGCGCAAGTTCGGGCAGTTCATGGCCAAGGTCCGCGCGATGGCGGCCGAGTTCCGCGCCAGCTTCGACGAGATGGCCCGCCAGTCGGAGCTCGACGAACTGCGCAAGGAAGTCGAGGCCATGCGCAAGGGCCAGCTGGCCGACATCGCCACGCACGCCGGCGCGCCTGAGGTGAACCAGGCCTTCGACGAGATCAGTCAGGGCCTCTCCGACGTCGGCGTGCAGCTGAATTCGCCGATGAGCTATCCCTCCGCCGCCGAGACGACCATCGAGGTCAAGCCGGTGGCGAAGGCGCGGAGCCGCAAGGCGCCTGCCAAGCGGGCCGCGGCGAAGAAGACCGCTGCGTCCAAGACGCCCGCGCCCAAAGCCGCCGGCAAACCCAAGGCCGCGCCCGCGAAGGCCGCGCCCGCGAAGGCGCCGGCGGCGGAGGCGCCCGCCAAGCCGACCGCGGCCAAAGGCGCGACGCCCAAGCCGCGCGCCCGCAAGACGGCGGGCTCGACCTCGTGAGCGCCGCCCCGGAAGACGACGAGATCGAGGCCTCGCGGGCCCCGCTGCTCGATCACCTCGTTGAGCTGCGGTCACGGCTGATCGTCTGCGTGGTCGCCCTCTTCGTGGGCTTTCTCATCTGTTTCGTCTTCTCGACCCAGATCTTCACCCTGCTGCTGCACCCCTTCAACGTGGCCTCGGGGCTCCTGGCCGTTCGCGCCCAGGAGGCCAAGAGCGGCGGGAGCTTCGACATCCTGGGCGCGCTGAACGGCGCGAAGAACATGTTCCTGGTGCTGACCGGCCTTAGGGACGCCCCGCCGGTCCCCGGGAAAGTGACCCAACTGGTCTTCACCGCGCCGCTGGAGTTCTTCTTCACCAAGGTGAAGCTTTCAGCGCTGGGCGCGGTGGCGCTGACGTTCCCGGTGCTGGCGCAGCAGGTCTACGCCTTCGTCGCGCCGGGCCTCTACAAGCGGGAACGCCGCGCGTTCCTGCCGTTCCTGGTGGCCTCGCCGGTGCTTTTCGCGCTTGGCGCCGCGATGGTCTACTTCATGATCCTGCCGTTCGTGCTCTGGTTCGCCGCGTCGCAGCAGATCGTCGGGGTGAGCGGCATCTCGGTGAACCTCCTGCCGAAGGTTTCCGAGTACTTCGACCTGGTGACCACGCTGTTGCTGGCCTTCGGCCTTTGCTTCCAGTTGCCGGTGGTGCTGACGCTCCTGGGCATGGCAGGCCTGGTCAACTCGAAGATGCTGATGTCCGGCTGGCGCTATGCGGTCGTGGCCGTCGTCGTCGTGGCCGCGATCATCACGCCGCCCGACCCGATCAGCCAGACCCTGCTGTCGGTGCCGATCATCGGGCTCTATTTCATCTCAGTCGGCTGCGTCTGGCTGATCGAACTGCGCCGCAAGAAGGAAGATGACGCCCGGGACGTGACCGTGACCTAGCCCTTACCTCCCACGCGCAGCGGGGGAGGGGGACCATCGGCCCCCCGGGACCGACCGAAGGTCGGCCCGAGGACAGGCTCCGAGCCGATGGTGGAGGGGGCGAGGCTTGGCTCTGAGCTTGAACCCGCCCCTTCCACCACTCGCTCTGCGGCGAGTGGTCCCCCTTCCCCGTGAACGGGGAAGGTAAGCTTGGCGCCCCCGCCGACGCGCTCTAGAGAGGGCCGCTCCCACCTAACCTGCGGCCGCCATGCACGACATCCGAGCCATTCGCGAAACGCCTGAGCTCTACATCAAGGGCTGGGATGCGAAGGGCCTGTCCGGCGCGGCGCTGGTGGCCCAGATCACTGAGCTCGACGCAACGCTGCGCGCCGCCCAGACCGCCTGGCAGACCGCCCAGGCCGAACGCAACGAGGCCTCCAAGAAGATCGGCCAGGCCAAGGCCGCCAAGGACGAGGCGGAAGCCTCGCGGCTGATGGCGCACGTCGAACTCCTCAAGACCAGGCTGGAGTTCGAGAGCGAGGCCGAGCGCGCCGCGAGCCGGGCGCTGCATGACCTCCTCGCCGGCTTGCCTAACATCCCCGCGCCAGACGTGCCGCCCGGCGAGGACGAGCACGCCAATGTCGAGGTGCGCCGCTGGGGCACGCCGTTCGCCATCGCCAAGCCCAAGGACCACACTGACCTGGGCGAAGGCCTGGGCCTCCTGGATTTCGAAGCCGCCGCGCGGATGAGCGGCTCGCGGTTCGTGGTGTTGAAGGGCGAACTGGCCAGGCTGGAGCGGGCGCTCGGCCAGTTCATGCTGGACGTCCAGACCCGGGAGCACGGCTATCTGGAGATCTCGCCGCCGCTGATGGTGCACACCCAGGCGATGTTCGGCACCGGGCAGCTGCCGAAATTCGCCGACGACCAGTTCATCGTTCTTCCGGGATTTGAGAATGCGCTCCAACTGCCGCAGACCCTGGAGGGACTGAATGCGAGGCCGGAGGTTCGCTGGCTGATCCCAACCGCTGAGGTTTCGCTGACAAATCTCGTCCGCGAACAGATCACGCCGGAGGAGGAGCTGCCGCTTCGGCTGACCGCGCTGACGCCGTGTTTCCGAGCGGAGGCCGGCGCCTCGGGACGCGACACCCGCGGCATGATCCGCCAACACCAGTTCTACAAGGTGGAGCTGGTCTCGATCACCGCGCCGGACCAGTCCGAGGCCGAGCACGAGCGGATGGTGGGCTGCGCCGAGGCGATCCTGAAGCGGCTGGAGCTGCCGTTCCGCACCATGCTGCTCTGCGCCGGCGACATGGGTTTCGGGGCGAAGAAGACCTACGACCTCGAGGTCTGGCTGCCGTCCGAGGGCCGCTACCGCGAAATCAGCTCCTGCTCCAACTGCGGGGACTTCCAGGCGCGCCGCATGGACGCCCGCACCAAGGCCACGGGCGAGAAGGGCGCGCGCTTCGTCCATACCCTGAACGGCTCGGGCCTGGCCGTGGGCCGCACGCTGGTGGCGCTGATGGAGAACTACCAGGACGAGGACGGCCGCATCGCCATCCCGCAGGCCCTGCACCCCTACCTGCCGGGCCTGACCCACATCGGGGGGAAGGGATGAGCGGTTCTTAAGTGCGCATCCTGCTCACCAACGACGACGGAATCCATGCCGAGGGCCTGACCGCGCTGGAGCGGATCGCGGCCAAGCTCACCGACGACATCTGGATCTGCGCGCCCGACGCCGAGCGGTCGGGGGCGGGCCGGGCGCTGACGCTCTCAGAACCGATCCGCGTGCGGCAACTGGACGCGCGGCGCTTCTCCACCACCGGCACGCCCACCGACTGCGTCTTGCTGGGGATCAAGGAGCTGGTGGCGGGCAAGACGCCCGATCTGGTGCTCTCCGGCGTCAACCGCGGCGCCAATCTCGCCGAGGACGTCACCATGTCCGGCACGGTCGCCGGGGCCATCGAGGCCATGGCCTTGGGCGTGCCCGGGATCGCGCTGTCACAGATGGGGTTCCATGAAGGCAATCGCGGCTACGAGGCGGCGGAGGCGTTCGCGCCGGGAATCATCCGCCGTCTGGTCGAGGTGGGCTGGGCGAAAGGCGTGGTGATGAACATCAACTTCCCGGACCGCCCGGTCGCCGAGATCACCGAGGTCGAGGTGACCCGCCAGGGTTTCCGCGACGCTCACATCCGGATCGTGGAAAAGCGCACCGACCTGCGCGGACGGGACTATTATTGGATGGGCTTCCGCCAGGAGCGCTCGAAGCCCGCCGAAGGCACGGACCTCAGGGCGCTCTACGACGGCAAGATCTCGGTGACGCCGCTGCACATCGACCTGACGCACATGCCCAGCGTGCATTCGCTGAAGGCGACGCTAGGCGGCGCGCCGCCCCATGCTTGAGTTGGGCGAGGCTTGAGGATGGCGAAGAAGGACCACGACACGGCTGACACGAGGTTGGCCCGCCTGATCCTCGCCCTGCGCTCGCAAGGCGTCAGCGATTCCGGCGTGCTGAACGCGATCGAGACCACGCCCAGGGAGGCGTTCACGCCCGACCTGTTCAAGGCGCGCGCGTTCGAGGATTCGGCCCTGCCGATCGCCTGCGGCCAGACCATCAGCCAGCCGTTCATCGTCGGCCTGATGACCCAGGCGCTGAAGGTCGACAAGCGCGACCGGGTGCTGGAGATCGGAACCGGCAGCGGCTACCAGACCACCATCCTCTCCAAGCTCTCGCGGCTGGTCTACACCGTGGAGCGCTACCGGACCCTGATGCGCGAGGCCGAGGCCCGCTTCAAGACGCTGGGCCTGACCAACGTCATCACCCGCTTCGGCGACGGGGGGGAGGGCTGGCCAGAGCAGGCGCCTTTCGACCGCATTATGGTCACAGCTGCAGCTTCTGATGAGCCGAAGGCATTGCTCAGCCAGCTGAAGCCCAAGGGAATCCTGGTGGCCCCGATCGGCAGGGGGCCGGTCCAGAGCCTTCGGCGCTACACCGGCGACGGCAAGGGGGGTTTCGAGATCGAGGCGCTGACCGACGTTCGGTTCGTGCCCCTGCTCGATGGGGTGGCGAAAGAACTTTGACGACGAGGCGTGGGGCCTGCGGCGGTTTGCAGGTTGGCGGGGACGGACGGCTTAACCCAACATCAACCCTGGCGCCCCGACTCATGCCCATGTTCACTACCGGAGCCGCGATGACGCACTTTCTCCAGCGATCGGCCTTGATCCTTCTGGCGACCACCGCCCTCGGCGTGAGCCCTGCGCTCGCCCGGCCGGTCCATGGCGCGAAGGCGTCGGAGGCT
Source organism: Phenylobacterium sp. (assembly GCF_028290885.1). Lineage (GTDB taxonomy): Bacteria > Pseudomonadota > Alphaproteobacteria > Caulobacterales > Caulobacteraceae > Phenylobacterium. The sequence goes on from NZ_JAQGIZ010000245.1 coordinate 7,728, forward strand.
CCGAAGGCCGCCAACGGCAAGATCCTCACCCTGAAGGGCGAACGCGCGGCCTATGTGGTCAAGAAGGGCGACACCCTCGAGAAGATCGCCGACGGGCTCGACACCACCGTCGCCGAACTGAGGAGCGCCAACAAGCTCAAGAAGAACAGCGTGCTGCAGCCGGGCGACGTGCTGAAGGGCCCGGTGGTCGCCAAGAAGGCCTATGTGGTGGCCGACGGCGACACCGTCTTCTCGATCGCCAAGCGCCTGCATGTCTCGGTCGAGGAGCTGCGCGACGAGAACGACCTCTCGCCCAAGACCCATATCCGTCCCGGCCAGAAGATCCGCCTGCCCTCCGACTTCGTCACGCCCGCCGTCCTGGCGGCGGACGGCGCGGACAAGGGCGGCGACGCGGCCGACCCGCCGTCCGCCCGCGGCGCCAAGGGCCGTCGGGGCAAGACCCTGGCGTCCGATGCTTCCGACGACACCGGGTCCGGCGATCGCCGGGTGACCGGCAAGGTGGTCACCAGCCAAGGCGGGCCGGAGACCTATCGGGTGAAGAAGGGCGACACCCTGGCGAAGGTCGCTGACAAGCTCGACACGACGGTCGCCCAACTCAAGGCCGACAACCACCTCAAGAGCACGGCGCTCAGCCCCGGCCAGGTGCTCAGCGGCCCCAAGTTCACCGAGCACGCTTATGTGGCGGGGCGCGGCGACACGCTCGCCCTGATCGCCCAGCGGTTCGGCGTCAGCGTCGAACGCCTGCGCATCGAGAACGAGATGTCCCGGCGCGCCGTCGCCCGGCCCGGCCAGAAGGTCTATCTGCCCGACGGCTACCGAGACCGCGGGCCGGTCCGCGCGGCCGAGGGGGCCGGGACCCCCGAGCGCACGCCCCGCAGCTATCCGCAGCCCGTCGAGGCGTCGCGCGACCAGAGTCCGCAACTGCCGTCGCGTCCGCAGCCCTACCAGCCGTCCGGGGCGCCGGCCCGGCCCTCCTATACGCTGCCCACGGGAGGCCTGCCCGCCTCGCCGCCTGCGCCCGCGCCCACGCCCGGCCCTAGCGACACCCAGATCTCACAGATGGGCCAGGGTCGGTTCGTCTGGCCGCTGCAGGGGACCATCCTCTCCGATTTCGGGGCCAAGCCCGCCGGCCAGCGCAACGACGGCATCAACCTCCAGGCCCCGAGCGGGGCCGTGGTCCATGCCGCCGCCGACGGCGACGTGGTCTACGCCGGCGACCAGGTGCCGGGCTTCGGCAATCTCGTGCTGATCAAGCACGCCGACGGCTGGGTGACCGCCTACGGCCACCTCTCCCGGGTCGACGTGAAGGCGCAGCAGAAGGTCACCCAGGGGCAGCAGGTCGGCCTGGCCGGGTCCTCGGGCGGCGTGCCCGAGCCGCAACTGCACTTCGAGGTGCGCTACGGCGTGGACCGCGCGCGGCCGATCGACCCGAAGCTGGTGCTGCCGAGGTGAATTCCATCCTTCCTCTTTAGGGGAGGGATGCCAGCTACATTGGAAGTTCCTTCCCCAGCTCGCCCGCCAGGTCGCGGATGAACTGCCAGGCCACGCGGCCGGAGCGGGCGCCGCGCAGTTGCGCCCATTGCAGGGCGCGGCGGTCGAGGTCGGGCGTCTTCAGGCCGTAGCGCTTCGCATAGCCTCGGACGGCGTCGAGGTAGGTCGGCTGGTCCATCGGCGGGAAGCCGATCCACAGGCCGAAGCGGTCGGAGACGCTGACCTCCTCCTCGGCGTCCTCGGCGAGCGCGATCAGGCCGCGGTCTTCGGCGTGGCCGCGCGGCATCAGGTGCCGGCGATTGGAGGTCGCGACAAACAGCACATTGGCCGGAGGGCCGGAGACGCCGCCTTCCAGCGCCGACTTCAGCGCCTTGGCGGCCGCGGCGCCCTCCTCGAACGAAAGGTCGTCGCAGAGCACCAGGAACCGCTCGCTGTGTGCCCGCAGGACGTCGAACAGGCCGGGCAGCTCCGTCACCTGGTCGCGGTCGACCTCCACCAGCTTCATAGCCGGCGCGCCTTCGGCCACGCGCATGAAGGCGGCCTTGGCCAGCGAGCTCTTGCCCGTGCCGCGGACACCCCAGAGCAGGGCGTGGTTGCAGGGCAAGCCGGCCGCGAACCGCTGCAGGTTCTCGACGAACCGTTCCTTCTGCCGATCGACGCCGACCAACGCCTCCAGGGGCAGGGGATAGTCGGGCGCGGGGTGGAAGGCGCTGGTCGCCGGGTCGTGGCGGAAGAGTCGCGCCGAAGCGAATGCCGGGTCCGCGGCGCGCGCCGGCGCCAGGCGCTCCAGGGCCTCGGCGATCCGCGCCAGGACGGGTTCCAGCTCGTGCGTCATCGCGGCGAGGCTTAACCCCCCGGGCGTGTCTCGCGAAGGCAGGAAATGCGACGACGGGACACGCCCGGACTCTTCACCGCAAGAATGGCGGGTTCCATTGCAAAACCGGGGCGCAGCGCATAGCTTCCGCCGACTTTGAGCGGAGGCCTCCCAACAGGCCCCCGCCGCACTGCTTTCCGGAGAGGCCATGTTCGCCACCCCAGCCTATGCCCAAGCCCTCGGCGGCGCAGCCGGAGGCGGCGGCCCGCAGGAGATGCTGATCCAGTTCCTGCCGCTGATCGGCCTGGTCGTCTTGTTCTATTTCCTGATGATTCGGCCGCAACAGCGCCGGATGAAGGCCCACCAGGCCATGCTGGCGGGCCTCAAGCGCGGCGACACGGTGGTGCTGTCCTCCGGCGTCCACGGCAAGATCGTCCGCGTCGAGGATGCCGACGTGGGCGTGGAGATCGCCACCGGGGTCACCGTCAAGGTGCGCAAGGGGATGATCTCCGAGGTGCAGGCGCGCGGCGCGCCGGCCCCGGCCAACGACTCCAAGACCTAGGGCGCTCACCTCCACCATGATGAATCTTGCCCGCTGGAAGGTGTTCCTCGTCCTCCTGGCGACGATCCTCGGCATACTCTTCACGCTGCCGAACCTGCTGCCGGCGAACGTCCGCGACCGCCTGCCGCCCTTCATGCCGAAGAACACCCTGCACCTGGGTCTCGACCTGCAAGGCGGCTCCGACCTGCTCTATTCGGTGGACACGGCCGCGCTGCGCAACGAGCGGCTGACCAACATGGCCGAGGACGTCCGCACGACGTTCCGCGACAAGCAGATCGCCTTCACCGACCTTGCGGTGGCGAACGGTGAGATCGGCGTGCGGATCACCGATCCGGCCCAGGTGACCACGGCGCTGAACGCGCTGCGCCAGACCATCGGCGCGCCGCTGGCGGGCGTTCCGGGCGGACGGGACGTCAATGTGAATGAGGGCCCCAACCAGCGCATCCGCATCGCCTTCGTGCCCGAGGCCTTCGACGCCGAGACCTCCAAGGCCGTCGAGCAGTCCATCGAGATCATCCGCCGGCGGATCGACCAGATGGGGACGAAGGAGCCGGACATCTCCCGGCGCGGCAAGGACCGCATTGATATCCAGGCCGCGGGCGAGAGCGATCCCGACCGGCTGAAGAACGTCATCGGCCAGACCGCCAAGCTGACTTTCCAGATGGTCGACGAGACCGCCTCGCCGGAGGACCTGGCCGCCGGCCGCGTGCCGCCGGGCGACGAGGTGCTGCCGTCCACCGATGGCATCACCGCGAGCTACCTGGTCAACAAGCGCTCGGTGGTCACCGGCGAGATGCTGACGAACGCCCAGTCCACCTTCGACTCGCAGACCAACCAGCCGGTGGTGTCCTTCCGGTTCAATGGCCTGGGCTCGCGGCGCTTCGGCGACATCACGCGCCAGAACGTCGGCAAGCGCTTCGCCATCGTCCTCGACAAGAAGGTGATCTCCGCGCCGGTCATCATCAATCCGATCACTGGGGGCTCCGGCCAAATCACCGGGCACTTCACGACCGAGAGCGCCAATGACCTGGCGGTGCTGCTGCGGGCCGGCGCGCTTCCGGCGCCGCTGAAGGTCGAGGAGCAGCGCACGGTGGGCGCCGAGCTTGGCGCCGACGCCGTCCATGCAGGCACGACGTCGGCCATCGTCGGCCTGGCCGCAACCCTGGTCTTCATGCTGTTGATCTACGGCTTCCTGTTCGGCGGCATCTCGCTGATCGCGCTGGCGGTCAACGCGGTGATGATCGTGGGGATCATGAGCGCCACCCAGGCGACGCTGACCCTGCCGGGCATCGCGGGCCTGATCCTGACGCTTGCCGTGGCCGTCGACGCCAACGTGTTGATCTACGAGCGGATGCGCGACGAGCTGCGCGCCGGGCGCACCCTGATCGCCTCGATGGAGGCGGGCTTCCAGCGCGCCATGGGCACCATCCTCGACGCCAACATCACCCACATCCTGTCGGCGATGATCATGTTCCAGTTCGGCTCCGGCCCGGTCCGCGGCTTCGCCTGGACGCTGGCCATCGGCGTGCTCACGACCGTGTTCTCGGCCGTCCTCGTCACCCAAGTGCTTCTGGCCTGGTGGTTCCGCACCTTCCGGCCGAAGACGTTGCCGATCGCATAAGGGAGCCGTTGCTTTGAAATACTGGCCCCTCATCAAGGTCCTTCCGGTCCGCACCCACTTCCGGTTCGTGCGGCTAGCGAGGGTGTTCTCCACCCTCTCCGTCCTGGCGATCGCGGGCTCGCTGTTCCTGGCGCTCTATCCGTTCAAGCTGCCCTGCGGCGGCCTTGCCTGCGGCATCGACTTCGCGGGCGGCACGGTGCTGGAACTGTCCACCGCGCCGAAGGCCGTCGATACGAGCAAGGTGCATGAGGCGCTCGACGGCATGCGGCTTGGCGACCTGGTGGTGCAGGGCGGCGGTTCGCCGTCCGCAGCCATCATACGCTTCCAGGCCCCGCCAGGCGCCGACATCACCAAGACCGTGGCCGCGGCTCAGGGCCGACTCACCCAGGCGCTCGGGACCGTGAAGTTCACCCGCACCGACGTGGTGGGTCCGAAGGTTTCCGGCGAGCTCCTGAGCTCGGGCCTGATCGGCCTCGGCCTCGCGATCCTGCTGATGCTGCTCTACATCTGGTTCCGGTTCGAGCTGCAGTTCGGCCTGGGCGCGGTGGCGGCGCTGTTCCACGACGTCTTCCTGACCTTCGGCATGATGGCGCTGCTGAAGAACTACATCGAGTTCGACCTGCGCGCGGTCGCCGCGATCCTGACCATCATCGGCTACTCGATGAACGACACCGTCGTGGTGTTCGACCGGTTCCGCGAGAACCTGCGCAAGTACAAGCGCATGCCGCTGGGCGACGTGATCGACATGTCGATCAACGAGATGCTGACGCGGACCATCATCACCAGCATGACCGCGGTCCTGGCGCTGGTGGCGCTGGCGGTGTTCGGCGGTCCGTCGCTCTTCGGCCTGTCGGTGATCCTGCTGTTCGGCATCGCCATCGGCACCTATTCGTCGATCTACATCGCCGCGCCGGTGATCCTGCTGTGGGGCGTCAAGCGGGCCGACGAAGAGGCCGAGCCGCTGAAGCCCGCCACCGTCCGGCGCTAGTGTGTTGGGTTCGCCTTATTCCGGGAGCGGGCGCTGTGCGAACTTCAAATCCAAAAAAGCACACTAGAAACATGAACTTGCTAGTGTCGTCATCGATTCCGAAGTTCGCCAAAGTCAGCCGCAAGCGCTTGCGAACTTCGGAATCGGGACACTAGGGGAGGGCCGCGCGTGGCCCGCGACGCGCCATCGATCGACGCCTACGGCGACGGCGGCTTCCGGCTGTCGGGCGAGTGGCATGCCGGCTCGCTGCTGATCCTCGCCGACGAGGCCCGGCCGTGGCCCGTCGCCGCCCTCGGCGAGCTGACGATGGAAAGCCTGGCGCCGGTGTTCGCGGCCGGACGGGCGGAGGTCGAGTTCCTGCTGCTCGGGGTCGGGGCCCGCAACGCGCAACCGCCGCGGGCGCTGCGCGAGGCCCTGTCCGCCGCCGGCATGGGCCTGGAGTTCATGGATACGCCCGCCGCCGCCAGGCTCTACAATGTGCTGACCTCGGAGGGTCGCCGCCTAGCTTGCGCGTTGATCGCCGTCTGAGCCGTTTCCGCCTGCGTCAAAACGCCCTATACCAGCGGCCAAGGCAGGAATCGCGAGGGCAATACAATGGCCGGACTACTCTCCAATCTCCGTAACACACTGATCGTCAGCTTCATCTTGGCGCTGGTCATCGTCGCCGGGTACTACATGCACGATGGCGGGGCGCACCAGGTCTTCTGGCAGGCGGTGTTCCGTTGGCTGCACGTGCTGTTCGGCATCATGTGGATCGGACTGCTCTGGTACTTCAACTTCGTCCAGATCCGGAAAATGCCGGAGATCCCCGCCGAGCTGAAGCCGGCGGTCTCCAAGTACATCGCGCCCGAGGCCCTGTTCTGGTTCCGCTGGGCGGCGGTTTTCACCGTGCTGATGGGCCTGATCCTGGCCTATTCGCGCGGCTACCTGGTCCAGGCGCTGGCTCTCGGCTTCGCGGAGACGCCGGCGTCTCCCGCGCACTCCTTTATCGGCCTGGGCATGTGGCTGGGCATCATCATGCTGATCAACGTCTGGGGCGCGATCTGGCCGGCGCAGAAGATCGCGCTGGGCATCGTCGAGGCCGACGCCGACGCCAAGGCGGCGGCGGCGCGCAAGGCGATGATCTTCTCGCGCATCAACACCTTCCTTTCGGTGCCGATGCTGGTGACCATGACCATGAACCAGACGGTCTTCGGCTGACGCACCGGAAGCTTTCGGAGCACGGGAAGGCCCGCCTTAGCCGGCGGGCCTTTTCATGAGCGCCATGAGTGAAGACGCGCCAAAACCCGACATCGGCGACCTCGACGCGATGATTCGCCGCGTGGATCCCGACCGCTGGCTCTCCAGCCGGTTCGTCGCCCAGGGGCCGGCGCGAGCTGACGTGATCGCGATCTACGCCTTCGACCATGAGCTGGCGCGCGCGCCGCGGGTGGCCTCGAACGCCCTGCTGGGCGAGATGCGCCTGGCCTGGTGGCGCGAGGCGCTGGAGGAGATCTTCGAGGGCAGGGCCGTGCGCCAGCACCCCACCGCCCAGGCGCTCGCCGGCGTGGTCGCCCGCCGCGGCCTCAAGCGTGAGGTTCTGGAGACGATGATCGACGCGCGCTACCGCGAGCTCGACGCTGCGCCGATGAGCGAGGGCGAGGTGCTGGACTGGGCGCGGGACACCGGCGGCCTCGCGGCGCAGCTGGCGGCCCAGGTGCTCGACCCGGCGACCGACGCCACGATGGCGCTGGCCGGCGGCTCGGCCTGGTCGCTCGGCAAGCGCCTGGCCGACCATCCGGAGCTTCGCCCGACCTTCCTGAAGGTGATCCACGCCGCGCGCAGCGCCTCGCGCAACCTCAGCGTCGCGGCCTTCCCCGCCGTGGCCCACGCCGCGCTGGCCGGCCGTCCGTCCACCAACGACTTCGCCCGCAGGCTCCGGCTGACGATCGCCGTGGCGCGGGGGAAGATCTAGCCGCCGGCGCGCCAGGGCCTGATCCTCGGCCTCCAGCGCGGAACGGCCGCGGCAAAGGCGGCGTAGTCCTGCGGGAACGCGCGCCGCAACGTCGGCTCCTCGTAAAGCAGCACGAACAGATGAAACGCCAGCCACACGGCTGCGCCGTAGGCCACCAGCCGCAGGTCTTCGAACAGCGCCGCCTGGCCGAGGATCAGCGCGACGACGGCGACGTACATCGGGTTGCGGACGCGGCGATACGGTCCGCTCACGACCAGACGTTCGGGAGGGGCGATCGGCGCCGGCGTCCCGCGCCCCTGCCAAGCGAAACGGCCAAAGCACTCGACGAGCAGGTAGAGGCCGCCCGCGATGACCGCGACACCAGCCAAACGAACCGCAAAGGGCCCGTCATGGGCGCGCCATCCGGTGATCCACCAGGGTCCCAGCCCGGCGACGGTGCCCGGCGCGACGAGCAGGAACAGCAGGGAGGACAGCAGGGCGGAGGAGCGGCTCATGGCCGTGGCTTCCGTAGCTACGCCAGCGGCCGCGATCCTAGCACAAGGCGTCTATTCCGCCGCGAGGGCTGGAGCGCCCGCAACCCAGGCGTCGAGGTCGGCCAGTGCGCGCTCGCCCATCAGCCGCTTCTTCGCCCGGCCGCGTTCCTTGTGCGGCAGGCGTTTGCCGTCGGCGCCGTGGCGCGGCGGGTCGAGCGGCGGCAGCAGGCCGTAGTTGATGTTCATGGGCTGGAACGAGCCGATTTTTCCCTCTTGTTGGCCGGCGTCCAGGTGCCCGCCGGTGATATGGCCAATCAGGGCCCCCAGGGCCGTCGCGGCGGGCGGCGGCGCAACGGCGGACCCCAGGCGCTCGGCGGCGGCGAAGCGGCCCGCCAGCAGGCCCACGGCGGCGCTCTCCACGTAACCCTCGACGCCGGTCACCTGGCCCGCAAAGCGCAGACGCGGATCGGCCTTCAGGCGCAGCGATCCGTCGAGCAGCCGAGGGCTGTTCAGGAAGGTGTTGCGATGCAGGCCGCCCAGCCTGGCGAACACCGCCTTCTCAAGGCCCGGGATCATCCGGAAGATATCGGTCTGGGCGCCGTGCTTGAGCTTGGTCTGGAAGCCCACCATGTTCCACAGGGTGCCGAGCGCATTGTCCTGCCGCAGCTGCACGACCGCCCAGGCCTTCTCCTGCGGATCATGTTCGTTGGTCAGCCCTACCGGCTTCATCGGGCCGTGGCGCAGGGTTTCGCGGCCGCGCTCGGCCATCACCTCGATCGGCAGGCAGCCGTCGAAGTAGGGCACGTGCTCCCACTCCTTGAACTCCGACTTCGGCCCAGCCAGCAGGGCGTCGACGAAGGCCTCGTACCGGGCCTTGTCCATGGGGCAGTTGATGTAGGCGGCCGCGTCGCCGCCGGGGCCTTCCTTGTCGTAGCGCGACTGGCGCCAGGCGATGGCCATGTCGATCGATTCCAGGTGCACGATCGGGGCGATGGCGTCGAAGAAGGAGAGCTCGCCCTCGCCGGTCAGCTGCAGGATCGCCGCGGACAGGGCCGGCGAGGTGAGAGGCCCGGTGGCGACGATGACGCTGTCCCAGTCGGCGGGCGGCAGGCCGGCGATCTCCTCGCGGGCGATGGTGACCAGCGGATGGGCCTCGAGGCGCTCGGTGACCGCCTGGGCGAAGCCGTCGCGGTCGACGGCCAGCGCGCCGCCGGCGGGCACCTGGTGGGCGTCTCCCGCGGACAGGATGATCGAGCCCAGCTTGCGCATCTCGGCGTGCAGCAGGCCGACCGCATTGCCGGTCCAGTCGTCGGCGCGGAAGGAGTTGGAGCAGACCAGTTCGGCCAGCCGGTCGGTCTGGTGGGCGTCGGTGCCGCGCACCGGACGCATCTCGTGCAGCACGACGGGGACGCCCGCCTGGGCGACCTGCCAGGCGGCCTCCGAACCGGCCAGACCGCCGCCCACCACATGCACGGGCCGAAGGGAATTTGCTGTCGTCATGCGTGGCTAACTAGCAACGATTGGGCGAGATCGCGAGCTGGGCCTTGCACGCCGGGGGGCCCAGCCCCAACCTTGCATCCAAAGGGGTGGCCGACTCGTTCCTACGATACGGGGCCGGGCCTAGGGATGAGGATGTCGGGGTTTTCAGCCTCTGAGGCTGCGCTAGAAGGATTTCGGATCACGCGGGAAAACCCCCGGGCGTTCGGCGCCTGGGTGGGGGTCTCGTTCGCCATCAGCGTGCTTGGCGCGGTGGTGACCGTGCTGATGCCGCCGGAGGTGCGCCACGGCCTCGAGACGCTGCGGGCCGACGAGACGCCGGACATGGCCAAGCTGGTGGACGCCCTGATCGCGGTGGCCCCGATCCTGATCCTGGGCCTGGCCATTCAATGCATCATGGCCGCGGCGGTCTACCGGCTGATCTTCCGCCACGAGGACACCCGCTTCGGTTATCTGCGGCTGGGCGCCGACGAGCTGCGCCTGATGGCGCTGACCTTGATCTACATCCTGCTGTTCATGGCGCTTCTGGTGGCTGTGACGCTCGGAGCGGCCATCGTCGCGGCGTTGGCCGCCTTTGCCGGCCAGGGCGCGGCGATCTTCATGGGCGGGGTGGCGGAGCTGTTCTCGCTGGGGCTTGTGATCTTCGTACTCGTGCGCCTGTCGCTCGCCCCGGTGGCGACCTTCGCCGAGCGGCGGCTGGCGATCTTCGAGTCCTGGAGGCTGACCCGCGGCCATTTCTGGCGCCTGTTCGGGGCCTACGCCCTGGCGCTCGCCTGCATCGTGGTGGTGGGCTTCCTGGCGCTCGTGGTGTTCACCGGCGTCGCGGGCGTGATCCTGCTGATGACCGGCGGTCAGCTTTCCGACCTTTCGAGCATCTTCAAGCCGGACGAGACCTCGATCCGCACGTACTTCAACCCCGGCCTCATCGCCTACATGATCACCGGCAGCGTATTCAGCGCGCTCTATTACGCGGTGATCGCGGCGCCCGGGGCGGTCGCCTACGCGCAGCTGCACGGCCATCCGCCCGAACAGCCCCTGACCGCCCAGACCGAGGCCGGCTGAGACCGCCTCGGACATGAACGCCTTTTCCGCCAGCGATGCGGCCCTGGAGGGCTTCCAGGTGTTGCGGCGCTATTGGCGCGTGGTGCTGGGCTGGTGCCTGTTCACGGTGCTGGGCTTCGTAGGCCTCGTCGTCGTGGCCTTCATCGCCATCGCCCTCGCCACCCTGGCGGCGACGACGCGCGATCAGGCCGGCGCGCTGGGCGGCGCGGTCGGCGGCCTGGTCCTCGGACTGGGCGGCGCGGCGATCCAGTGGCTGGTGCTGGCGGCGCTCTACCGCATGGTCCTGCGGCCGGGAGAGCCGCCCGGGACCTACTACCTGCGGATAAGCAAGGACGAGGGCCGGCTCTTCGCCCTGTGGATCGTGATCCTGATCCTCTTCGCCTGCCTGATCACCGCCGGGTATCTCGTAGTGCGATGGCTGGGGCAGTTCGGCGGCCTCGCCGGCGGGGTGGGAACGCTGCTGTTCGTGGCGCTCATGCTGTGGCTGGCGATCCGCACCAGCCTGGCGGGGCCGGCGAATTTCGCGACCGGCCGGTTCGGGATCGCGGATTCCTGGCGGCTGACCCGGGGGCGTTTCTGGGCGCTGCTCGGCATGGCGCTGCTGGCCGGCTGCCTGCTGGCGCTGATCGCCGTCGTGCTGTTCGTGCTGGTCGCGGTGCTGCAAGCGGCGATCGGCGGCTTCCATACGCTCGCGCCGGTCAGCCTCTCCGACCCGCAGGCGCTGGCCGAACGGCCCGGCGCCTACGTCTTCGGCCTGATCGCCGAGCTGGCGATCGGGCCGATCTATCTGGTGATCGGCCAGACGCCCTTCGTCGCGGCCTACCAGGCGCTGTCGGCCGAGGCCCAGACCAAGACTTAGGCGTTGGCGCTCGGGCGGGCCGTGGCGCGCTCGTGCCAGGCCTTGAGGTTCTCGTATTCCGCCTCCAGCGGCAGGCCGATCCAGCCGGCGAAGTCGACGGTGGTCAGCAGGCAGATGTCGGCCATGGAATAGCGCTCGCCGGCCAGCCAGGCCTTCCCCTGCAGCTCGCGGTTCAGATAGCGCTGGGCGCCCTTGTAGGTTTCCTTGTTGGACTCCCCGAAGTCCTTGAACTGGGTCAGCAGGGCGGCCGTGCGTGGATGAGCGTGGCGCCAGAAGTTGCCGACCGGCATCATCACGGTGAACTCGGTGCGGCGCACCCACATGTCCACCATCGCCTTCTCGACCGGCGTCATCCCGAACATCGGCGGGTCGGGCTGGGTCTCGTCGAAGTAGCGGCAGATGGCGACCGTCTCGGCGATGCAGGTCCCGTCGTCGAGCTCCAGGGCCGGCAGCTGACCCATGGAGTTCTTGGCCCGGAACTCCGGTGACTTGTGCTCGCGCTTCATCATGTCGACCCGGGTCTCGGGCAGCTCGATGCCCTTTTCCGCCAGGAAGATGCGGACCCGCCGCGGGTTGGGGGCGGGGTTCGGCGCGCCGTAAAGGATCAAGGGTCAGCTCCAATCTCTCAAATGAATGGAGCGAATTTACACATCCCTCTCCTTTAGGGGAGGGACGATTAGGCGCTCTTCCTCTCGACGACCCGCCGCAGCCGGTGACGCTCCAACAGCTCCGCCAGATACCGCCCGGTCCAGCTCTTGGGATTCGCGGCGACCTGTTCCGGCGTGCCGGTGGCCACGATCTCGCCGCCGCCGTCGCCGCCCTCCGGGCCGAAGTCGACGACCCAGTCGGCGGTCTTCACGACGTCGAGGTTGTGCTCGATGACCACGACGGTGTTGCCCTGGTCGACCAGCTCGTGGAGCACCTCCAGGAGCTTGCGCACGTCCTCGAAGTGCAGGCCGGTGGTGGGCTCATCGAGGATGTAGAGGGTCTTGCCGGTGGCCCGGCGCGACAGCTCTTTCGACAGCTTCACCCGCTGCGCCTCACCGCCCGACAGGGTGGTCGAGGACTGGCCGACCTTGACGTAGCCCAGCCCCACGCGCTTCAGCGTGGCCATCTTCTCGCGCAGCACCGGCACCGCCTTGAAGAAGTCGGCGGCCTCATCGACCGTCATGTCCAGGACGTCCGATATGCTCTTGCCCTTGAACAGGATTTCGAGCGTCTCGCGGTTGTAGCGGTGGCCGTGGCAGACGTCGCAGGTGACGTAGACGTCCGGCAGGAAGTGCATCTCGATCTTGATCAGCCCGTCGCCCTGGCAGGCCTCGCATCGGCCGCCCTTGACGTTGAAGCTGAAACGGCCGGGGCCGTAGCCGCGCGCCTTGGCTTCCGGCAGCCCTGCGAACCAGTCCCTGATCGGCTGGAAGGCGCCGGTGTAGGTGGCCGGGTTCGAGCGCGGGGTGCGGCCGATCGGCGACTGGTCGATGTCGATGACCTTGTCGAACAGCTCCAGCCCCTCGATCCGCTCGTAGGGCGCGGGTGCGTCGGAGGCGTTGTGCAGCCGTCGCGCGGCGGCCTTGTAGAGCGTCTCGATGGTGAAGGTGGACTTGCCGCCGCCGGAGACGCCGGTGATGCAGGTGAAGGTGCCCTGCGGGACTTCCGCGGTGACGTTCTTCAGGTTGTTGCCGGTGGCGCCGATGACCCTCAGCACGTTCTTCCTGGAGATCGGCCGGCGCTCGGCCGGGACCTCGATCTCGCGGGCCCCGGAGAGGTACTGGCCGGTGATGCTGCGCGGCTCGGCCATGATGTCCTGGGCCGTGCCCTCGGCGATGATCTCGCCGCCGTGGACGCCGGCCGCCGGGCCCATGTCGATGACGTGGTCGGCGCTGAGGATCGCCTCCTCGTCATGCTCGACCACCAGCACGGAGTTGCCGAGGTCGCGCAGGCCCTTGAGGCTGACCAGCAGGCGGGCGTTGTCGCGCTGGTGCAGGCCGATCGAGGGCTCGTCGAGGACGTAGAGCACGCCGGTCAGGCCCGAGCCGATCTGGCTCGCCAGCCGGATGCGCTGGCTTTCGCCGCCGGAGAGGGTGCCGGAGGCGCGCGACAGATCGAGGTAGTCCAGGCCGACGTTGACCAGGAACCGCA
>NZ_JAQGIZ010000270.1 GCF_028290885.1 Phenylobacterium sp.
CGTCCATCAGCAGCGTGTAGTAGGCGGCGTCGCCCTTGTAGGGGCAGTGGGTCGAGCGGCCGGTGCGGCTCATGTACTCCATCGCCACGTCCTGGCGCGGGAAGTAGACGCGGGCCGGGTAGTCGGCCTCGCGCAGGATCAGGGCGTCGTTCGAATCGCCGATCACGTGGCCGGCGAAGCGCGCGCGCCAGCGGTTGCTCGCCGCCTCGATGGTGATGGGATGGTCGGGGCCGGGGGTCTTCATGGCGGCGTCTCCTTCGCAGGTGAGAACGCCCGGGCTGCGAGCCGGGCTCCGCATCGGCGTCAGATGGGGCGCAGCCTTGCTTGTGCTTAGCGGGGGTGCGTGATTTTCTCCCCGCAAATGCGCCCAGGCGGGAAAGTGCTTCCCCAAGCTTGAGCGCCGGCCAGGAACCGCGCCCCCTATGAACTCCATTGTCCTTCTCGGCATCGTCGTCACGGTGGTGACCGGCGTGCCCGTGATCCTGCAGCTGCGCAAGAACCACCCGCGCGGTCTGATCATCCTGTTCTTCGCCGAGATGTGGGAGCGGTTCTCCTACTACGGGATGCGCGGCATCCTGATCTTCTACCTGACGCAGCACCTGTTGTTCGACGACAAGACGGCGAGCGCCCAATACGGGTCCTACACCTCGCTCGTGTACCTGTTGCCGCTGGCCGGCGGGATCATCGCCGACCGCTGGCTGGGCACCCGCAAGGCCGTGGCGTTCGGGGCGTTGCTGCTGGTCGCGGGTCACCTGACCATGGCCATCGAGGGCCACCCGGCGCAGCAGACGCTGCAGTACGCCGGCCAGAGCTATCCAGTTGCCGCCGAGGGGCGGATGGAGAGCCGGCAGGTTCACCTGATGGTGGCGGGAAAGCCCTATGAGTTCGGCCCGGCGCCCGACGGCGGCATGGCGATCAAGAACCTGCCGGCAGGGGCGCCTCTGCCCGCCGACCTGCCCAAGGGCTCCTACGCGATGACGGCCAAGGTCGATGCGTTCGGCAAGATGGCCTTCTACATCGCCGTCAGCCTGATCATCATGGGCGTCGGCTTCCTGAAGCCCAACATCTCGACGATCGTCGGCCAGCTCTATCCGCAGGGCGATCCCCGGCGCGACAGCGGCTTCACGCTCTACTACTACGGCATCAACCTGGGGGCCTTCTGGGCCTCGGTGCTCTGCGGCCTGGTGGGGGAGAGCATCGGCTGGTGGGCCGGCTTCGGCCTGGCCGGCATCGGGATGAGCGCGGGCTTCATCGTCTTCATGCTCGGCCGCAAGTACCTGGAGGGCCATGGCGAGCCCCCCGCCCCGGCCGCGCTGCAGGAGAAGGTGGTCGGCCCGCTCAACCGCGAGTGGGCGATCTACGCCCTGGGACTGCTCGGCGTGATCCCGGTCTATTTCCTGGTGCAGGTCAACAGCGTCGTAGGCTGGGGGCTGGGCGTCTGTACGGTCCTGTCGATCCTCTACATCGCCTATTTCATGACGGTGAAGTGCACGCGGGTGGAACGCGAGCGGATGGGCCTGGCGCTGGTGCTGATCTTCGGGGCGGTCGTGTTCTTCACCCTCTTCGAGCAGGCGGGCACCTCGCTCAACCTGTTCGCGGCGCGCAACGTCGACCTGATGGGCATATCGGCGGCGCAGACCCAGTCGTTCAACGCCGGCTTCATCCTGATCTTCGCCCCGATCTTCGCGGCCATGTGGGCCTGGCTGGCCGCCCGCGGACGCGACCCGGACCCGACGATGAAGTTCGGCCTGGGCCTCGTGCAGGTGGGCCTCGGCTTCCTGGTGGTCGTCTGGGCGCAGGGCCTGGCGGACGAGCATTTCCGCATGCCGCTGTTCATGCTGGGCCTGCTCTACCTGCTGCACACCACGGGCGAGCTCTTCCTGTCGCCGGTGGGCCTGTCGGAGATCACCAAGCTGTCGGTGGCCTCGATCGTCTCGTTCATGATGGCGGTGTGGTTCCTGTCGTCCTCGATCGCCCAGTTCGTCGGGGGCAAGATCGCGGGCCTGATGGGGGCCGAGACCGTCGGCGGCCAGGTGCTCGACCCGCACGGCGCGCTGGTGACCTCGCTCGACGGCTTCAACAAGCTGGGCTGGGCCGGCGTCGGCTGCGGGGTGGTGTTCATCGCCGCCAGCTTCTTCATCAAGGGCTGGGCGAACGGCGCCAATGACGCGCGCGGCCCGGTCCAGCCGGAACCCATCGCGCCGACCCTGGACGGCGAGCGCCAGGCTGTGAGCCCCGCGGCCGTGCAGGCCGACCGCAAGGCGTGATGCCTCAGCCGCGGTTGGCCCTCGCTATCGTCAGCCGAAGTTCCGCAGCACCCGCACGTAGATGCCGCGCGGGAAGTGGAACTGGCGGTCCTGTATGTCGGG
The DNA here is from genome assembly GCF_028290885.1 of Phenylobacterium sp. GTDB lineage: Bacteria > Pseudomonadota > Alphaproteobacteria > Caulobacterales > Caulobacteraceae > Phenylobacterium. The sequence continues at coordinate 2,370 of NZ_JAQGIZ010000270.1, forward strand.
CTGGCCGCCGGCGCTGCGCGGACCCGGGAAGATCTGGATCGTGTCGCGGAAGCGGACCTGCGGCGCGGTCGCTAGCGGCAGCTCCATGCGCAGGCTCCAGGTCGGGTTGGGCTTCCACTCGGCATAGGGCCGCACATAGGTCTGCAGCTTGATCGTCTCGATCAGGTTGAAGCGGTAGTAGGACTTCCGGAAGCCGCCATAGAGGTCGACACCCAGGTTGACCTTGTAGCGCGCCAGGTCCTGGCTGAAGGTGGCGTTCCAGTCGTTCGGGTGCAGGCCGGAAATCTCGCGCTTCTCATGCGTCGTCGGATCGGTCACCTCCGACCAGCGCCGCAGCACCTCGCCTTTCAGCAGCGCGCCCTTCCAGCCGAACGCGTCGAACGGCAGCGCGAAGTCGAGCATCAACACGTCCTTCGTCCCTGCGCCGATGTTGGTGGGCCGGTCGAAGACCGTACCGTCGGGGGCGAAGACCGGGCCGCGGTCGACCACGTCGGTGATCTTGAAGTGCTGGGCGGTCAGGATGAGGCTTGCGCCCTTCCACAGCTGCTGTTCGGCCGCGACCTCGGTCACCCAATCCTGCTCCGGATTGAGGTCCGGGTTGCCGGCCGTGATGCCCACGCCGGTGGTCAGGTTCGAGGAGGCGACGAAGTCGTTGAAGTCGAGCTGGCCCACCTCGCGCTCGATGCGCACGCGCAGCTGGGTGGCGGGCGTCGGCGTCCAGCTCACCGCCAGGCGGGGCTTGGCGAACTTCAGGCTCTTGGAGAGGCCCACGTCGCCCGTCGAGGAGATGTCGGAGCTCTCGTATCGAACGCCGGCGTCGGCAGTCCATCGGGCGGTGGGCCGCCAGGTCGCCCTGGCGAACGTCTCGCTGCGCTTCTCCTCCACCTGCACATCAGCGGCGGGCAGCGCTTGGGCGACCTGATCGATGGTGAAGCGCGTGCGGCTGTCCAGCTTGTTGTCGGCGTATTCGACGCCGGCTTCCGCCGAGATGGCTTCCCCAAACCGGCGCTTGACCACGCCGCGCAGGATCGCCTCGCTGCTTTTGGCGTGGTTGAAGAAGTCGCTGTCGGATCCCTGGATCGACGAAGATGAGTCCGTGTCCCGGTCGCGGGTGGTGCGCAGCGCCACCAGCTCCAGGTTGGTCGCGTCCCCGAAGGCGCGGCTGAAGCGTCCGCCGACCTCCGTATCGGTGGTCTTCTGGACATAACCGAAGGTCTGGATCTCGGGCGTGGGCGAGACAATCCGGTCGAGCTCGGGCTCTTTGAACTTCTCCTGGTAGAGGCGGCCGTTGAGCCGCAGGCGGCCGCCGAGCAGGGGCGTCTCCACCGCGCCGGTGGCCGAGCCGTTGGTGTCGAGGCCCTTGGAATCCAGCAGCGCGATCTCGGCGGGCCGCCCGTCGGCGAAGATGACCTGGCTGCGGCCCGTGGAGACCGAATCGTCGGGGCCGCTGCCTTCCCGCAGCGCCGCCTCCCAGGTGCGCTCGCCCCAGGCGCCGGAGGCCTCGGCGCGAACGCCTGCGAAATTGCGACCGTCGCTGGTGGTGTAGTTTGCCACCGACAGCAGGCCGCGGGCGCCGCCGCCCTTCCTGGTGACGACGTTGGCGATCACCGTCTTACCCTGCATGTCGATGCCGGGCGCGCCGCCGCGGATCACGTCGATGCGCTCCACCTTCGAGGCGGGGAGGCGCTGCAGGATCAGGTCGAGGGAGTCGCTCTTCGACGACGGACGCTGGCCGTCGATCAAGGCGTTGCCGGCGGCGCCTTCGAAGCCGCGCACGCTCGCCCCGGTGTCCAGCGTGAAGCCGGGGATGCGGGCCAGCATGTCCAGGGCGTTGTTCGGGTTGAGGTCGGCGAAGAAAGCCGGCGCATAGCTCACCACCCCCTGCTGCGCGGCCGCCGGCGCGGGGGCGGGCGCGGCGATAGCCTGCGCGAGCATCCAAAGCAGCATGTGGCCCCACTCACTCCCCAGAAAGCCCGGCAGGTGACCTGCGCCGGCTCGCCCACGCTAATTAAATGCCGGTAAGGTGGATTAAATTGCTGAAATGTCGCCGGTCATAGGAACCGGCGCCGCAGATCTCAGTCGTCGATTCGGGAAATAAAAATTACAGAGGTAATTCACCAAGTCAATCGCGCTGGAACTCGGCCCCGTGGGACGAAGGCTGTCCGAGGCGACAGGCGGTATAAATTCGTTACTTGGCAAATTCACTAACTGCTGGCAGGTGACGAACTTCCTCCATCGGCGCACAAGGGATGGCTGCATGCCGAGCTATGACTTCGTGACCTTGGATGTCTTCACCGACCGCCGGTTCGGCGGCAATCCGCTGGCCGTCTTCCCCGACGCGCGGGGTCTTTCAGACGCCGACATGCAGGCGCTCGCGGCGGAGTTCAACCTGTCGGAGACCACTTTCGTCCTGCCGCCGGAAGATCCGTCGCACACGGCGCGCGTGCGCATCTTCAACCGCACCGCCGAGATGCCCTTCGCGGGCCATCCCAACGTGGGGACCGGCTATGTCCTGGCAGGCCTGGGCCGCGACCGGGATGGCGCCCTGGCGTTTGAGGAGCTGGCTGGACTGGTGGAGGTCCGGGTCACGCGCGACGCGTCGGGCGGGCTGATCGGCGCGGTGATCGACGCGCCCCGCCCATTGGCGCTTGGCCCGGAGCTCACCGCGGCTCAGGTCGCGGCCTGCGCGGGGCTGGCGCCCGCCGACGTGGTCACCACGGCCCACCGCCCGGTGCAGGCCTCGCTGGGCGTCGACTTCTTCTTCGCCGAGGTGACGGAGGAGGCGCTGGCGCGCGCGGCGCCGGACGTGGCGGGCTTCCGCAAGACCGCCGGCGAAACCGGAGCTGGCGGCGATCGGCTGTCGCTGTTCCTGTACGCGATGCCCGGCGAAAGCGTCCGCGCGCGGATGTTCGCGCCGCTGTCCGGCACCTTCGAGGATGCCGCGACCGGCAGCGCCAGCGCGACGCTTGCCGCCTTGCGCCTGTCACTGAGCGGCGCGGCCGAGGCGCGCTACGAGATCACCCAGGGAGTCGAGATGGGCCGGCCGAGCCGGCTCAGCGTCAGCGCGCTGCGGGGGCCGGACGGGATCCGGGCCTCGGTCGGCGGCGGCTGCGTGCCGGTGTTCCGCGGCGAGGTCAGCCTCTGACCTTTGCCGTCGAGGTCCCGCGGGGCGCGCGGTCGACTAGAGGCTGGTCCCGCCGACCGTCAGCCCGGTGATCTTCAGCGACGGCTGGCCGACGCCGACCGGGACGCTCTGGCCGGCTTTGCCGCAGACGCCGACGCCGGGGTCGAAGCCGAAGTCGTCGCCGATCATGGTCACGCGGGTCAGCGCCGAGGGGCCATCGCCGATCAGGGTCGCGCCCTTCACCGGCGCCGTGATCTTGCCGTCCTCGATCAGGTAGGCCTCGGTGCACTGGAAGACGAACTTGCCGTTGGTGATGTCCACCTGGCCGCCGCCGAAATTGGCGCAGTAGAGCCCGCGCTTGGTCGAGGCGATCATCTCCTCGCGCGGCGTCTCGCCGCCCATCATGCCGGTGTTGGTCATCCGCGGCATCGGCAAGTGGGCGTAGGATTGGCGCCGTCCGTTGCCGGTGGCGGTCAGGCCCATCAGCCGCGCGCTCATCCGGTCATGCATGTAGCCCACGAGAATGCCGTCCTCGATCAGCACGGTACGGCCTGTCGGCGTGCCTTCGTCGTCGATGGTGAGCGAGCCGCGGCGGCCTTGGATCGCCCCGTCGTCGAACACCGTCACGCCCGGCGCGGCCACCCGCTCGCCGATGCGTCCGGAAAAGGCCGAGGTGCCCTTGCGGTTGAAGTCGCCCTCCAGCCCGTGGCCCACCGCCTCGTGCAGCAGGACGCCGTTCCAGCCGGGCCCCAGCACCACGTCCATCTCGCCGGCGGGGCAGGGGACGGCGTCGAGGTTGACCAGCGCCTGGCGCAGCGCCTCGTCGACCTGTTCCTGCCACTTGTCGGGAGTGATCCACGCCTCGAAGCCCGCGCGGCCGCCGGCGCCGGAATAGCCGCTCTCGCGCTTGCCGTCGCGCTCGACGGTGAGCTGGACGTTGATCCTGGCGAGCGGCCTGATGTCGCGGATCAGCCGGCCGTCGGCGCGCAGGATCTCCACCGTCCGCCGCTCGCCGGCCAGCGAGGCCATCACCTGCACGACGCGCGGATCGCGCCCGCGCGCCCAGGCGTCGATCTCCTGCAGGAGGGCGACCTTGTCGGCGAAGTCGGGGGAGGCCAGCGGATCGTCGTCGCCGTAGAGCCTGGCGTTGGTCGCGCGCGGGCTCTCGGCAGCTGTGCCCGCGTAGCCCCGCTTGGCGAGCGCCGCGGACTGGCCGGCGCGGGCGATGGCGGCCTCGGAGATCTCGCTGGCGTGGGCGTAACCGGCGGTCTCGCCGGCCACCACGCGCAGGCCGAAGCCCTCGGTGGCGTCGAAGGCCGCCGACTTCAGCCGGCCGTCGTCGAACAGGAAGGACTCGCTTTCGGAGCGCTCGACGAACAGCTCGCCGTCGTCGGCGCCCTTCAGGGCCTCGCCGAGGATGGTTTCGGCGCGCTTGGGATCGACTCCGGCGGAGTCGAGGATCGAGGGGGCGGGGGTGTGGGCGTTCATGCTAGGAAGATAGGGAGGGATACCCTCAGCGTCATCCCTCTAACTCCGCCCGGCCGTCCGGTGATTCCCCGAACACGAATTGGCGAAACCCCGCGAAAACGGGGCGGTTCGAGTTGCATCCTACCCTTGCGCGGACGGCCTGGCCGCGGGCGCGTCCTAGCGCCTTGGCAAGCCCAAGGGATGCGCGTATGCACCCGCGATGAAGGGCCAAGCGGCGTGAGAACGTCAGCGCGCGCCGTTATGTACAGTCGGCGGGATCGTCAGATTCGCGTGGCGTGGCCGGCCAACCAGACCGAGGGGACATGAAGTCTAGGTTTCAGGGGATGCGGGCGCTGGCGACGGGGATCGCGACGGGCGCCCTGACGGCGTTCTGGGGTGCTTCGGCTTTCGCGGCAGATCTGATCGGCCAGCCCACCGACGGCGCGATCGACATGCAGCCCGGGGTCACGCCCCTCAAGCACGACGCCATCTTTTTCCACAACGTGATCCTGTTGCCGATCATCACGGCCATCACGCTGTTCGTGGCGGCGCTCCTGCTCTGGTGCATTTTCCGCTTCAACAAGAAGCGGAACCCGGTTCCGGCGAAGTGGAGCCACAACACCCCGCTCGAGGTCGCCTGGACGCTGGTTCCGGTGCTGATCCTGGTGGTGATCGCCGTGTTCTCGTTCAGGCTGCTGTTCGAGTATCACGACATGCCCAAGCCCTACATGACCGTGAAGGCCACCGGCTATCAGTGGTACTGGGGCTACGAATACCCCGATCAGAAGATTCCGGAGTTCGTCTCCAACGTCCTCCCCGAGGACCAAGCCAAGGCCAAGGGCGTGCCTTACCGACTGGCGGCCACCCAGCCGCTCGTGGTCCCGGTCAACCGGACGGTCCAGGTGCTGGTCACCGGCTCCGACGTGATCCACGCCTTCGCCGTTCCGGCTTTCGGGGTGATCATGGACGCCGTTCCCGGCCGGGTGAACTCGACCTGGTTCAAGGTCGATCGGATCGGCACCTACTACGGCAGCTGTCGCGAGCTCTGCGGCGTCGATCACGCCTTCATGCCCATCGAGGTCAAGGTCGTCAGCCAAGCCGATTTCGACGCCTGGGTGGCTTCGAAGAAAGGCGCCAAGCCCGCCGCCACGCCGACCACCAATGCCGCGATCGCCAACGCCGCCGGCGGCTCCAACACCCCGGCGGTGACGCCTGCCCAGGCCTCGCCGGCCGGGGCAACACCCAGCCCGCAGCCCGCGCCCAAGGCGCCGGCGACCTATTGATCTTGGGACCCGAGTAAGATGGCCTACGGCGCAAAGACCCACGACGACAGCCACGACAGCCACGATCACAAGCCGGGCTTCATCGTCCGCTGGCTGTTCTCCACCAACCACAAGGACATCGGCACGCTCTACATCCTGTTCGCCATCATGGCGGGGCTGGTGGGCGGGGCGCTGTCGGGCCTGATCCGCTGGGAGCTCTATGAGCCGGGGATCCAGATCTTCCAGCCGCATTCGCTGATCGCCCAGCTGGGGCTGATCGAGGGCTCCAAGCATGGCTACAACGTCGTGGTCACCGCCCACGCCCTGATCATGATCTTCTTCATGGTCATGCCGGCGATGATCGGAGGGTTCGGCAACTGGTTCGTGCCGCTGATGATCGGCGCGCCGGACATGGCCTTCCCGCGGATGAACAACATCTCGTTCTGGCTGCTTGTCGCCTCGTGGATCATGATGTGCACGTCGATGTTCGTCGACGGCGGACCAGGACGAGGGTTCGGCGGCGGGTGGACCATGTACGCGCCGCTATCGACGTCCGGTCACCCCGGCCCGGCGATGGACTGCGCGATCCTCGCCATCCACCTGGCCGGCGCCAGTTCGATCCTGGGCGCCATCAACTTCATCACCACCATCTTCAACATGCGAGCGCCCGGCATGACGCTGCACCGCATGCCACTGTTCGTCTGGTCGATCCTGGTGACGGTGTTCCTGCTGCTGCTCTCGCTGCCCGTGCTGGCCGGCGCGATCACCATGCTGCTCACCGACCGCAACTTCCACACCCACTTCTTCGACGCGGCGGGCGGCGGCGACCCGGTGATGTACCAGCACCTGTTCTGGTTCTTCGGGCACCCAGAGGTCTACATCCTGATCCTGCCGGGCTTCGGGATGGTCAGCCACATCGTGGCGACCTTCTCGCGCAAGCCGGTGTTCGGCTATCTGGCCATGGCCTACGCCATGGTGGCCATCGGGTTCATCGGGTTCCTGGTGTGGGCCCACCACATGTTCACCACCGGCCTGAACGTGAACCTCACGGCCTATTTCGTGGCCGCCACCATGGTCATCGCGGTGCCCACGGGCATCAAGGTGTTCAGCTGGATCGCGACGATGTGGGGCGGATCGATCGACTTCAAGACGCCCATGCTGTGGGCGATCGGCTTCATCTTCCTGTTCACGCTCGGCGGCGTCACGGGCGTCGTGCTGGCCAACGCCGGCGTCGACTACCAATTCCAGGACACCTACTACGTGGTGGCTCACTTCCACTACGTGCTGAGCCTGGGCGCGGTGTTCGCGATCTTCGCCGGCTTCTACTACTGGTTCGAGAAGATGTGGGGCGTGAAGTACCGCGAGTGGCTGGGGGCGACCCACTTCTGGATCACCTTCGTGGGCGTCAACGTGATCTTCTTCCCGCAGCACTTCCTGGGCCTGCAGGGGATGCCGCGTCGCTACGTGGACTATCCGGAAGGCTTCGCCTTCTGGAACAAGGTGTCGTCGATCGGCTATGCGATCACGCTCGTGGGCGTGGGCGTGTTCATCCTCGTCCTGCTGGATGCGATGGTCTTCCGCCGCAAGGCCGAGGCCAACCCGTGGGGCGAAGGCGCCACGACGCTCGAGTGGACGCTGCCCTCGCCGCCGCCGTTCCACCAGTTCAGCGAGCTGCCGGTGATCAAGGCCGACGTCCACTAAGGTGGGCGGGGGCGGTCCGCGCCCCCTCCACCACGCCCATAGAGGGGCGCGGTCCCCCTCCCCCGTCGTCTACGCGACAGGGGAGGAACGGGTTCGCGCCCCTCGATCATTTTAGAGTATCGTCCGATGGCCATGTCTCCGGCCCTTTCCACCGTCGCCGCCCCCGCCCGCTGGCAGGATTTCGTGCAGCTCATGAAGCCGCGCGTGATGTCGCTGGTGGTGTTCACAGCCCTCACCGGTCTGGTCTGCGCCGGCCATGCGGTGCATCCGGTCCTGGCCGCGGTCGCCATCCTCTGCATCGCCGTGGGCGCCGGCGCGTCAGGCGCGCTCAACATGTGGTACGACGCCGACATCGACGCCAAGATGCGCCGCACGCGCGGCCGCCCGGTGCCGGCCGGCCGTGTGCAGGGCGCCGACGCGCTGGCGCTGGGCGTGGTGCTTTCGATGTTCTCGGTCATGCTGATGGGCATGGCGTTGAACTGGCTGGCCGCGGGCCTGCTCGCCTTCACCATCTTCTTCTACGCGGTCGTCTACACGGTGTGGCTGAAGCGGTTCACGGCGCAGAATATCGTGATCGGCGGGCTGGCGGGCGCGCTGCCGCCGGTGATCGGCTGGGCGGCGGCGACCGGCTCGGCGCCGCTCAACGCCTGGCTGCTCTGCGCGATCATCTTCATGTGGACCCCGCCGCATTTCTGGGCGCTGAGCCTCTACACCAGCGAGGACTACGAGCGGGCTGGCGTGCCGATGATGCCAGTGGTGGCCGGCGCCGCCTCCACGCGGCGCCAGATCCTGGTCTACAGCCTGCTGTTCACGCCGCTCTGCCTCGTGCCGGCCCTCACCGGCCTGGGCGGGCCGATCTATCTGGCCGTGGCGGGTCTTGGCGGGCTGGTGTTCCTGTTGCTCGCCTGGCGGCTCTTTCGCAGCCATGCCGGGGAGACCGGCGGACAGCGCAACGATGACGGCCTCTATGGCGTTCGCGCCGGGGCCAAGGACGCGCGCAACCTGTTCGCCTTCTCGATACTCTATCTGACGCTGCTCTTCGCCACCCTGCTGGTGGAGCATCTGATGAGGGTCAAGCCGCTGGAGCTTCTGCGATGAGCGATCCCGCCCGCGAGACCGAAGTCGAGGCCCGCGCGCGGCGCGGCCGCAACATCGCGCTTGCGCTGGGCTTGGTGCTGTTCGTGATCCTCGTGTTCGTCGTCACCCTCGTGCGGTTGAAGGGAAATGTCACAAACCAACCCTTCTGACCGCCAGCCGCGCGGCAAGCTTGGCCGCAACGGCGTCGTCGCCCTGGTTTGTGGCGCCGTGTTCGTCGGAATGGTCGGCGCGGCCTATGCGTCGGTGCCGCTCTACCGCGCGTTCTGCCAGGTCACCGGCTACGGCGGTACGGTGCGCAAGGCCGAGACCGCGCCGGACAAGGTGCTCGACCAGACCCTGCTGATCCGCTTCGACACCAACGTCCGCGGCCTGCCGTGGGATTTCACCGCCGAGCAGACCGACCAGACGGTGAAGATCGGCGAAACCAAGGTCGCGGTCTTCAAAGTCACCAATCATTCGGACAAGCCGGTGACGGCCCGCGCGGTCTTCAACGTCGTGCCGGAGCAGGCCGGGGTCTACTTCCGCAAGCTCTCCTGCTTCTGCTTCTCCGATCAGACCGTGGCCGCCGGCCAGACAGTGGAGATGCCGGTGCTCTATTTCGTGGACCCGAAGTACGCCCAGGACTTCGAAACCCGGGGCGGCAAGGTGGTGACGCTCTCCTACACCTTCTTTCCGGCCGTCGACGCCAAGCCCCAGACGGCGGCGGCGGGGAAGCCATCGAAGGTTGGCTGACGGCGTCCGGCGCCGCCCCTTTCCCCTTGGCGGAGGCGGCGCTGCAGGGCTATAGCGTCACGCGAACCGGTCGTCAGCGCGGGGGTGAGTCCTGCGCCCGGGGTCGCGCGTTTGTGAGGGACTAGGACCGAAGATGGCCGAAGGCGTGAAGCACGACTACCACCTGGTCAATCCGTCGCCCTGGCCCCTGATCGGCTCGATCTCCGCCACGGTGATGGCGCTGGGCGGCGTCACCTGGATGAAGGGCCTGTTCGGCCTGCCGGCGCATACCGCCTGGCTGTTCTTTGCGGGCCTGGCCGGCGTGATCTTCACGATGATCGTCTGGTGGCGCGACGTGGTGATCGAAGCCAACGAGGGCGACCACACGCCGGTCGTCTCCATCGGCCTGCGCTACGGGATGATCCTGTTCATCGCCTCGGAGGTGATGTTCTTCGTCGCCTGGTTCTGGATCTTCTTCGAGATGGCGCTGTTCCATCACGTCCGGTCGATTTCATCGATCGAGGAGGTGCGCACCGCCTGGGCGACCTGGCCGCCGAAGGGGGTCGAGACGGTGCCGGCCTTCCAGTTGCCACTGGTCAACACGCTGACGCTCCTGCTGTCAGGTACCACCGTGACCTGGGCGCACCACGCGCTACAGACGGGCGACCGGCGCGGGGCGAAGATCGGCCTCTTCCTGACGATCTGCCTGGGCGTGCTGTTCACCTCGATCCAGGCCTACGAGTACAACCACATCATCGAGCACAAGTACTTCTTCTCGGAGGAGGCGGCGAACGCCGGGCTCTACGGCTCGTCCTTCTTCATGGCGACCGGCTTCCACGGCTTCCACGTGCTGATCGGGACGATCTTCCTGACCGTCTGCCTGATCCGCCTGCTGGGCGGCGGCTTCACCCCGCAGAAGCACTTCGGCTTCGAGGCGGCGGCCTGGTACTGGCACTTCGTCGACGTGGTGTGGCTGTTCCTGTTCGCCTTCATCTATGTGATCTTCGGTTCCCACGGCGGGGGCTAGCGGCGGGCCTGGATGGCAAAGCCCAATCCTCTGCTGGCGGGCGCGGCCGGGCGCTGCCCCAACTGCGGAGCGGGCCATCTCTTCGAGGGCTTCCTGAGAGTGTCGCCGCGGTGCGAGGCGTGCGGCTTCGACCTGGCCGCGGCCGACAGCGGCGACGGCCCGGCGGTGTTCGTGATCCTGATCGCCGGCTTCGTGGTGGCCTTCGGCGCGCTGTTCACCATGGTCGCCTTCCGCACGCCGGTGTGGCTGACGCTGCTGATCTGGCTGCCGATGACGCTGGTCATCTGCCTGGTGCTGCTCAGGCCCATGAAGGGGCTGATGCTGGCCGCCCAGTTCATGAACAAGGCCGGCCAGGCGCGCCATGACTGACGCGCCCCGATGACGGAAGCCTGGGAGCCGCAGATCGAGCCGCGGGCGGCCAAGCCGCAGGCGCGCGGCTTTCCCGTCGGCGCGACCCTGGCCGCGGCCATCGCCTTTGCGATCCTCATTGGCTTGGGCGTTTGGCAGCTGCAGCGGCTGAAGTGGAAAGAGGCCCTGCTGGCCGACATCGCGCGCGCCGAGGCCGCGAAGCCCGTGCCGATCGACGACGTGCTCGCGGGCGCGGTCACCCCGAAAACGGAATTCGTCCGGGTCACAGCGTTCTGCCGGGGACTTGCTACGGCCCCGGCGCTTGAGCTGTACAGCCTACGGCAAGGCCAGATCGGCGCGCGGTTGATCTCGGCTTGCCCGCTTCCGGGCGATCCCTATCGCTCGATCCTGGTGGACCGTGGCTTCATTCCCGACACCGTAACGGCCCGTCCGGTTGTCGATGCCTCCCGGCTCGATCCGGTGGCTGTGACCGGCGTCCTGCGCGCCGGCGAGCGCGGCAACTTCACAACCCCCCACAACACGGCGGCCAAGTGGTACCTGCATGACGCCAATGCCATGGGCCGGGCCCTGCACGCCGACCCGCCGACAGCTCCGCTGTTCCTGATGGCCGAGACCAGCACCAATCCGGATTTCAAGGCTTTGGAGCCGGCCCCGTTCCCCATCGACATCCCCAACCGGCATCTTGGGTACGCGCTTACCTGGTTCGGCCTTGCCGGAGCCCTGGCCGGCGTCTATGCCGCCGCTCTCTTCAAAAGGATGCGGGGCTGATGCGGTACGTCTCCACCCGGGGGCAGGCGCCTTCGGTCGGCTTCGTGGATGCGGTGCTGGGCGGACTGGCGCCCGACGGCGGCCTCTATGTGCCCGAGACCTGGCCGCAGATTTCCGCGCAGGAGATCGCCGGCTTCGCCGAGCGGCCCTACGCCGAAGTCGCCGCCCGGGTGATCGGCGCCTTCGCCGGCGACGAGATCGCGCCCGCCGACTTGCTGGAGATGTGCCAGGAGGCCTACTCGACCTTCACCCACGCCGCGGTCGTGCCCCTGACCCAGCTGCAGCCGGGCCTGTTCATCGCCGAGCTGTTCCACGGTCCGAGCCTCGCCTTCAAGGACGTGGCCATGCAGATCCTGGCCCGGCTCTACGACCACCTGCTGGGCTCGCAGAAGCGCTCCCAGACCATCCTCTGCGCCACCTCCGGCGACACCGGCGGGGCGGCGGTCGAGGCCTTCCGCGGCCGGCGCAACGCGCGGGTCGTGGCCCTGTTCCCGGAGGGCCGCATCTCCGAGGTGCAGCGGCGGTTCATGACCACGGCCAGCGAGGCCAACGTCGCCTGCGTGGCGGTGAAAGGCTCGTTCGACGACTGCCAGGCAATCGTCAAGCAGGCCTTCCAGGACCAGAGCCTGCGCCAGGCGGTGGATCTTTCGGGCGTCAATTCGATCAACTTCGCGCGGATCGCCGCCCAGGCGGTCTACTACTTCACGACGGCGACCGCGCTCGGAGCGCCGTCCCGGAAGGTGTCGTTCTGCGTGCCCTCGGGCAATTTCGGCGACGCCTTCGCGGGCTACGCGGCCCAGCGCATGGGCCTGCCCATGGGCAAGATCCTGGTCGCCACCAACGCCAACGACATCCTGGCGAGGACCTTCGAGACCGGGCGCTATGCTCGCGGCAAGGTTTGCCAGACCATGTCGCCGGCCATGGACATCCAGTCGGCCTCCAACTTCGAGCGGCTGTATTTCGAGGGCGTGAACCGCGAGGCGACCGAGACGGCGCGGGCCTTCGCCGCCTTCGCCGACAGCGGGGCCATCGACGTGCCGCCGCAGGCCTTTGCGGCCATGCGCGAGCTGTTCCGCGGCGTCTCCGTCAGCGAGGACGACACCGCGCGGGCCATGCTGCGGACGCTGAACGAGACCGGCGAGCTGATCGACCCGCACACCGCGGTGGCCATCTCGGCCCTGCGCCGCGTCAACGGCATCGAAGGGCCGGTGGTGGTGATGTCCACGGCGCACCCGGCCAAGTTCCCCGAGGCTGTCGCCAAGGCCTGCGGCGTGACGCCCGAGCTGCCGCGCGGCGTCGCCACCCTGGCCAGCCGGCCGGAGCGCTTCGACCGGCTGCCCGCGGATGCCGAGACCATCAAGGCCTATGTCCGCGCCTTTGCAGGAGCCTGAGGCCATCACGCCCTCCAGCACGCCCCCGAAGACGCCCAAGGTCCACACGCTGGGGAACGGCGTCCGCGTGGTCTGCGACCCGATCCCCGGCCTGCAGACTGTCGCCTTGTCGGTAGTGGCCGGACGTGGTGCGCGGGCCGAGGGCGAAAGCCGGTCGGGCTGGTCGCACCTTCTGGAGCACATGGTCTTCAAAGGCGCCGGCGGCCGCTCGGCGCGCGAAATCGTCGAGGTCATCGAGGCGCAGGGCGGCAACATCAACGCCGCCACCGGCTATGAGCGGACCAGCTTCCAGATCCGCGCCCTGGCCGGCGGCCTCGACCTCGGCTCGGCGGTGATCGCCGACCTCGTGCAGCGCCCGACCCTGGATGAAGCCGACCTGACCCGCGAGAAGCAGGTGGTGGCCCAGGAGATCGCCGAGGCGGCCGACGCCCCCGACGACCTGGTGTTCGAACTGGCGCAGACCGCGGCCTTCGAGGGCCAGCCGCTGGGCCGCCCGATCCTGGGCACGCCGCAGTCCATCGGGACGGCGACGCCGGAGGCCTTGAGCGCCTGGCGGGCAAGCCTCTACGGGCCGAAGACGCTGGTGGTCAGCGCGGCCGGCGCGGTGGATGAGGACGAGCTGCTGCGGCTGGCGGAGCGCGACTTCGGCCACTCGGCGGACGGTGATGCGCCGCCCGCGGCGCTGGAGCCCGCGCACTTCGTCGGCGGCCAGCGGCCGGTGGCGAAGAAGCTCGAGCAGGCCAATCTCGTGTTGCTGCTGCCGGCGGTGGGCGTGAAGGACGAGGCTTATTTCGCGCTGCGCCTGCTGGCCGAGATCCTCGGCGGCGGCATGGCCTCGCGGCTGTTCCAGGAGGCGCGCGAGAAGCGCGGCCTGGCCTACGCCATCGACGCCTATTCGGAGACCTATGCCGACGCCGGCGTGCTGGGGGTCTTCGCCGGCTGCGCAGCGGCCGACGCTGCGGAGCTCGCCCGGGTGGCGGCGGGCGAGATCGCCGGCATGCTCAAGCCGGTCGGCGAGGCGGAGCTCGCCCGCGCCAAGGCACAGCTGAAGGGGGCGATGTTCATGGGCCGCGAAGGGGCGCTGGCCCGCGCCGAGCAGGCCGCCGGCCAGGTGCTGCTGTTCGGCCGCACGCTCGATCCGGCCGAGGTCGCCGCCGAGGTGGACGCGGTGACGCCCGCCGACCTGGTGGCCCTGACCGAGCGCATCCTGGCCCACGGGCGCGCGGCGATGGCGGTGCTCGGCCCCAAGGCGGCGCTGAAGGCCGGCCCGGCGTTCGAGGCCGCGCTGTTCGGCTAGCTTTTCGGCGCCGCAATCCCGCCGCCTTGCAGGCGCGGGGCAATTGCGCGACTTTCTCCCATGGCCCTGCTGGACTGGATCGCGCCGGAGAGCGGACTTCGCGTCGATGGCGAGGGTGTCAGCCTGCGGCCGCCCAGGGCCTCGGACTACGCGGAATGGCGCGAGCTGCGCGCCGTGAGCCGCGGCTTCCTGCAGCCGTGGGAGCCCACATGGCCGGCCGACGACCTGGGCCGCGCGGCCTATCGCCGGCGGCTGATCGCCTATGCGCGCGACCGGGACGCCGGCGCCGCCTATCCGTTCTTCGTGTTCCGCGACGGCGACGGCGCCCTCACCGGCGGCATAACGCTTTCCAACGTGCGCCGCGGCGTCGCCCAGATGGGCTCGGTCGGCTACTGGTGCGGCAGGCCGTTCGCCCGCCACGGCCATACGCTGGCCGCGGTCCGCGCGCTCAGCGACTTCGCCTTCCGGACCCTGACCCTCCACCGCCTGGAGGCCGCCTGCATACCCGAGAACGTCCCCTCGCGCCGATTGCTGCTGAAAGCCGGCTTCGACGAGGAGGGATTCGCCAAGGCTTATCTTAAAATTAACGGCGTCTGGCGAGATCATGTCCTGTTCGGATTGATCTCGCCCTTCAAGAGGCTGGAGGGACCGGACGAAGGCGTGTCGGTCTGACCGACGCTTGCGGTGGTGCTGTTCCCTTGGCGATGCCGAACGACCGTTGGATGTGGGACGCCACCTCGACGCTTGAAGCGTTGGGCGCGGCCGACGTCGCCCTGTGGGTGTGGGAGCCCGAGCGCGACCGCATGCGGCTCACCGGCGCCACCCGCGCGCTGGGACTGGGCCCGCTCGCCCCCGACTGCTCGTCCGCCGCCCTGCGGGCGCTCGCCCTGCCGCAGGACCGCGCCTATGCCGAAGACATCCTGCGCGTCCAGGAGCCGGGCACGGAGGTGGCGGTACGGCTGCGCATGCGCGGCGCCGGCATCTCCATCTGGCGGGGCGTCTGGCTCGAGGAGGGCTGCCGCGCCGCCGGCGTGGTGGCGCCCGAGACGCGCTTCGCGGCCTCCGACCAGGACCTGCTGACGGGTCTGCTGGATCGCCGCAGCTTCATCACCCGAGCCCGCGAACAGCTGCAGGTCCCGGGCCGCTACGAGGTGATCGTCGCCGACCTCGACCGCCTGCGCCGCCTGAACGAGGCGCTGGGCCACGAACGCGCCGACCTGGTGCTGGCCGCGCTCGGCTCGCGCCTGGCCGCCGCCTTTCCGCCGGACGCCATCCTGGCGCGCATCGGCGAGGACGAGTTCGCCGCCATGGCTTTGGCCGGGGCCTCGCCGGGCGCGGAGATGCTGCGCCGGGCGCTGGAGCAGCCACTACGCGTGGCCGGCTTTGATATCCATCCGACGCTGTCCATCGGCGCGGTGGAGGCCCACGGCGGGGCCGACGCGCCGGAAGCGGCAGAACTGCTGCGGCGCGCGGAGCTGGCCGTGGAGTCCGCCAAGAGTCACGGCCGCGGCGGGGCCGCCGCCTACGGCCGCGGCCTTGAAAGTGACGGGCTGTCCCGCCTGGCGCTGGAGGGCGACCTGAAGGGCGCGCTGGGCCGTGGCGAGCTCGTACCCTTCTACCAGCCGATCGTGCGGCTCTCGACGGGCGCGCTCTCCGGCTTCGAGGCCCTGGTCCGCTGGCGCCACCCGCGCCGCGGCCTGCTGCTGCCCGACAGCTTCCTGGGGCTCTGCGAGGAGATGGGGCTGATGGAGGAGCTGGGCGCGATGATGATGCGCGAGGCGGCCCGGCAGCTCGCCGCCTGGCGGACCAAGCACAGGGCGGCCGGCGAGCTGACCGTCGCGGTCAACCTTTCCATCGGCGAGATCGACCGGCCGGAGCTGGTGGCGGACGTGGCCGCCATCCTTCAGGAGACCGGCCTGCCCCCGGGCGCGCTGAAGCTGGAGGTCACCGAGGGCGACGTGATGCGCGATCCGGACCGCGCGGCGGTGATCCTGAACGAGCTGCGCGCCGCCGGCGCCGCCCTGGCGCTCGACGATTTCGGCACCGGCTTCTCGTCGCTGTCCTACCTCACGCGCCTTCCCTTCGACACGCTGAAGATCGACCGCTACTTCGTGCGCACCATGGCCACCAACGAGGGCTCGCTGAAGATCGTGTCCTCGGTGGTGAAGCTCGGCCAGGACCTGGCGCTGGAGGTCGTGGCCGAGGGCGTCGAGAATGCCGGCATGGCCCGCCAACTGCTGGCGCTGGGCTGCGACTACGGCCAGGGCTTCGGCTATGCGCCGGCGCTGTCGGCCCAGGAGGCCGAGGTCTACCTCAACGAAAGCTACGTCGACGGCGCCGCCCCGGTGAAGGCCAGGGGCTCGCGGGGTTAGGCCCGCCCCGCCGCCGAGCTCAGGCGCTCGGGGTCGACGCCGAGCTTGGTCAGCGCCCGACCCCATTTGCGGTCGTAGTCGTGGGCGAAGATCAGGTCCTCGTCAGGCTCGCAGGTCAGCCAGACGTTCTGCTTGATCTCGTTCTCCAGCTGCCCCGCGCCCCACCCGGCGTAGCCGAGCGCCAGCAGGCTGCGGGAGGGCGCGCCATTGTGGGTGGCCATGGCCTCCAGCACCTCGCGGGTGGCGGTGAGGGCGAAGTCAGCGCCCACCTCGATGCTGTGCTCGCCGTGGTAATCGCTGGTATGCAGCACGAAGCCCCGTTCGCGCTCGACCGGCCCGCCCATCAGCACCAGGTCGGGCGGAAGCTTGATGGTCGACTTGATCTCCAGGCGCTCAAGCAGGTCCGGCACGGTCAGGCCGCCGATGGGCCGGTTCAGCGCCAGCCCCATCGCGTGCTCCTCGTCGTGGGCGCAGATCAGGATCAGCGCGCGCTCGAAGCGCGGGTCGGAGATGCCCGGCATGGCGATCAACAGCTGGCCGGAGAAGAATCCGCCTTCCATCGCCTCGACATTTGACCCCGAACGTGGCGCTTTCAAGTGTCGTTCGCGGCGCCGGCTTGCGGTGCGCCGAGATGACGCTATTTGCGGACGCTAAACGTCAGAGGACGAAGACCCATGACCATCAAAGTCGGCGACAAGCTGCCCAGCGTAACGCTCACCCAGGCGACCGCCGAGGGTCCGAAGCCGGTGACCACCGATGAGTTCTTCAAGGGCAGGAAGGTGGCGCTGTTCGCCCTGCCGGGCGCCTTCACCCCGACCTGCTCGGCCAAGCATCTGCCCGGCTTCAAGCAGCTGGCCGGCGAGATCAAGGACAAGGGCGTCGACGCGATCGCCTGCCTGTCGGTCAACGACGCCTTCGTGATGCGCGCCTGGGCCGAGGACCAGGCGGTGGGCGAGGACATCGTCATGCTGGCCGACGGCGGGGCGGCCTTCACCGACGCGGTGGGCCTGGCCTTCGACGCCTCGCGCTTCGGCATGGGCAAGCGCTCGCAGCGCTATTCGATGATCGTCGACGACGGCGTGGTGAAGGAGCTGAACATCGAGGAAGGCGGCGAATTCCGCGTCTCCGCCGCCGACTACCTACTGGCGCAGCTCTAAATCATCCCTACGACCTAGCCCTTGGCGGCCGCCAGGATCGGGCCGCCGGGTCCGGCCTGGACCAGGATGGCGGTCCTGAGGCCCGCGGGGCCGGCGGGGACGGCGTAGCTGCGCTGGCCTCCGCTCCAGTCGCCGAGCCGGGTCAGCTCACGCACCACGTTCTTGTGCGGCAGGGTCTTGCCGCCGTTCTCACCGCGCCGGATCGGCACCTGCACGACGTTGGGGTCGTAGCGGACCAGCCAGACGTCCGCGGCGCGCCTGGGCGCCGGGCCGGCGATCGCCACGCGGGCCGCCTGCAGGGTGACGGCCGGACCGCCGGCGGCCAGCGGCGCGCTGTGCAAGGCGCCTTCGATCTCGGAAACCCGCTGGCCGACCACGTCGCGGCGGCCGTTGACCACCACCTGCGGGGTGCCGACGTTGTCGTGCCGGAGGCCCTTGGCATAGTCCCACTGGCGGTCGGTGAACTTCTTCTGGGCGAAGGTGTCCTTCCAGCCGAGCTGGTCCCAGTAGGTGACGCCGAACGACAGCGCCAGGATCTGGGGCCGGGCGGAGAGTTCGGCCACCGCGGCGTTGGCCGGCGGGCAGGAGGAGCAGCCCTGGCTGGTGAACAGCTCCACCACCTGCAGCGGAGCGGCCGGCTGGGCGAAGGCCGGCGCGGCGAACGCCAGCAAGGTGGCGGCCAGGCCGCCTGCGATCCGTCGGTTCATGGTCATCTCCGGCAAAGCTCCCCAGGAGGTTCGATGACAGGTTCGCATGGGAACGCGGTTCGGTTACCAAGGCCCGGTTTGTAACCTTTCAGCCGTTTGTCGCGAATTCCCTGAAGGCGGCGTTGGACGACATCGAACCCAGACTGCGAGGCCTGATGCTCGCCGGCCTCGCCGGGGAGGCCCGGCCCTATCGCCGGCTGCTGGACGAGCTCAGCGGATTGCTGCGCGCCTATTACGGCCGCCGCGCGCCGCCGGGCGTCGACGCCGAGGACCTGGTGCAGGAAACCTTGATCGCGGTGCACACGCGCAGAGCCACCTATGACGCCGGCCAGCCGTTCACCGCCTGGGCCTATGCGATCGCTCGCTACAAGCTGATCGATGCGCTGCGCCGCGGCCGGGCGCACTTGCGCGCTCCCGTGGAGGACGCCGACGCCCTGTTCGTCCCGGCCGGCGCCGAGGCCGCCATGGCGGCCCGCGACCTGGAACGGGTGCTGGCCGGCCTGCCGGCGCGCACCCGCGAGCTGATCCTCGACGTGAAGGTCGAGGGCCTTTCGACCCGCGAGGCGGCGCAGAAGCACGGCATGAGCGAATCCGCCGTTAAGGTGGCCGTGCACCGCGGCCTGAAGACGCTCGGCGGCAAGTACGGAGGCTCGGCCGCGCATGAAGACTGACGAGCTGATCCAGAGCCTGACCGGCGAACTGGCCCCGGTGGCGCCGGGCGCGGTGGCGCGGCGGATCGCGGCGGGGCTGGGCGTCGGCGTGCTGGTCTCGACGGGGGTGATGCTGGCCTGGCTCGGCCTGCGCCCGGACTTCGCGCAGGCGGTCTCGACCCCGATGTTCTGGATGAAATTCGGCTATGCGGCGGCCACCGGCCTGATCCTGGCCGCGCTCCTGACCCGTCTGGCGAAGCCCGCCGCCCGCCCGGGTGTCCTGGCCGCCATGGCCGCTGCGCCCCTGGCGGTGGTTGCGGCGATGGCGCTGTTCCGGTTCGCGAACGCTCCGCCGGAGATGCACCGCGCCCTCCTGATGGGCCACAGCTCGTCGGCGTGTCCCTGGCGGATCCTGGTGATCGGCCTGCCGCTGCTGGCGGGCGCGGTCTGGGCGATGCGGGGGCTCGCGCCGACCCGCCTGCTGCTGGCCGGGCTGGTCGCGGGCGGTTGCGCCGGCGGCCTCGGCGCGGCCGTCTACGCCTTCGCCTGCGAGGAGACCTCGGCCCCGTTCCTGGCCATCTGGTACACCCTCGGCATGGCCCTGGTGGCCGGACTGGGCGCGCTGGCGGGCTCACGCCTGCTGAGGTGGCGCTAGGCGGTCGGGAACGGCTTGCTCACGTAGCGCGAGCCCCGCTCCCCGAAACGCCATGGGACGTCGATCGCCTTGGTGATGCCGATCCTGGGGCCGACGGCGATTTCCGCCGGCGGACCCGGTTCGAGCGCGAAGGGCGCGTGGTCTATCCGCAGGCCGTTGTGCGCCCGGGTCACGGCGAGCGCCTGGCAGAGGCGTCCCGGGCCGGAGCACAGCAGGCGCGGATCCTCCACTCCGCGGCGGGCGATCATCAGGTCTGTCCCCCTAGTCGGCTCCAGCGCGCGGATCAGCACCGCGCTGCCCGGGGTCGGGCCGCAGACGAGGTTCATGCACCAGTGGATGCCGTAGGAGCGGTAGACGTAGATCACGCCCGGCGGCCCGAACATCACCGCGTTGCGCGGCGTCGGGCCTGCGAAGCTGTGCGAGGCGGGATCCTCGAAATGATAGGCCTCGGTCTCGACGATGCGGCCGCCGACCCCGTCCATCGTCAGCGTCCAGCCGATCAGCCGGCGGGCGGCGTCCACTGAGGGGGCCGAGAACAGCTCGGCTTGACGGCGCTGGGCCTCGGGGCGCGAAATAGGGCCAACCATAAGGGAGGATTTCGCATGCCGTACGTCGAGGGCCAAACCATCCACGACGCCGACTCCCACGTGATGGAGCTGCCGGGGACGATCAACCGCTACATCGACCCCAAGTTCCGCGACGCCTTCGTGGCCAAGACCGGGCGCAAGGACGTGCTGCCCGAGTGGTTCGCCAAGGCCGCCGCCCAGCAGGAAGACCCCGAGTTCCGGGCCGGCGCCGAGGCCAACATCCTGCTGCGCAAGAACTACGAAGCCCTCGGCGCCTTCCGCGCGGAGGACCGGCCGGCGACTCTCGACCACCTGGGGTTCGCCAGCCAGCTGGTGTTCACCACCGCCTGCCTCTCCAACTTCGGCCTGGAGCAGATGGGCGAGGTGGAACTGGCGCTGGAGACCGCCCGCGCCCACAACCGGATGATGACCGAGTTCTGCTCGGTGGACCGCCGGCTGCTCGCCACCGGCTATGTGCCGCTGATCGACCGGGCGCGCGCGCCGCAGATCGCCCGGGAGGCCATCGCGCTGGGCGCCAAGGCCCTGGTGATCCCCTCGCGCCATCCGCCGGGCTTCTCGCCCAGCCACGTGGAACTCGATCCCCTGTGGGCGCTCGCCCAGAAGGCCGGTCTGCCGATCCTCTTCCACGTGGGCGGCGAGGAGAAGATGCACCGCGACTACCTGGAAAACGGCCTGCCGTTCGTGAAGGACATCCACGGCGGCGACGAGAACTAAACCACGCTGACCTTCATGGCGATACCGCTCAGTCTGTGGCAGACGCTGTCGGCGCTGGTGATCGACGGGGTGTTCGACCGCTTCCCGCGGCTGAAGTGGGGGGCGATCGAGCTCGGCGCCTCGTGGCTGCCCAGCCTGATGCATTTCCTGGACTCAGGCGTCGCGGCCTTCGGCAAGGAGGAGCGGCTGCAGAAGCTTTCGGGCAAGCCCAGCGAGATCCTGCGCCGCCAGTTCCGCGCCACGCCCTATCCGCACGAGGATGCGCGCTGGATCATCGAGAACTCGGGCGAGGAGATGGCGATGTTCTCCTCCGACTTCCCGCACGTGGAAGGCGGGCGCAATCCGCTGAAGCGGTTCAACGACAGCCTGGCCGGGGTCTCCGAAGCCGCTCGGCGCCGGTTCTTCCGCGACAACTTCATCGACCTGATGGGGAAGGGCCTCGACCCCGCGTTGCACGACCTGCCGGAGCTGCGGGCGGCTTGATCTAGTGTCCCGATTCCGAAGTTCGCAAGCGCTTGCGGCTGGCTTTGGCGAACTTCGGAATCGATCAGGACACTAGCAAGTATATGTTTCTAGTGTGCTTTCTTGGATTTGAAGTTCGCTCGGCGCGTGG
>NZ_JAQGIZ010000274.1 GCF_028290885.1 Phenylobacterium sp.
TCTCCAGGCTCAAGCAGTTCCGCAGGGTCGCCACACGCTTCGAGAAGACCGCCAGGAACTATCTCGCCGTCGTCACCCTCGCCGCCATCATCCTGTGGCTCCGATAAGTGTCCACAGCTCCTAGAGCCGCGCCCACAAGACTGCCCATCTGGCCTCGCCGTCCTTCGTGGATAGCGGGGCCGTTTGCTGTCCGGCGAACCGCCCGACGGGAGGCGCTCAGCGCATGGCGGCCTGGATCGCGCGGACGGCTTCGTCGGGACCCCTGGCGCCGAGCACCTTGAAGGTCGCGCCGCGCAGCGCGCCGTAGTTGACCCAGAACTGGGTGAGGTTCCTGAGAACCCGCTCGGGGAGATCCTCGGCGGCCGTGATCTTTTCGAACAGGTGGGAGACCTGCGCCACGGCGAGGACGCGGTCGTTGCGGAACGTCTTGCCCTCCTCGGTCTGCTCGCCCTCGATGACGCCGATCAGGCGGGCGGTGACGAGGGCGCCGACCACGGCGGGCTCGTCGTTGAGGACCAGGATGTCCAGCGGGTCGCCATCTTCGGCCATCGTCGAGGGCACGAAGCCGAAGTCCAGCGGGAAGGCCATGCCGGCGGGCAGGATGCGCTTCAGCTCAAAGGCCTGCGCTTTGGAATCGTAGGCGTATTTGACCGGACTGCCCTTGGGGCTCTCGATCACCGCACGGCAGGTCATGGCCTTGGGATCGAGGGCAGGGTCGAGGAGGGAGAGGTCCGGCATGGCGCAGGAATGCGCGCCGGCCCGCGCGGGTTTCGCTACCGCTCCCGCGTAGCGTGGTCGGCGAGGATGAGGGCGGCGGCGGCGGTGACTTTCTGGCCGGTCGGCAGGTGGATGAATTCGTTGGGGCCGTGGGCGTTGGAGTGGGGACCGAGCACGCCGGTGATGACGAACTGGGCGTCAGGGAACTTCTCGCCCAGCATGCCGATGAACGGGATCGAGCCCCCCTCCCCCATCAGCGCGGCCTCGCGGCCGAAGGTCGCCTGGCTGGCGCGCTGCACGGCCTCCTCCAGCCAGGGCGCGAGCGGCGGGGCGTTCCAGCCGCCGCTGGCCTGGTTCTCCTCGAAGGTCACCTGCGCACCCTGCGGCGGGTCGGCGGTGAAGGTGGCGGCGAGCGCCTTGGCGCAGGCTTCGGCGTCGGCGGTCGGCGGCAGGCGCAGGCTGAGCTTCAGGGTGGTCCGGGGGCGCAGGACATTGCCGGCGCTGGCGGGCTCGGGCAGGCCGTCGGCGCCGACAACGGCCAGCTGCGGGCGCCAGGTGCGGTTGAGCACAAGTTCGGCGCCGTCTTCGGTGATCGGAGCGGTCGATCCGGCGAACGGGAACTTCTTCCAGACCTCGTCCCCCAGGGCGTTGGCCGCGACCTGCGCCTGCGCGACGCGGTCGCCGGGGATCTCGACGGTGAAGGCGCGGGGCAGGATCTGGCCGGTGGCGGCGTCCTCCAGGCGGCCCAGCAGGGCGCGGGCGATGCGGAAGCTGTCGGGGACCACGCCCGAGGCGTCGCCGGAATGGACCCCCTCCTCCAGCACCTGGACGGTGAGCAGGCCGCCGGCCATGCCGCGCAGGGATGTCGTCAGCCACAACTGGTCATAATTCCCGCAGCCGCTGTCCAGGCAGATCACCAGCGAGGGCGAGCCGATGCGGCCGGCCAGGTGGTCGACGTAGAACGGCAGGTCGAAGCTGCCGCTCTCCTCGCAGGCCTCGATCAGCACCACGCAGCGGGCGCGCTTGACGCCCTGGCGCTGCAGGCCGACCAGCGCCGCCACCGAGGCGTAGATGGCGTAGCCGTCGTCGGCGCCGCCGCGGCCGTAGAGCCGCTCGCCCCGGATCACCGGCTCCCAGGGCCCGAGCCCCTCGGACCAGCCGGTCATCTCCGGCTGCTTGTCGAGGTGGCCGTAGAGCAGAACCGTATCGTCTATTTCGCCCGGCGCCTCGATGAGGATCACCGGCGTGCGGCCCGGCAGGCGCACCACCTCCAGCGTCGCGCCGGGAAGCTCGGCCAGCTTGCCGCGCGCCCAGCCGGCCATATGCTCGACAGCGGCGTCGATGTGGCCGTGGGCGGCCCAGTCCGGATCGAAGTGCGGCGATTTGGCCGGAATGCGGATGTAGTCGACCAGCGCCGGGGTGATCTCGTCGCGCCAGAGGTCGGCTACGAAGCTGTTGAGGGCCTGGACGTCCATGGGAAGCGCTCTCGGTGTGGGGCAGGCCTTCCTATAGCGAGCCGGACCGTGCGCCCCAATGCCGCATCGCGGCATATGGAAGGGTTTCGCTAAGAGAGAGCTGCCTTCAATGCGCAAGTCGCATTTGCATCGAAAGCCGGTTCGGGACCCCGCATGATCACGTCGAAGGAACTTATCGATTGGGGGACCGCCTCGCTGGTGATCCTCTGCGGCGGCATGGCTGGCCACTACGCGGCGGTGGGCATGACCCCGGTGCAGTGGGCCGGCGCGACGGCCGCGGTGCTGGGCTCGGTGACCGTGGCGGTGGCCGTGCGCGTGTGGACGCCCGCCAAGGCGCCGCAGCGGGACTGAACCGCCCGCTCCTCGTTCTCAATCCGCGTAGACGTCCAGGCCCATGGCGGTGAGCAGGGCTTGCTGCTGGGCGAGGGTGATCTTCAGGCCTTCGTAGGAGCCGAGGGCGGCGAGGTTGAGGCCCGAGACCTCGGCGCCGCGCAGGTCGGCGTTCGCCAGTTTCGCGCCGGCGGTCAGCGCCTGGAAGAGGTCGCAGCCGGCCAGGTTCGCGCCTTCCAGGTCGGCCTCGGTGAGGTCCGCCTCGCGCAGGGACGAGCCGGAGAGGTCGCAGGTCGCCAGCCGGGCGTCCGAGAGGTCGGCGAGTTCCAGGTTGCAGGCGGTGAAGGCCGCTGCGGTGCGGACCACCTTGGCGCCGAAGGCCCGGCTGAAGTCGGCGCGGTGGAAGCGCGCGCCCCGCAGGTTGGCGGAGGCGAAGGCGACGGCCCACAGGCTGCTGCGGTCGATGTCGGCGAAGGACAGGTCGCAGGCCTCGAACCGAGCCTGGTCCAGCTGCGAGAAGGCGATCTGGACGCCGGAGTGGCTGTCGGGATCGGCGAAGTTGCAGCGGGTGAAGACGGCCTCGCGCAGGTCGGCGTGGGCGAAGCGGCAGCGGCTGAACCGGCAGTCGGTGAAGCGCGCGCCCTGCAGGATCACCGCGCTGAGCTGGGCGTCGGTGAGCGTGCAGCCCGTCAGCACAAGGTCGGTGAGGTCCCGCTCGGCCCACTCGACGTTGGAGAGGTCGGCATCGGCGATCGTGGCGCCGGGCGAGAGATCGGGGTCCCCGTCAGCCATCTGACTGCAGGTCCGCGTAGGGCTTGCCGTCGCTGGACAGCAGCACCGCGAGCGGCCGGGTGGCCTTGAACTCGGCCAGGATCGCCATGGCCATCACCGTCAGCGGCGTGGACAGGAAGGCGCCGATAACGCCCCACACGGCGCCCCAGAAGGCCAGGGCCAGCAGGATGACGATGGGGTCCAGGTTCAGGCTCTTGCCCTGCATCCGCGGCTGCACGACGTGGCTGACCGCGAAGTGGATGGCCTCCAGCCCGCCCACCAGGACGAGGGCGCGCCAGACGCCGTCGAATTCGAGAAGCCCGAAGGCCGCCGGGAACAGCACTCCGATCGCAGCCCCGATCGCCGGGATGTAGTTGGCCAGGAAGATGATCGCGCACCAGAACGCCACGTGCGTCAGGCCGGTGGCCCACATCAGCGCCGCGGAAAGCACGGTGATGATCAGGCCGACGACCGTCTGCACCCAGATATAACGCTCCACGCCCTGCCGGATGCGCTCGAAGATTCGGGCGGCCTCGCTGCGTTCGTCCTGCGTCTGGAAGAACGCCTGCGCCTTCTCCGCGAAGCCACGCCGCGAAGCGAGCAGGAAGCCAAGGTAGATGAGGGTGAAGACCGCGCCCTCCGTGAAATGGCTGAGCGCGGTGGCAAGCTCGCCCGCGAAGCGCGCGGGATTGAGCTCGCGGATGAGGCTGGCCGCGGTCGGCGTCACGGTGAGGCCGAAGTGCTGGGCGGCGCGCGACAGCAGGGCGTTGATCTTCGTGGCGTAGACGGCCGACTCCGACGCAAAGCCCGAGGCGTTGTCGAAGGTCAGCCAGATCGTCAGGCCGAAGATCGCGAGGATCGCGGCGATCGCCGCCGGAAGCGCGGCAGCTCTTGGAAACCGGGGCAGGTGGGTCCGCAGCGCCCGGGCCAGCCCATCGATCATGATCAGCAGGAAGACCGCGAGGACGAACGGCTCGAGGATGCGGCGCAGGGCCCACAGCGTGAACCCGGTCAGGATGGTCGCGGTGATGATCTGGGCGACCTGCAGCGACCTGAGCTGGATCGCCAGGCTTTGATCGGAGCGCTTCGCGTCAGGCATGGAGGCGCTTCCGGGTTGCAAGGGTGGCCGGCGTCGGCGCGCCGAGATGCGGCCACACTCCGCCGGTCCCTGCGCGGGTCGGTCCAAGAATGACAGAGCCGGTCCGCCGAGTCTCCAGGGCGGCCTGCCCGAGCCTCGCCGGTCCCTCATCCGACGAGACATGATAGCTTGCGGCCGTAAGCGTCTCACTCTCGCCGCGGCGCCCGCCGCCGTCGCCTGTCCAGGCGAAAACATAGGAGAGACCAGCATGCCGACGATCACCACCAGCGACGGCGTCGAAATCTTCTTCAAGGACTGGGGCAAGGGTCAGCCCATCGTGTTCAGCCACGGATGGCCGCTGTCCGCGGACGACTGGGACACGCAGATGATGTTCTTCCTCCTGAGGGGCTATCGCGTGATCGCCCACGACCGCCGCGGCCACGGACGGTCCAGCCAGGTGGCCGACGGCCATGACATGGATCACTATGCGGACGACCTCGCCGCCTTGACGGCGCACCTCGACCTCAAGGACGCGGTCCATGTCGGCCATTCGACCGGGGGCGGAGAAGTCGCACACTATCTGGGCCGCCACGGCGAGAGCCGGGTGAAGAAGGCGGTGCTGATCAGCGCAGTGCCGCCGCTGATGGTCAAGACCGCAGCCAATCCGGGGGGCCTGCCCAAGGAGGTGTTCGACGGATTTCAAGCGCAGGTCGCGACCAACCGCACCCAATTCTATCGCGACCTCGCGGCGGGCCCGTTCTACGGCTTCAACCGGCCGGGCGCGAAAGCCTCGGAGGCGGTCATCGACAACTGGTGGCGCCAGGGGATGATGGGCGGCGCCAAGGCGCACTACGATGGGATCGTCGCCTTCTCGCAGACGGATTTCACCGAAGACCTCCAGAAGATCACGGTCCCCGTGCTGGTGATGCACGGCGACGACGACCAGATCGTGCCCTACGCGGATTCCGCGCCGCTATCGGCGAAGCTGGCGAAGAACGGGGTGCTGAAGACCTACAAGGGATTTCCGCACGGCATGCCGACGACGAACGCCGAGACGATCAACGCCGATCTGCTCGACTTCATCAGGTCTTAGCCAGGCCGGGTCCCCGCCTTCGCGGGGATGAGCGGATAAATTGTGCGGAGGGCCTACTCCGCCGGCGCCACAGGCACCTGGATCTCGCCGCCGAGGTCGTGGAACTTCGCCGCCATCTGCTCCAGGCCGGCGTCCACCCCGTTCTGGGCCCGCGCGGCGTCGCGGATGTCCTGGCTGATCTTCATGGAGCAGAACTTCGGCCCGCACATGGAGCAGAAGTGGGCGGTCTTGAAGGCCTCCTTGGGCAGGCTCTCGTCGTGGAACTGGCGGGCGGTTTCGGGGTCGAGGCCGAGGTTGAACTGGTCTTCCCAGCGGAACTCGAAGCGGGAGCGGGAGAGCGCGTCGTCCCAGGCGCGCGCGGTCGGGTGGCCCTTGGCGAGGTCGGCGGCGTGGGCGGCGATCTTGTAGGCGATGACGCCCTGCTTGACGTCCTCGCGGTCGGGCAGGCCAAGGTGCTCCTTGGGCGTCACGTAGCAGAGCATGGCGGTGCCGAACCAGCCGATCATCGCCGCCCCGATGGCGCTGGTGATGTGGTCGTAGCCGGGGGCGACGTCGGTGGTCAACGGGCCCAGGGTATAGAACGGCGCCTCGTGGCAGTGCTTCAGCTGCTCGTCCATGTTGGCCTTGATCTTGTGCATCGGCACGTGGCCGGGGCCTTCGATCATGGTCTGGACGTTGTGCTTCCAGGCGATCTTGGTGAGCTCGCCAAGCGTGCGGAGCTCGGCGAACTGGGCCTCGTCGTTGGCGTCGGCGATGCAGCCGGGACGCAGGCCGTCGCCCAGCGAGAATGAGACATCGTAGGCCTTCATGATCTCGCAGATGTCTTCGAAGCGCTCGTAGAGGAAGTTCTCCCGGTGGTGGGCCAGGCACCACTTGGCCATGATCGAGCCGCCGCGGCTGACGATGCCGGTGACGCGTTTCGCCGTAAGCGGAATGAACGGCAGGCGCACGCCCGCGTGGATCGTGACGTAGTCGACGCCCTGCTCGGCCTGTTCGATCAGGGTGTCGCGGAACACCTCCCAGTTCAGGTCCTCGGCGACGCCGTTGACCTTTTCCAGGGCCTGATAGATCGGCACGGTGCCGATCGGCACGGGGCTGTTCCTGACGATCCAATCGCGGATGTTGTGGATGTTGCGGCCGGTGGAGAGATCCATGACCGTGTCGCCGCCCCAGCGGATCGCCCAGACCATCTTGTCCACCTCGTCGGCGACGGTGGAGAGGACGGCGGAGTTGCCGATGTTGGCGTTGATCTTGACCAGGAAGTTGCGCCCGATGGCCATCGGCTCGAGCTCGGTGTGGTTGATGTTGGCGGGGATGATGGCGCGGCCGGCGGCCACCTCGTCGCGGACGAACTGCGGCGTGCAGTGGTCGGGGATGACGGCGCCGAAAGGCTCGCCGTCGCGGATGGTCGGGTCGCCCGCCTGGCGGCGCAGGTTCTCACGGATGGCGACGTATTCCATTTCCGGGGTGATCAGCCCCCTTCTGGCGTACTCGAGCTGGGTGACATTGGCGCCGGCCCGCGCGCGGTAGACGCGGCGCGGCGCGGCGAACTGGGGCGCCAGGTGCTCGCCTTTCGCGAAGCCGTTGTCCTCGGGCTTCACCTCGCGGGGATCGGCGACGATCTCCACGTCGCCGCGGGAGACCACCCAGGGCTCGCGGGTCTTCGACAGGCCCTTCTCGATGTCGATGGCGACGGTGGGGTCGGTATAGGGGCCCGACGGATCGTAGAGGGTCAGCGGCGGCTCGTTCGCCGACGGGTGCACGGCCACCTCGCGGAACGGCACGCGGATGTCGGGCCACAGCACGCCCGGCTGATAGACCTTGCGCGACCCGGGGCGTTCGCCCGTTGGGACTTTTCCGTCCTTGGGGGCGAGCTCGAGGTTTCCTGTGGGCTTATTCATCGCGTAGCGCCTCGCTTCAGGCGGGACGCCGACGGAGAGACTGCGGGGTGGCTCCGCATCCTTCCCTTCGCCGGCATGACCCGGATCAGGTTCGACGGGTCGCGGGATCACCCGCCTCTCAGCCGCTTTGCGCGGCCCCCCGAGGAGAGCCGAAGGTTAGGCCCGAAGCGCCGTCAGCGGAAGCCGCAATTCGGCGATGGGCCGCCTTCAGGAGAGCAAGGACCAGGCGCGAGACCCGGCGATGATCTGGTCAGACATGGAGTCGAGGCTTCCGGGCTCGCCGTCAGGAAGCTTGATCAGCTCGCCGGCGCGGTCCTGGACCAGGATCTCGCAGGCGTCGCCGCAGGCCCGGTGCGCGCGGATCAGCAGATCCGTCGCCGCGACGGCCTCTGCGAAGGACGCGAAGTCCAGCCGCGTGTCGTCGTCGCCCGCCACGCACCAGCCCGAGCCGATGCGGAAGAGACCATAGCGCTGAACGTTGGACATTTCCCGCTCCCGCCCCCCAACGGAGCCACAGGAGCACGCGGGAGGGAGGGGCGTCTGTCTGCCGCCCGAAATATCAGCCAAGTTTATTAACGAGAGGCGAGCGCGAACCTCAGTGGCGGGCTTGATCGTCCGACCGGCGCAGCAGGGCTGCGAGGCGCGCGGAGGTCTCGGCGGCCGCGGTGGGCGTCATCGAAAAGCCGAGCCGGTCGCCCAAGAAGACGACCTCCCCATCGACGAGCGAAAGCTTAAGCGCATCAGAGATCGCCGGTGTCGGCGTGGATTTCGGAGCCTTCATGGCGACGTGCTCGACGGTAACCAATGTGGGTTGGATAACATTATAAATAATCTACCAGACAATTAGTGTCTACAGCCAGACGGTCAATTTTCCGGGACGACAGGAAAGCTCTTATTCCTACATTTTAGATTGGGAATCGCTGTTAGATGAGCGCAAGAGTCTAATTCGACGGCCGCAAGCCTGCGGTTAGGGACGGAGATGTATTTCAGGAACTTTCTACTTCGCGCCCTACCCGAAGAAGACACCGCCTATCTGACGCCGCATCTCAGGGAAGTCAGTCTGTCCCGTGGCCAGGCGCTCTATGAGCCGGGCGACACAGTGGAAACCCTCTATTTCGCCAGCAGCGCCTGCATCTCGGTGGTCTCGGTCATGCGGGACGGCCGGATCGTGGAGACCACGACCGTAGGCCGGGAAAGCGCGCCGGGCCTGCTGGACGCGGTGACAGGCCTGCCGGCCACATCGCGGATATTCGTGCAGGTCGCGGGCGCAGCGCTGGCCCTGCCGTCTGCGGTGTTCCGCAGGCGGCTGGGCGAGAGCCCTGGGCTGGTGAACCTTACATTCCGTCATGCCCGCGCGTTGTCGCAGCAGGCGGAGCTGGGGGTGGGCTGCAACCTCGCGCACTCCGCGGACGGACGGCTGGCCCGCTGGCTGCTGATGACGCAGGACCGCATCGGGAGCGATTTGCTGCCGTTGACCCAGGACTATCTGGCGGTGATGACCGGCGTCCAGCGCACGACGGTCAGCCTGATGGCCGCGGCGCTGAAGCGGGCGAAGATCGTCGCCTATTCGCGCGGCCAGCTGACCATCCTCGACCGGCCCGCGCTGGTCGAGCGGGCCTGCGATTGCTACGTCCTCAGCGAGCAGCAGTTCGAGGGCCTGCGGGAAGCCGCGGAATGAGCCCGGCCGCGGCCTAAGCCCTGGCGATCGGCGCTCAACTGCGGCGACGCCGCCGCGCGGCCCATAACAAAAACCCCGGCCTCTCGGCCGGGGTCCATGTCTTTCTTCGAGCGGTGCGGACCGTCAGGCGGCCGCGAAGCCCTGGCGGCGGCGCTGGGCGCGCAGCACGGCGCCGAGGCCGCCGAAGCCCACCAGCATCATCGCCCAGGTCGCCGGCTCGGGCACGGTGGCGCGGGTCAAGGTCCCCGCGACGTTGCCGGTGTTGCCGTTGGAGAGCACGTCCGCCGCGAAATACAGCGGTGTGTTGTTATAGGTCGTGAAGCCGAGGACCAGCGGGTTCAAGGCCGTGGCGGTCGCCGAGTAGATCTCGAACGAAAGGGTGGTGACTCCCGTGGGGTTGTGGTTCTGCCCGGTGTAGTCGAGGGAATAGCCGAAGGGGCCGAACGGCGAGGCGTCGGACATCGCGCCCGAGCTGGCGAACGGCTGAGCGCCGAGGTTCTTGTAGGTCACGCTCGGGTCGCCGACCAGGTCGAACGCCAGCGAGTTGTGCTTGTTGCTGTTGCCCGCGCCGTTGAACTGCACGCCCGCCGCCAGCTGGACGAACACGTCCAGGGACCCGGCGTCGGTCAGGTCGTTGGTCACGGTCACCGTTCCGTACGGCGCCGCGCCGCAGCCGCCCGTGCAGCCGTCGAGGGTCAGGGTATAGACGGTAGCCTGCGACGCCCCGGCCACGGCCGCGCCGATCGTCAGGGCGGCCAGAGCCGCGGCAATCTTGATTGTCTTCACGTAAAAAATCTCCACGCCGGAGCGGCCATACGCCGCGCCGAGCGCCCTCCTAACATGGTTATCAAGCGGTGCAATGCGCTTCTCGCGTCAGGCGAACAGATGAATTCAAGTGTCGTTGCGAAGTTGTGGCGGATTAGTTCAGAACTATTCTATAGTTACCGACCATTGAAACAGAAATCTTAAATACAGGTGGATACGTGTTCCCCGGGTATCCGAGATATTTCTAAGGTTTCTCCTCAGCAGGAATCAATCTCCGGCCGACGAGAAACTGCCCAGATCGCGCCTGCGGCGGCGCGCGCGCCGGCCCCTGCATTCAGCGGCGGTTCATTGGAACAAGCGCAGGCGTGGTAGAGTTCAGACCGCCAAGGAGGCACGCCCATGAGGATCTCTACAGCCCTGCTCGGCGCCGCGAGCGCGATCGCCCTGGCCCTGCCGGCGCTGGCCCGCGACGATGTCCCGTGCTTCCTCACCCGCGACATGCGCAACCACACGGTGGGCGACGACCACACCCTCTATTTCGACGTCGGCGGCCGGGCGGTCTATCGCGCGGTGATGAGCAACAACTGTCTCGCCGGCGCGACATCGTCCGATCCGATCATCCTGAGAGACGTGACCGGCTCCGGCCGCATCTGCAACAAGCTGGACCTCGACGTCGGCCTGCGCGGCAACCGCTGCATCGTCGAGAGCCTGAGCAAGTTGACGCCGGCCGAGGCCGCCGCGCTGCCGAAGCACGTGAAGCCGTAGGGGCTGGCCGCAAGCCCGGCTTCGATGTAGGGCGAGGCCATGCACCTCGCCCGCTTCAATCCCCTCCGCTTCGCCCACCTGCCGACGCCGCTGGAGCCGCTGCCGCGGCTCACCGAGGCCTTGATGACCTCGCCGGGCGGGGGCCCCAACCTGTGGATCAAGCGCGACGACTGCACGGGGCTGGCCGGCGGCGGAAACAAGACCCGCAAGCTCGAGTACCTGCTGGGCGACGCGCTCGCCAACGACGCCACGACGCTGGTGACGCAAGGCGCCGTGCAGTCGAACCACGTGCGCCAGACGGCGGCCGCGGCGGCGCGCTTCGGCCTCGACTGCGAGATCATCCTGGAAGAGCGCACCGGCTCCAACGCCGTCGACTACACCCAGTCCGGCAACGTGCTGCTGGACGAGCTGATGGGGGCGAAGATCCGCCGCGTGCCGGGCGGAACGGACATGAACGCCCAGCTGGCCGAGGTCGCCGCCGAGGTGGCCGAGCGCGGCGGGCGACCCTATGTGATCCCGGGCGGCGGTTCGAACGTGATCGGGGCGCTGGGCTACGTGGAGTGCGCCATGGAGCTGGTGAGCCAGGCCAATGAGATCGGGCTGGAGATCGACCGCATCGTCACCGCCACCGGCAGCGCCGGCACCCATGCGGGCCTGGTGGCCGGCATAGCGGTGATGGGCGCCGACATCCCCATCCTGGGCATCGGCGTGCGCGCGCCCAAGGAGGCGCAGGAGGCCAGCGTCTTCAAGCTTGCGGTCGAGACCGCTGACCTGCTGGGCCACAAGGAGCGGGTGACCCGCGATATGGTGATCGCCGACTGCGACTACGTGGGCGCGGGCTATGGCCTGGTCGACGAGGCGGTGATCGAGGCCCTGAAGCTGGCCGCGCGGACCGACGCGATCCTCTTGGACCCGGTCTACACCGGCAAGGCGATGAAGGGGCTGATCGCGCTCTCCAAGGCCGGCGCCTTCGACGGGGAGACGGTGGTCTTCCTGCACACCGGCGGAGCGCAGGGCCTGTTCGGCTACCAGTCCGTGCTGGACGGTCACCTCTGATGTCCGAGACCTCGCTGGTTCTCGGCGTGCTGGGCGGGATGGGGCCGGCGGCGACGCTGGACTTCCTGACCAAGCTGCAGGCCTTCACCCCGGCCG
>NZ_JAQGIZ010000317.1 GCF_028290885.1 Phenylobacterium sp.
GTCCGACGACGAGATCATCAGGGAAGCCCGCGAGGCTTTCGAGCTGGCGGCGGACGCCGAGGCGGAGAACCGGCGCGAGGCGCTGGACGACCTGCGGTTCGCCCGTCTCGGCGAGCAGTGGCCTGCGCAGATCAAGCGCGAGCGGGACCACGACGGGCGGCCCTGCCTGACCATCAACCGGCTGGTGCCACATCAGCTTCGATCCGAGGCTGCGGCGGCAGGTGCTGACCCGCCGCGCGAGCGGCTATGGGCTGGGGTTGCCGGAATGACCCCGCGCCTGATCCTGATCCTCGCCGTCATCGCGACCGTGCTGGCGGCGGGCGGCGGACTCTACTGGAAGGGCCGCCACGACGACGCGGTCCGCGAGCGGCCGAAGACCGAGGCGGCATTGGCCAAGGCTGCGGTTGCGGGCCTCGAGACACAAGGCGCGCAAGCGAGCGCCCAGCGGGTCGAAGTCGTGGTCCGCCAACGCGACGCCGCCAACGCCGTCGTCGCCCAGCTCCTGCCCAAGGCCCTGAAATCGGAGGACGCCAATGCGCCGCTTGATCCTGATCGCGCCGCTCGTCTGCGGGATGTTGATTTCCAGCTGTGCCAGTCGGCTCCCGATGTCGCCGGTTGCGCCACGGATAGCCATGCCGGCGGAGGCGGCCCGTAGCTGCGGCCTCTATCGGCTGCCGCAGTCTCCGACGCAGGCGGACCTGGAGATCGGCTACGCGACGCGCGGCGCACAGATCGTGGCCTGCGATGCGGCGCGGACGCTGGCGGTGCAGACGCACGAGGCCGAGCATGCGCTGGAGGATCAGGTCACGGCGAAGGGGCGTGGGCCCGCGCGTTGAGACTGCGGACATAGTCTCTGACGTCGGCCGGCCAGCCCCCCGTCAGCTCGTCGAACCGCGCACGGTCGCGGGCGAACAAGGCGCGGATGGCTTCCTCGTAGCCGGGGAGGTCGCCGGCGAGGGCCGTCATTACGCGATAGACGGCCTCCTGCGCCTGGCGCGCGGCGTCGGCCTCGACGGTCTCTCGCCGCGCCTGATCGACCAGCCGGCGCAAGGCAGCGGACGCCCCGCCGGGCTGCGTGGCGAGCCACTCCCAATGGCGTGGAAGCAGGGTGACCTCGCGGGCCGTGACGCCGAGCTTGGGGCGGCCGCGGGCCGGCTTCGATGGGAGTTTCGGGGGCGACAGCCTGGCCAGCACGTCCTCGACGGAGCCCCGCAGGTCGAGCTCTACGGGCCGGCCGCTTGCGTCATCGAAGACCAGGGGCTGCTCGCGGCGGTGGGGGTGGGCGGCCCGAGCGACCGCCACGAGATCTCCGCGCGCGATGAGCCGGTGGCCCGCGAAGGCCGTGACGCCGGTGGTCGACGAAGACGTCACGCAGGTTCTCCAGATCATTCTACCCGGGCGAAAATATCAGCAAGCGGCCCGTCTGAATAGCCGCCCTGGCGATCAATGGCGGTCCTACCGCGGCGCCTGCGCTGTCGCCGCCATCCAATCAGCAAAGGAGAGCAAGCATGGCCTATGGTCAGGTCGATCCCGCACGCCTTCAAGGCGAAGCCCTCAGTCGATGGTACCTGCGCTCGCCGGCCGATATCGAGCAAGAGCGGCAAGAGCGGGCTGCGAAGGCACACGAGGACTTCTTCGCCAGCAGCGGCCCTGGTTTGCCGGCGATATCGCCCATGCAAGACAGGGCGGCCAACGGCGACGGGATTGTCTGGCCGAGCGCGGATCAAAACTACGGGCGCGGAGAGACCGCGCCGCAAGGCAACGCAGACCGGCAAGACGCTCAGGAATCCTATCAGGCGACGTTCCAGCCGACGGACCAAGGCGCACAGCGAATCCAGGTCTCCTCGAATCCCTGGAATTGCCCCACATGCCATGGCGTTGTTCCGCCGCCGATTTCCCTCCCGCCGCCCACTCTCCCATTTCCTTGGTCCGGCATCTCCATGTTCCGCGACGGGTCGGCGTCGCCGCCGCCTCAATCCGGCCGGGACGACCGCAAGCAGTGCGAGATGCAAGACCGGAACGACCGCGGCATCTGCGTTCAACAGCCGACTAATCGCGCCAAGGCTGTCTGTCACAAGACTGCGACTACGCGACGCGAATATTGCGATGCGACGGGCATTATCGGAGAGCCAGACTTATTCACTGCGCGGCGCAAATCTGGACGGCGATGGCCTTAAGAACCAGCTCAGCCGCCCGCGATCCACCCGTCCAGGTTCTTGTGAACTGTCGATGAGAAGGAGAACGCACTGACGCTTGCTCGTTCGGCATCCTCATCAAAAGTCCAGATGTGAACGTACTTCCAGACCGAACCTAAGCACGTCGCCGCCACGGGAAGCGCGGCTTCGGGCATCAGCAAGGTGGCGCTGAGGTCCAACTCGTGACGTTTCGGGCGGCGGATGCGGAGTTGGCCGACCTCATCCAAATCATCAGGCCCAAACCGCATGTCGGACCCGAATGGCGAAAGCCATAGTCGGATAGTCTTGGCGCGGTGCGCCTGCGGGGCAACCACCCGGCCATCTATTTGGAAGCCGCACACGTAATTCAGCCCGCCCTGAAATCTGTATTCCTGCGGCGTCGAATCGGAACTGAGACCCACATGCAGGTTACCGTCCCACGCCTCTATTTCGACCAGGAAGCGGCCGTCAAAGAAGCTTGGATCAAGAGCGATCCCATCGTCGCGGTCGGTGTCCATGTGATCCGAGCAGTCTCCAACGCCAGCTGACAACCTAAGCAGCGGTTCGTATTCGTACTTGCTTTGTTCTGTCGGGGCAAGGCTGATGGTGCTGGGCGGCGTCATCGGAGTTGGCCGACCGGGGCGAAAGCGTGGAGGTCCTTTCCCTCTGCCGACCGCTGTCCTGACAGCCTACGGGCGCGCCGGTGCGTCGCCGGACCCCTGCGGGCGTGGCGGGATCTTGGCGGCGGACTTGGTCGGCTTGGGCGCTTCGGCCGCCCTTCCGGGCTCCAGAAAGAGCGAGCTCTTCTTCGTGCACGCGCCGGTGACGGCGCACGCCGCCACGATCAAAGCAATCATACTCGTCCGCATGGCTGTCCCTCTGGGCCGTCCGGGCTCACGTGCATGTAGGGTTCCGCTGTGCTGCGCAAAAGGCCGGCCTCAGACGCGGAAGCGGTATTCCGTCCCCGGCGCGCGCTCGATGTCGGGAGGGAAGTTCGCGCGCTTGTCGGCGAAGTAGCGGGCGCGGTGATCGCCGTCTCGGGCTCGGTTGTAAGTCAGATAGAGGATTCGCCGCGCCTGGGCCGTGCCGTTGGGCTGCGAGGCGTGCGGCGCATAGCTGTCGAAGAACAGCACGTCGCCGGGCTCGGTGGGGATCGGCGCCAGCTTCAGCTCGGCCATCTCCGCGGCCGACAAGGGCTCCCATTCGCGTCCGATAAGGCCGGTCGCCTTGGGACCGCTTGCCATCTCCAGGCAGCCGTTGGCTTCCGTCGCGGCGTCGATCGAGACCAGGGCCGTGACGAACAGAGGCGCATAGGTCGACCAGCCGGCCTGCTGGTCCTGGTGAGGCTCGAAACCCGCCCCGCCAGGCATCTTGAAGTTGATCTTTTCCTTGAAGAGCACGGCGTCGTCTCCGAACAAGCGCGCGACCGCGGCTTTGAGTTGGCCGTTCACGAGCCGATCGAAGCGGTCGTGGTAGCCGCAGAAGTACTCGATCCGCTGGACGATCCGCTCGCCCGGCTGCTGGAGGCTGTCCTCGTAGTAGACCATTTGCTCGCCGGGCGTTTCCGGCCGGGCCAGGACTTCGCGGGTCCACCGTTCGATCAGCGCCGTCTCGTCTGCATCGAAGAAGCTCCGCGCCAGCACCCAGCCATTGCGCCGGAACGCCTGCTTCTGCGCCGCCGTCAGGCCACGCTCGCCTCCACCGTCCACGGCGTCGCGATCCAAACTATCCAGCGACATGTTCGTCCTCGAGCTGGGGCAAGATCACGGCCTCGGCGCGGGCCACATCGACCTCGAAGTCGATCTCGGTCCAAGGCAGGTCGCTGATGTCCTCCGCCGCGAAGCGATGCGGCTCGGCCAGGAGCAGGTCGCGGATCGCCTCCTCGTACTCCAGCTGGGTCCGGCCGGCGGCGACATAGGCTTCGGTGCGGTCGGCGAGGGCGGCGGCCATGGCCGGCGAAAAGCGGAAGAAGCCGACGGATTCCCCGTGCCGGACGTGGGCGTGCTCCGGGATTTTCCGAAAGTCGACGATCGCGCCGTCCCGCGCAAAACAGATCTTCACCGGTTCATCGCCCGGCTCGATCTCGCGGTCGAGCAGCAGGGTATTTTCGGCGGGGCTGGCGATCAGACGCTGGAACATGCGCCGGTCGCAGAGCACATCGGCGTCCATCAGAACGATCGGCGCGCCGGACCGGAGCAACGCCCGCTGCGCCCATAGCGAGACCAGGCTGCCTTCGGTGTAGCGGGGATTGTCGACGAAGCTCACCGTCAGCGACCGGCCAATGCCGACCGAGGCTTCGCGGATCAGCTCGCCGGCGTGTCCGATGGTGATCGAGACTTCGCGCACGCCAGCGGCGGCCAAGCCCTCCAAGTGGCGTTGCAGCAGGCTCTTGCCCGCAAACTCCAGCAAGGCCTTCGGCCGATCGCCGCCGCCCAGGCGCCGACCGACACCCGCCGCTAGCATCACCGCGATGGGAGGGGTTGAATTCATCCGTGCTCCTACCCTTTTCTCTGTGTGGGCGCCACTTTGGGGCCTGACGGTTTTTCGCGCGGGGGCGCAGGTAGAGATGGATTTCGGACACGCCGAGGTCAACGACGGTGGCGAGCGGATTGCGCCCACCAGCGTATTCGCGGCGCTCCGCCGCGAGCTCGTGTCGCCTACGCTGAGCTTCCTGATGGAGGCCCACAGCGGTCTTTCCGCCAAGATCGCCGAAGAGGCGGGCTTCCAGGCGCTCTGGGCGTCCGGCCTGACTATGTCGGCAAGCCTCGGGCTACGCGATTCCAACGAGGCGTCCTGGACGCAGGTGCTCGAGGTCCTGGAGTACATGGCCGACGCCGTAGAGATCCCGATCCTGGTGGACGGCGACACCGGCTACGGAAACTTCAACAACGTACGCCGGCTGGTCCGAAAGCTCGGCGAGCGCGGCATCGCCGGCGTCTGCATCGAAGACAAGATCTTCCCGAAGACCAACTCCTTCATCGGCGAGGCCCAGCCGCTGGCGGAGATCGAGGAGTTCTGCGGGCGGATCAAGGCCGGCAAGGACAGCCAGACCGACGACGAGTTCACGATCGTCGCGCGCGTCGAGGCGCTGATCTCAGGCCGCGGCATGGAGGAGGCGCTGAAACGCGCGGAGGCCTATCACGCGGCCGGCGCCGATGCGATCCTGATCCACTCCAAGCTGCCGGCGGCGAGCGAGATCCTGACCTTCGCCGAGCGGTGGGGTGGCCGCGCCCCGCTGGTGATCGTGCCGACCACCTACTATGCGACGCCCACCGACCACTTCCGCCAGGTCGGCGTCTCGGCGGTGATCTGGGCCAATCACCTGCTGCGCTCAGCCATGACCGCCATGCAGGAGACCGCCCGCCTGATCCATGAGGAAGAGTCGCTGGCGAGCGTCGAGGGTCGGGTGGCCGGCGTGAAGGACATCTTCCGCATCGCCGGCAACGCCGAGCTGGAGGCGGCCGAGCGGCGCTACCTGCCGGCGCAGGACCGTACGCGGGCGGTGATCCTGGCGGCTTCGCAGGGGGATCTGGGCGAGCTTACCCGCGACCAGCCCAAGTGCATGGTCGACATCCGGGGCAAGTCGCTGCTGCAGAGGCTGGTGGAGAGCCTGAACGGCTGCGGTGTGCGCGAGATCACCGTGGTGCGCGGCTATCGCAAGGACGCCATCGCGCTGCGCGGCATATCGGTGGTCGACAACGACCGCTACGCCGACACGGGAGAGGCGTTCTCGCTTGCCGCCGCCGCCGAGGCGATCGAGGGGCAGGTCCTGGTCTGCTACGGCGACGTCCTGGTGCGCAGTTACATCCTGGAGACCCTGTTGGCCGTGGACGGCGACATCGTGCTGGCCGTGGACGCGCTGAAGGCGCAGCCCGGATCGGGCGTGCGCGACTTGGTCGCCGCCGACCGGCACTACGTCGGAGACGTTCTCGACGAGGACGCGGCCGGCCTGATCCGCATGGGCGCCGAGCTGCCGGCCCACGAGATCTGCGGCGAATGGATGGGGCTGGCGAAATTCACCCCCACCGGCGCGGCCTGGCTGCAAGCGGAGCTGGGCCTGTTGCGCGAGGAAGGCCTGCTGGAGACGGCCGACATGCCGCTTCTGCTGACCCGGCTGGCCGCCCGGCATTCGGTCAGGGTGCAATACTTCACCGGCCACTGGCTCGACGTCGACACCCTGCCGGACCTCGCCGACGCTCGGAACTTCACCTAAGACCCGGACCATGATTACCGCCCAGGACTTCATGGCTGAGGCCAGCCGGTGCGGCTTTGACTTCTATGCCGGCGTGCCCTGCAGCTTCCTCACCCCGCTGATCAACGGGGTCATCTCGAACCCGGCGCTGCGCTATGTCGGCGCGGCGAGCGAGGGCGAGGCGGTGGCGATCGCGGCGGGCGCCTGGCTCGCCGGGCGGCGCACGGCGGTGATCTGCCAGAATTCCGGCCTTGGCAACGCCGTGAACCCGCTGACCTCGCTGAACGCCCCGTTCCGCATCCCGACGCTGTTCATCACCACCTGGCGCGGGGAGCCGGGGCTGAAGGACGAGCCGCAGCACGAGGTGATGGGTCAGATCACTCAGGACCTGCTGCGCCTGATCGGCCTGCAGCAGGACGCCTTCCCAAGCACGCCCGACGCGATCCGCCCGGCCTTCGCGCGCGCGGTCGAGGCCATGGACGCCTCAGGCTTGCCGTTCGCCTGGGTCATGCGCAAGAGCGATGTCGAGGACTCCAACCTGGACCAGGCGCCTCTGCCCGTCCGCGCGCCGGGACGGCGCCTGGACGAGCCGGAGGAGGGGGCGCGGCCGACGCGGGCCGCGTCGCTGGAGCGATTCCTGGCGATCGTGGATCCCGATGCCGCGGTGATCGCAACCACCGGCAAGTGCGGCCGCGAGCTCTTCACCCTCGATGACCGTCCGCAGCACCTCTATCAGGTGGGCTCCATGGGCGGGGCTTCCGGCATGGGGCTGGGCGTGGCGCTGAACACCTCCCGGCCTGTCGTAGTGCTGGACGGCGACGGCGCCGCGTTGATGAAGCTCGGAACCTTCGCGACCATCGGCGCCTATGCGCCGAAGAACCTGCTGCATGTGGTGCTCGACAACGGCGTCCACGATTCCACCGGCGGCCAGGCGACCGTCTCGGCCTCCGTCGACTTCGCCGGCGTGGCGCTCGCCTGCGGCTACGCCTTTGCGGCCAGCTGCGCGAGCCTAGACGGATTTGAGCGCGCCTTCCGGCAGGCCGGCGCGGCGGCAGGGCCGGCGATGATCCACCTGCGCATCTCGCCAGGCTCCATGGCGACGCTCGGCCGACCCACCGTAAAGCCGGCCGATGTCGCCCGGCGCTTCAAGGCCTTCCTTGCCGGCGCTCCTGCTCGGGCCCCGCAGGGCGAAGCCGCGGAAGCCTGATGGCGCGGGAAAAGCTCCTGCTGACGCCCGGCCCGCTGACCACGCGGATCGAGACGCGCCGGGCCATGCTGGAGGACTGGGGCTCGCGCGACGCGCCCTTCATTGCGCTGACCGCCGAGCTTCGCCGCCGGCTGCTGGATGTGGTCCACGCGGGAGATGACTTTGTGGCCGTGCCCCTGCAAGGCAGCGGCACCTTCATCGTCGAGGCCGCACTCTCGACCCTGCTGGACCGCGACGCGAAGCTGCTGGTCCTGGCCAACGGCGCCTACGGCGAGCGCATGCTCAAGATCGCCCAGCGCCTGGGCCGCTCCGTCGAGACGCTGAGCTGGCCCGAGGACCAAGCCATCGACCCGGCCAAGGTCGCCGCCGCGCTGAGCGAGCGGGCAGGCATCACCCATGTGGCCATGGTCCACTGCGAAACCACCACGGGGCTGCTGAATCCCCTGGCAGAGGTCGCCGGCGTCGTGGCCGGGCATAGGGCCGGCCTGATCATCGACGCCATGTCGAGCTTCGGCGCCTTGCCGATCGATCTGCGCAGCCTGCCCGTCACGGCGCTGCTCGCTTCCAGCAACAAGTGCCTGGAGGGCGCGCCCGGCGTCGCCTTCGGCATCGTCGCCCGCAGCGCGCTCGCGCGCTGCGCCGAGATCAGCCCGTCCTTGAGTCTCGACCTCCACGACCAGTGGCGCGCGCTGGAGTCGAGCGGGCAGTGGCGCTTCACGCCGCCGGTGCAGGTGGTCGCGGCGCTTGTCGAGGCGCTGCGGCTGCTGGAGGCGGAGGGCGGACCGTCGGCGCGGCTGCGCCGCTACCAGGCCAGCTTCGACGTCCTCGCCGGCGGCATGCAGCGGCTGGGCTTCGAGCTCTACCTCGACCGGGCTGTCCAGGCCCCGATCATCGCGACCTTCAGGCCGCGCGCGGGCGAGCCCTTCGATTTCGACCGGCTCCACGCCGCGCTCAGCGACAAGGGGTTCATCATCTATCCCGGCAAGCTGACCCGCGAAGAAACCTTCCGCATCGGCTGCA
Organism: Phenylobacterium sp.; assembly: GCF_028290885.1. Taxonomy (GTDB): domain Bacteria; phylum Pseudomonadota; class Alphaproteobacteria; order Caulobacterales; family Caulobacteraceae; genus Phenylobacterium. The sequence continues at coordinate 8,594 of NZ_JAQGIZ010000317.1, forward strand.
TCGGTGCGGTCGAGCCCGCCGACTTCGAGCGCTTATTGATCGAGATGCGGCGTATAACTATCTAGGCAACTGGGAACAAAGGCTGGTCTTCCGGTGCTCGTCAAATCGCTCGCCGCGGCCTCCGTCGCTGCGCTTTCGCTGTTCGTCTCTGCCGCCCAAGCTGCCGCCGACACGGCGCCGGCAGGCGAGCCGCAGAATGTGCTCCGCGTCACGGTCGAGGGCGTGAAGAGCCCGCGCGGCCATATCAGGGTTGACGTCTGCCCGGTGGGCGACTTCCTGAAGGATTGCCGCTATGGCGGAGCCGCACCCGCCACTCCGGGTGTTACCACGGTGATCGTGAAGGACCTTCCGCCGGGGACCTACGCGGCGCAGGCCTACCAGGACGGGAATGACAACCATTCGGTGGACAGGAACATCCTCGGCTTGCCGACGGAGGGCGTGGGCTTCTCGAACAATGCCCCGATCGGCTTTCACCCGCCGAGCTTCGGGTCCGCGGCGTTCAGCTACGCCGGCGGCGAGCAGGCGATCTCGTTCAAGCTGCGCCACTTCGCCGACTAGCGGGAGCCATCCGTGCGGCGTCTGAAGGCCGCGCCGATCGCCGTCGCAGTCAAGCTCGCCTGCGACCACCCATGGCTGACGGTCCTCGTCTGCCTCCTCCTTTCCGCAGCGGCGATGTCGTTCACGGCCGGTCACTTCAGCATGACCAGCGACACCGCCAAGCTGATCTCAGACAAGATCGACTGGCGGCGGAACGAGATCGCCATGGCCGCCGCCTTCCCACAGAACAACGACACCACGGTGGTGGTTGTGGACGGCGCGACTCCGGAGCTGGCCGAATCCGCGGCGGCGTCGCTGACCGCGAAGCTCGAGCCGCAGACCCAGCTCTTCCACAGCGTGCGGCGCCCCGACGGCGGTCCGTTCTTCGCCAAGGAAGGCCTGCTGTTTCTTTCGACGGAGCAGGTGCGCTCGACCACCGACCAACTGGTGTCCGCGCAGCCGTTCCTGGGGCCCATGGCCGCCGACCCCAGTCTCAGGGGCGTGTCGAGCGCCATCGGGACGCTGGCCGACGGCGTGATCCAGGGACAGACCGACCTGGCCTCCGTCCAGAAACCGATCCGCGCCCTCGCCGACACCCTGCAGAAGGTAGCGGCGGGCCAGCCCGCCTTCTTCTCCTGGCAGGCGATGATCGCCGGTGACGGCAAGGGCCTTTCGGCGCCAACGCGCCGCTTCATCATCGTCCAGCCGAAACTCGACTATGGCAGCCTGATGCCGGGCGCCAAGGCCGACGACGCCATCCGCGCCACCGCGCGCAGCCTCGGCCTGGACGCCGCCCACGGCGTGCGGGTGCGCCTGACCGGGTCCGTACCGCTGTCGGACGAGGAGTTCGCCTCGCTCACCGACCGCGCCTGGCTGGTCACCGGCTCGATGGGCCTGGCGGTGGTCGTCATGTTGTGGCTGGCCGTGAAATCGGTTCGGCTCGTGGCCGCGATCCTGATCACCACGCTGATCGGCCTGCTGCTCACAGCGGCTGCGGGACTCATCACCGTGGGACGCTTCAACCTGATCTCGGTGGCCTTCATCCCGCTGTTCGTGGGTTTGGGCGTCGACTTCGGCATCCAGTTCAGCGTCCGTTTCCGCGCCGAGCGGCTGACCCACGAAGACCTGAAGAGCGCGCTGATCGCCGCGGCTACCGGCATCGGCGGCTCGCTCGCCTTGGCCGCCGCGGCCATCACCCTGGGCTTCCTGGCCTTCCTGCCGACGCAGTACATCGGGGTCTCGGAACTGGGGATCATCGCCGGCGTCGGCATGGTCATCGGGCTCGCGCTCAGCGTGACGCTGCTGCCGGCGCTGATCCTGCTTTTCCGGCCGCGGCGGCAGACCGAGGAAGTGGGCTCCTCCCGCATGGCGCCCGTGGACCGGTTCCTCATGGAGCGCCGCAAGTTTGTCCTCTGGGCGTTCGCGGTCTCGACGGCGGTCAGCGTCGCCCTGCTGCCGTTCGTGCGCTTCGACTTCAACCCGCTGCACCTGCGCAATCCCCACGGCGAAGCGATGTCGACGCTCAACGACATCAGCAAGGACCCGAGCGAGACGCCGAACACCATCGACGTGCTGGCGCCCTCGCTCGCGGCCGCCGACCGGCTCGCGCAACGCCTGAGCAAGCTGCCGCAGGTCGCCCAGACCGTGACGCTGTCGAGTTTCGTGCCGGACGACCAGCCCGCCAAGCTCGCCGCCATCGCCGACGCCCAGCTGCTGCTCGACCCGACGCTGAACCCGTTTGAGACGCAGCCTCCGCCGAGCGATCCGGAGGTCGTCCAGGGGCTGAAGGACACCGCCGCCAAACTGCGCACCGCCGCCGTCCCGGGAACAGCGCCTGGGGCCGCCGACGCCCTGCGCCTAGCCGCCGCGCTGGAGGCGATCGCCAACGGTCCGCCGTCGGACCGCGTCCGCGCAGAGGCTGCGCTGATCCCGCCGCTCAACACCCTGCTTGACCAGCTGCGGACGATGCTGACGGCGGAGCCCGTGACCCTTCAGAGCCTGCCGCCGGACCTGGTCCGCGACTGGGTGACGAAGGATGGCCGCGCTCGCGTCCAGGTCTCCCCGCGCGGAAACTCCAACGACAACGCCGTGTTGCAGCGGTTTTCCAAGGCGGTGCGCAAGATTGCTCCTAACGCCACTGGCGCGCCGATCTCGATCCAGGAAGCCGGCAAGACCATCAGCTGGGCCTTCATCGAGGCTGGCCTGCTGTCGCTGGTGGCGATCACCGCCCTGCTGCTGCTGATCCTCAGGAGCCTGCGCGAAGTGGCCTTCACCCTGGCGCCGATCGTGCTGGCGGGTTTTCTGACCCTGGGAACCTGCGTCGTGATCGGCCAGCCGATCAACTTCGCCAACATCATCGCGTTTCCGCTGCTGTTCGGGGTCGGCGTCGCCTTCCACATCTATTTCGTCATGGCCTGGCGGGCTGGCGCCAAGAACCTGCTGCAATCCAGTCTGGCGCGCGGGGTCTTCTTCAGCGCCATGACCACCGGCACCGCGTTTGGAAGCCTGATGTTTTCGAGCCATCCCGGCACCGCCAGCATGGGCAAGATCCTGATGATCTCGCTGATCTGGACCCTGGTGGCCGCCCTGATCTTCGAGCCCGCCCTGCTTGGCCCTCCGCGAGAGAAGCAGGCCGCATGATGCGGGATCGACTGCGCCACCCAATGTTATGGATGTCATGAAGCGTATCATGACGATAGATGGACGAGGGCGCCCTTGAGCAGCAGCTGGACCCACATCGCGGCGCGCGTCGTGGTCCGGCCGCTGGTCGGGACCGGCGTGAAGCCCAACCACATCACCACCCTGCGGCTGGTCACCGGCGCGGTATCCTGCCTGCTCCTTGCCCGCAGCGCGTCAGGCGACATCCTGTGGGGCGGAATCTGGTGGCTGGTCTCGGCCTTCCTCGACCGCGCGGACGGCGAGCTCGCGCGCATCGGCCAGATGCAGAGCCGGGGCGGTCATCTCTACGACTACTACACCGACCTCCTGATCAATTCCGCCTTCTTCCTCGCCATCGGCGTGGGGCTTCGCCATTCTTGGCTGGGGCCCTGGGCCCTTCCGCTGGGCGCCGTCACCTGCGTGGCCATGCTGCTCTGCTGCTGGTGGTCGGAAGTCTATGAGCAGATCAGCGGGCCGGGCGTGCGCACCTGGAACGGTGGCTTCGGTTTCGACGCCGACGACGCGCTTTATCTGCTTGCGCCCATCGCCTGGTTGGGTTGGCTGGCGCCGGTTCTGGTCGCGGCCTGTGTCTGCACCAGCGCCATGGCCGTGGTGATCGCGGTGCGCCTGCTGTTGCTCAAGCGTCGGGTGAAGGCGCGGGCTTGACGGCGCGGCTCAGCAGCGCCCGGCCCTCCCGTGCTTGCCAGATCAACAGTGTGGGGACGCCGATGACTAGGTCGCGCCCGCGCTTCAGCAGCGACAGGGCCAGCATGTCCGCCGGGTGCAGGCCGAACAGCGGCGCCAGCAGCACATACGCGCCTTCCTGCACGCCCAATCCCCCCGGCAGGGCGAAGGCGACGCTGCGCGCGGCGTACATCAGGCTCTCCACCGCAAAGACGGCCCATAGCGGCGCCTCTGTCCCCATCAGCCGCAGCGCCATCCAGGAATTGACGCCGCTCGCGAGCCATCCGAGGACGTGCAGCGTCACCGCCGCGGCAAGCCGGCCGGGCTGGCGGTAGACCGCATCGAGAGCAGCGGTGACGGCGTCGGCCCGGGCGATCGAATCCGGCAGCCAGCGCTGCGCCAGCCAGCCCACCCAGCCCACTCCGCGCCGCTGCAGCAGAACGAAGGCCACGCCGCCAGCCAGCAGCAACGCCAGCGCAGCGGTGATTAGCAACAGGAGGTTCCGGCCTACCGGCCCGCCGCCCAACTGGATCGCCAGCAGGACGCCGCCCAGCAGGGTGTAGAGGAGCAGGGCCGCCAGCTCGGCGGTCATGTCGACGATGGTCGAGGCGAACACCACATTCTCCGCCACGCCCGCCGCCTGCGCCGCCCGCGCGCCCACCACAAGCCCACTGATCTGAGCCAGCGGCAGGACATCCGACGCCGCCTCCCGCACCATGCGGCTCCAGATGAAGACCGGGATGCGCATCAGGGGCAGGCCCGGCGCCGCGGTGAACCAGGCTAAGCCCAGCACCAGCAGCACCAACGGCCAGTAGAGGGTGAAGATCGCGAAGCCCGAAAGGCCGATGGCGCCGATGGCGGCCAGCACCGAACGGTAGCCGACCCCCGCCACCACCACGGTCAGCAGCGCCAGCCCCGCGACCAGGGCCACGATCAGTCCGCCTCGGATCGGCTTGCTCAAGAGGCCTCCAGACCGCTGCGGGAACTCTAGGTTACGCCCTAGCCGCGCTTGGCGGCTTTTTCATGAAGCGCAGAGCCAGCCGGATCATGTTCGGCACGAACCGCGGCCGGATCAGCCGCGCATCATACGGCGCAAGGCGGCGATCGTTCTCCTCGAGGCAGATCCGTGCGAGCTCGCCGAAGCTGATCTCGACGCCCAGCTCCTTGGAGCCGTTCAAGGTGAAGTTGTTGTCCTGGGCCTTCTCGCTCGACTCCATCTGGCCCGCGATGCCGATCCGCTCCTGGATCAGGAAGGCCCAGACCGCCAGAACCTTCAACTCGAACCAGGGCCGGCGCCACCACGGCATGTTGCGCCGCCACCATGCCACCCAGTTCACGTAGAAGAGGATGTGGCGGCCTTCCTCCCGCATGACCGGCTCGAAGGTGTCCACGAGTTCGGCCGGGAAGAAGCCGGATTGCTTGGCCAGGTCGAAGAGGCCGAAGCCGAAGAAGCTGTCGATGCACTCCGAATAGCCGGTGACCATGAAAGCCCACTCGGGATCGCGGGGTGTCTTGTATTGGGGCTCCGGCTCCAGCTGGATGCCGTAGAACGAGACCATGTTGGCGAGAACGACCTTATGCCGGCTCTCCTCGAAGGCGTTCATGTCGACCGCCTCCTTCAGGAGGCCGGCCGCGAGCCGGGCCCCGAACGTTTTCACGTTCATGCCGGCGCGGCCTTCCGTCTGCACGGCGATGTCCCAGATCGGCAGGGAGACGATGCGATTGCGGGTCACCTCGTCCAGCTTCGGCCAGTCGATCACCGCGGGCTTGTACGGGTCGTGGGTTTCCAGGAGCTCGAGGCAGAAGAGCCGCAGGTGGTCGTCCGAGCCCAGGCGTATGCACCCGGCGGGCTTGGCGCCGCGCTTGCCCTGGCGGCTGAGGTCCGGAGCGGAGACGGCGAAGTCGGTCATGGCGTCCTCTGTGCCAAACGCGCGAAGTCGGCAAATCCGCCCAGCGCCAAGCCCTCGGCGCGTGTGGCCGCGATGACCGCAGGGTCGATCAGGGCCTCGAATTCCTCGATATAGCGATAGCCGGGCGCGCAGCCGTCATAGGCCGCCGCCGTCGCCGGATGCAGGTAGATCTCGCTGAGGCCCTCGGGCAGGCAGCGGATCAGGCCCGCCAGCCGCTCGGCCGTCATGGCCCCCGACCAGTAGAGGCCGAAGACCTGGTCCGGCGTCTCGATCCCCGCTCGGCGCAGGCGCCCCTTTCCAAGCCAGGCCCAGGGCGCCGTCAAATAGGCGGGGGGCGGATTGGCGGCGGGCTCGACGGCGACCAGCACCGCGCGCGGCTCGGCGGGCGTGCGCATGGCCTTCATGCCGAAGCGCGGGCCGATCTCGACGATCAGGTCCGCGATCGTTGGGTGCAGGTGGAAGTGCTTGTGGGTGTTGACGTGGTCGAGGGGCAGGCCGGTCGCTGCAAAGGCCTCGAACTGCGCCTCGATCTCCTGCGCCAGTTGGCGCCGCGCCCCGGCCTTGAAGAAGATGTCGGCGCCCAGGCGCGCCATGTCCGTGCGGAATGTGCCGTCTGCTGTCACCAGGTCCGGGACGTCCGCCGGGTCGCTCATCGGACGGCCCTCCACCAGCACCAGGTGCAGGCCGACACACAACTTCGGCAGCCGGTGTGCGCGCGCCGCGGCGTCGGCCGCGGCCGGCGCGCCTACCATCAGGCTCGCGGCCGTCAGCACGCCGTCGGCATGGCCCCGCTCAATGGCTTCGTTGACGGCCAAGGCGGCGCCGAAATCGTCCGCCGTGACGATCAGCTGTTTCATGCCGCTTAGGCGGCGACCGCCTGTTTGCGCTCGCGCAGGAAGTCGAAGAACTCCACGCCTTCGCGCAGGCGCCGTTTCATCATGTCGAAGTCGCGGACCATCTCGCCGACGATCGCGCCGATCTTCCGCGGCCGGAAGTAGAAGCGCTTGTAGAACACCTCCACCGACCGGAAGATCTCGTCGTGGCTGAGGTGTGGGTAGTGCAGCGGAGCGATCTGGATGCCATGCTCGTCCACCAGTTCGGCGTTCTTGGCGTCCAACCAGCCGTTTTCCAGCGCCTGGTCGTAGAGGAAGGTGCCCGGATAGGGCGCGGCCAGCGACACCTGGATGGTGTGCGGGTTGATCTTGCAAGCCCATTCAATGGTCTGCTCGATCGTCCCCCTGGTCTCGCCGGGCAAGCCCAGGATGAAGGTGCCATGGATGGTGATGCCAAGGTCGTGGCAGTCCTGGGTGAACCGCTCGGCCACTTCGATCCGCATGCCCTTCTTGATGTTGTGGAGGATCTGCTGGTCGCCGCTCTCGTAGCCCACCAGCAGCAGGCGCAGGCCGCCCGCCTTCAGCTTCTCCAACGTCTTGCGCGGCACGTTGGCCTTGGCGTTGCACGACCAGGTGACGCCGAGCTTGCCAAGCCCCTCGGCAATGGCTTCGGCGCGGGGGAGGTCGTCGGTGAAGGTGTCGTCGTCGAAGAAGAACTCCTTCACCTGCGGGAACAGCCGCTTGGCCTCGGCGATTTCGGCGACCACGTTCTCGACGGAGCGCGTGCGGTAGCGGTGGCCCCCCACTGTCTGCGGCCACAGGCAGAAGGTGCAGCGCGATTTGCAGCCGCGGCCCGTGTAGACCGAAATGTAGGGGTGCTTCAGGTAGCCGATGAAGTAGTCCTCGATCTTGAGGTCGCGCCGGTAGACGTCGATCACCGAGGGCAGGGCGTCCATGTCTTCCAGGATCGGCCGGTCCGGGTTGTGAACGATCTCGCCCGCCTCATCGCGGTAGCTGAGGCCCAGTATCTGCGACCACGGCTTGCCGTCGGCCACGTCCTTGACCGTGAAGTCGAACTCGTTGCGACACACGAAATCGACGGCCGGCGCCTCCTTCAGGCTGTCGTCGGCCTTGACCGCCACCTTGGCGCCGATCAACCCGGCCTTGAGCGCCGGGTTCGCCGCTTTGAGGGCTTCGACGCATTTCACATCGCTTGCGAAGGAGGGGACCGAGGTGTGCAGGATCACCAGGTCGAAGTCGTTCGCCTGGGCCACCACTTCGGCGAGCTGGATACCGGCCGGCGGGGCGTCGATCAGCTTCGAGTCCGGCACCAGGGCCGCAGGCTGCGCAAGCCAGGTCGGGAACCAGAACGAGCGGATCTCGCGCTTGGCCTGGTAGCGTGAACCCGCGCCGCCATCGAAGCCGTCGAAGGAAGGCGCCTGCAGGAAAAGGGTGCGCAACATTTCGCCTCTATATGCGCCTCAGGGCGCCTTGAGCGTCAACCCGGAACTGGGTTCCGCGCCAGTCCACGGCCCGCACGAAGAACGAGCCCAGGAAAATCGTGAACGACAAGACGTCGCGAAGCGGCGTTAGCCACCGTCCGCGCCCATCCACGCCAGCGATCCTGTCGACCTCGCGCATCAGCCACAGACGGCAGATAAGCGCGAAAGCGAGCACCGCCAGACTGACGAGAGACGCGCCGGTCAAAAATAATCCCAGGAGCGCCAGCGGCACGGCGTAGGTGACGCCGCTTCCGAAGAATCCCGCCGGGTCGACGCCGCGGATCGTGCGCGCCCACCGCAGTTCGTGACGCGCAAGCTCTGCGAGCCCGTGTTCGGTGCAATTGTGCGCCACCAGCACCGGCGCCACGAGGCTGCGCAATCCCGTCCCCCGCACCGCCGCGCCGATCGCATAGTCGTCGGCCAACAGGTCGGCGAAGGCTTCAAAGCCCCCGATCCGGGTCAGCACCTCCCGGCGCAGCGCGATGGTCGATCCCATGCAAGGCTGAGCCAAGCCGAGGCCGACCCCCACCGCGACGCTGGGAAGGAATTGATAGGTGAGTCCCATGGCCGCCAGCCGCGACCAGATCCCGCGCACCGCCTGGCCGCGATAGGGGCAGGTCACGACGCCCACACCAGGTGTCTCGAGCGCGGCCACGACCTCCCGCAAATAGTCGGGACGGACGACGATGTCGCTGTCGGCCAGCAGAATGATATCGTGCTTGGCTCTCCTCATCATGTTGATGACGTTGGATATCTTCCGGTTAGCGCCGTGTGGCGTGGCGTCCACGACCAAGGCCACGTCACGCCGCGGATGGGCGCGACGAAGCGATCCAACGACCAGCTGCGCCGGATCCGCCGGGTCCTGGACGCCGAAGACGACCTGCACGGTCCCCGGATAGTCCTGGGCCAGGAAGCTCTGGAGCGCGACGTCGAGGCCGGGCTCCGCACCGTGCAGGGGTTTCAAGATGGTGACAGCCGGCGCTGCGGTCTTTCGCCTGGCGCGGGGTTGGACAAGCAGGGCGCGAACCTGGCGCGCGGCCAGCAACTGATAGGCGGAGCCGGCCAGGGCCAGCACCATCACGACCCAACCGACCATTTGGAGTGGTAAAGCCACGCGCGCCTACTTCGCTTTGGTCCCCTAGTTCCTATATGGTCGGCCAGCCGCTAGGCCAGCGATCTCGACATCGCCGCGTTCCATTCCAGTGAGCCGGCGCAGCCACAGGATGAAGCGAATGCGACCGGTCAGTTCGCGTGTGCCGCTCCTCTTGGTCGCGGGGGCGGTCTGCGTTTCGCTCGCCGGACCCTGCCGCGCCGCGGCCGATCCCACGGATCCCCTGGAAGGCATGAACCGCCGCTTCTATGCGGTGCAGGAAGTCCTCGATCGTCATCTGTTCGGTCCCCTGGCTCGGGGGTTTGGCAAGACGCCGTCGGTCTTCCGCTCCGCCCTGCTCAACTTCAGCCGCAACCTTCAGGAACCCGTGATCTTCGTGAACGACGTGCTCCAGGGACGTGGGGGCCAGGCCGCGCGCACCCTGACCCGCCTGGTGGTGAACAGCACCTTCGGCGTGGCCGGGATCATGGACGTGGCGAAGAAGAACCATCTGCCGCGCCACGAGAATGGGTTCGGCACAACCCTCGGCAGGTGGGGCGCAGGGCCGGGACCCTATCTCTTCGTGCCATTGCTCGGCCCCAGCACCTTCCGCGACGCCTTCGGCGGCGTCGCCGACATCGGCCTCAATCCGCTGACCTACGCGCGCTATCCCAGCAAGACGGAGATCGGCGTGGCGACCACCATCGTCGATGGCCTGGGCGATCGGGTCGAAGCCCAGCGGGACCTGGATACGATCCGCCAGACATCGACAGATCCCTATGCAACGCTGCGCTCCTACTACCTGCAGAATCGCCAGGCGGAGATCACCGGCAAGTCGCTGAACATCGAAACCCTGCCGGAGTTCGACACGCCGGGAACGACGCCCCCGGGGTCGGCCTCCCCAACCGGCGCGCCGCCGGTGGCGCAACCCCAGCCGGCGCCGCCCACGCCCCCGCTGCCAGGCGAAGCCGGGGCGCTTCCGCACCCCGAAGCCACGCCCGATGCGGCGAAATCTCCTCCTCCTCCGCCGCCTGACCCGACGCCAGGGGCGACCACGCCAAAGCCGCCCGCGCCATGACCGCTCCGCTGTCGCAGCGATCGGCAGAACGCGACCATCCGACAAGTCTGGCGCTCCGAGGCGTTCCCGTCCTGGTCACCGGGGCGGCTGGATTTGTCGGCTCGGCGGTCGCCCACGCGCTGCGCGCGCGCGGTGCGGCCTTGCGCGTGCTGGCGCGCCCAACAAGCCCGCGGACCAATCTCGATGACCTCGACGCCCAAGTCGTGGTGGGCGACGTCCGCGACCGCGCAGCCGTCGAGCAGGCGCTCGACGGCTGCCGCTATTTCTTCCACGTGGCGGCCGACTACCGGCTCTGGGCGCGCGATCCGGAGGAGATCGTCCGGAACAACGTCGAAGGGGTGACCAGCGCCATGGCCGCGGCCCTGGCCGCAGGCGTAGAGCGCGTGGTCCATACGAGCAGCGTCGCGACCCTGCGCCTGCCGCTGGACGGTTCGCCCGCGGACGAATCGGGTCCGCTCACTGAGCGCGAGGCCATCGGCGCCTACAAGCGCAGCAAGGTCGCGGCTGAGCGTATCGTGGAACGGATGGTCGCCGAACGCGGCCTGCCCGCGGTGATCGTCAATCCGTCGACGCCGATCGGACCCCGCGATGTCCGCCCGACCCCGACTGGGCGCATCATCGTGGAGGCGGCGCGCGGCCGGATGCCCGCCTTCGTCGACACGGGCCTCAACCTGGCCCACGTCGACGACGTGGCGCAGGGCCACCTGCTGGCCCTGGAGAAAGGACGGATCGGGGAGCGATACATCCTCGGGGGTCAGGACACGTCACTGCAGCAGATGCTTGGGGAGATCGCTCGACTGACGGGTCGCCGTGCGCCCATGATGAAGCTGCCGCTGGGGCCGCTTTGGCCGCTGGCCGAGGTCGCCGAACTGGTCGGCCGGATCACGGGACAGGAACCCTTCGTCACCAAGGATGCGCTGAAGATGGCCAGCCATCACATGTACTTCAGTTCCGCCAAGGCGGAGCGCGAGCTGGGCTATTCCGCCCGGCCGCATGTGGAGGCCCTAAAGGACGCCGTGGATTGGTTTCGCACGGCGGGCTACATCCGATGATCGAAGCGGCGCTCGGGCTTCTTGCGGTGGTGATCTGGGCCTACCTGCTCCTTGGCCGTGGCGGCTTCTGGCTCGCCGACCAGACCGACGCAGACCCACCGGCGGCGCCGGCGACCTGGCCGGCCGTGACTGCGGTGGTGCCGGCGCGCGATGAGGCCGACGTGATCGCGGCCGCCGTCGACAGCCTGCTCAGCCAGGACTACCCTGGCCCCTTCAACATTATCCTTGTCGACGACGACAGCTCCGATGGCACCGCCCAACGGGCGCAGGCCGCGGCCGACGCGGTCGGCGGCGCCCACCGACTGCAGATCCTCCGCGGCGCGCCGTTGCCCGCCGGCTGGACCGGGAAGCTGTGGGCGGTCTCGCAAGGCGTGGCCAAGGCCGCGGCGACGAAGCCGAAGTACCTGCTGCTGACCGACGCCGACATCGCCCATGAGCCGGACGGCCTTCGCCATCTGGTCAGTCGGGCCGAGGCGGGCGGCCTGGCGCTGACCTCGCTCATGGCTGAGCTGCACTGCAAGACCTTCGCGGAGCGGCTGCTGATCCCGGCATTCGTGCTCTTCTTCCAGATGGTCTACCCGTTCCGGCAGGTGAACCGCGCCGACCATCCGCTGGCGGCGGCGGCCGGCGGCTGCATGCTGGCACAGCGCGAGGCGCTGACGCGGGCCGGCGGCGTGGCGGCGATCCGCACGGCGGTCATCGACGACTGCGCGATGGGGGCGATCATGAAGCGCCAGGGTCCTATCTGGCTGGGCCTCACGCGGCGGGCGCGGAGCCTGCGGCCATACCCGACGGTGGGCGCCATCGGCCGGATGGTTTCCCGCTCCGCCTACGCCCAGCTGGACTACTCGCCGATCAAGCTGGCGGGGACTTTGTTGGGCCTGGCGCTCCTCTATCTGCTTCCGCCGGCTCTGGCCGTGTTTGGCTCCGGCCCTGGACGGTGGGCGGGACTCTTCACCTGGGGCGCAATGGCGCTGTGCTTCCAGCCCATGCTGCGGTTCTACCGCCGCTCTCCCCTGTGGGGCCTCGCCTTGCCGTTCATCGGTGCGCTCTACGCGGCCTTCACCCTTCGCTCGGCGCTGCAGGTGTGGCGCGGCGCGGGGGGGCAATGGAAAGGCCGTGCCCAGGCTCTGGCGAGGACCGCATGAGCGACGCACGGGACCTGCTGTCCGGGAAGGGCGCGCGCGACGAGAACTTTCCGGTCGCCTCGATCCTGATCGAAGCGCGCTTCCGGCCGACGATCATGGCTTTCTATCGCTTCGCCCGCACCGCGGACGATGTCGCCGACCATGCGTCCGCGAACGCTGCCGAGAAGCTCCATCGTCTTTCCGAGATGCGCGGCGCCCTGATGGGAGACCATGACCGAGACACTGCAGCAGTGGCGCTGCGGCACGTGCTCGCCGGCCGCGGCCTGCCGGTGGTTCACGGTCTCGATCTGCTCGAGGCGTTTCGGCGTGACGTCGTCCAGTCACGCTATGCGAACTGGGACGCGTTGATGGACTACTGCCGCTATTCTGCGGCTCCGGTGGGCCGGATGGTCTTGGACATCCACGGCGAATCGCCTGGCGCCTGGGCCGCCTCCGACGCGCTTTGCGCGGCCCTGCAGGTGATCAATCACCTGCAGGACTGTGGCCAGGATTACCGCGAGCTCGACCGCGTGTACCTTCCCGAGGAGGACCTCAGCGCGGTGGATGAGGATGTGACCGCACTCGCGGCTCCCCGCGCGTCCGCTGGCCTGCGGCTGGTGATCGCCGGCCTGGCGCGGCGGACCCAGGAACTGCTGCATCGGAGCCGGCCGCTGGCCGATCAAGTGCGCAGTCGCCGTCTGCAGCTTGAGATCGCCGTCATCCAGCGATTGGCGGAGGACCTTGCGCGCCGCCTGATCGTTCGTGACCCGCTGTCTGAGCGGGTGCATCATCGCAGGTTGGAACTGTTCGGGCTGACCGCGTCCGCCATTGTGCGCGTCGTTCGGCCGGCGCGGCCGCCGCGGAACTTGATCGCCGGCGCCGCGGAGTAAGGGGGCTCGGTCATGGCGCTTACCGCTTCGTCCGACGCGCAGGTCGCCGCCGGCAACGCCCAGGCGGCGTCGGGCAGCTCGTTCTACGCCGGCATGAAGGTGCTCCCGAAGGCCGAGCGCGAGGCGATGTACGCGGTCTACGGCTTCTGCCGCATCGTCGACGACATCGCCGACGACCAGACCCTTCCCATCGCGGGGCAGCGCGTAGCGCTCGACGCCTGGCGTCATGACGTGCGCTCGCTTTACGCTGGCGGGGATCCCGGCCTCGCGGCGATGCTGGCGGGGCCGGTCGATCGCTATGGGCTTGCGGAGGCCGACTTCCTGGCGGTGATCGACGGCATGCAGATGGACCTCGAAGGACTCCGCGGCCCGGACCTCGCGACCCTCTACCTCTATTGCGACCGGGTCGCCGTGGCCGTCGGACGATTGTCGGTGAAGGTTTTCGGCATGGACGCGGCGCCGGGAGAGGAGCTTGCCCATCACCTCGGCCGGGCCCTGCAACTCACCAACATCCTGCGAGACGTCGACGAGGACGCGGAGATGGGGCGGCTCTATCTGCCGGACGAGCTGCTCACCCAGGCCGGGATCGCCGCGCGCGACCCGCGCGCCGCCCTCGCCGCGCCGCAAGTGGCGCGAGTCTGCGAAGAGCTCGCGACCGTCGCCCACGCGCATTTCGAGAGCGCCAATCGCGTCCTTGCGCACAAGCCGGCCGGACGGCTCGCCGCGCCGCGACTGATGGCGGCCGCCTACGCTGGTCTCCTGAGCCGGATGCAAAAGCGGGGTTGGAATCCGCCGCGGACCCGCGTGAGGGTCAACAAGGCCGCCCTGATCTGGCTCCTCGTGCGGGAGGGCCTGTTTGCATGACGGCCTATGTGGTTGGGGGCGGACTGGCCGGCCTCGGAGCCGCGACGGCGCTTTGCGAGACCGGCCTGACGGTCGAGCTTTCAGAAGCCTCGGCTCAGGCCGGCGGGCGCTGCCGCTCCTACTTCGACCCGCAGATCGGGCTGACCATCGACAACGGCAACCACCTCGTTCTGTCGGGCAACCACGCGGTGCGCAACTACCTCGCCCGCGTCGGCGCGTCTGACCGTCTGACCGGCCCGGCTGAAACTCAGTTTCCCTTCGTCGACCTGGCCAGCCGCCAGCGGTGGACGGTTCGGCCCAATCCCGGAGCGGTGCCCTGGTGGATCCTCAGCCCCGACCGCGGAGTGCCGGGCGCGAGGTTCACCGACTTTCTCGGCATGGCGGGCCTGCTGCGGGCGAAGCCCGGGCAGCGGGTCGATGAGACCATCGTCTGCAAAGGCCCCGTCTGGGAT
>NZ_JAQGIZ010000006.1 GCF_028290885.1 Phenylobacterium sp.
GGCCGGTTCACCCCGCGAGGTATTTCCGCCAGGCGCCCGGGCTCAGCCCCACCCGGCGGGTGAAGACGCGGGTGAAGTGGCTCTGGTCGGCGAAGCCGCAGGCCAGCGCGATCATGGAGAGCGACGCCTCGCGCTCTCGAAGCATCGCCTTGGCGGCCTCGATGCGGGCGTGCAGCAGCCAGGCGTGGGGCGCGAGCCCGGCCGATCTGCGAAACGCCCGCGAGAAGTGGCTGACGGAGAGCCCGCAGGCCAGAGCGATTTCGGAGAGCGGCGTCGCGCCGGTGAGCTCGCTCGCGAGCATCTCTTTGGAGCGCTTTTCCTGCCAGGGCGCGAGGCCGCCCTGGATGGGCTTCGAATGGACCTGCATTCCCCCGTAGGTCTGGGCGACGTGGGCCCCAAGGCCCAACGTCAGATGGTCCATGAAGAGCCGACTCACCTGGTCGGGCGCGCGAACAGCGGGCAGCAGCGACAGGCCGAGATTCTTGACCGTCTCGTCCGCTACGCCGACGCCCGGATCGTATCGCAGCTCCTCGATGCGGGGGACGTTGGCGTCGTCGGCGAGCGCGTCGAGGGCGGTCCGCGGCAAATAGAGTTTGAGCAAGTGCATGGGCTTGTCGACCAGCACGAGGGGTTCGCGCTTGAGATCGTGGATCGTGATGTCTCCCGCCCGCAGCGAGGCTGCAGAGACCTGCCGCCCGCTTTCCCAGTAGGAGGTGTTGGGATGCTCGCGCAGCAGCAGGCAGATCACGTAGGCGTCTTCCGGTGGAAACGGGTCGGATAGACGTCCCAGTGGCTGGTCCACGCGAATTTCCGTGAACGCCATCTCGCCCCGTCGCAGAGATTGCGTGACGATGAACGGGGCGTCCTCAGCCCCATACTTCTGGGCCAGGTTTCGGCCGTACGCACTGGCGGAAGCCCGAACTGCGACGGACGGACTCACGTTTGCCGTCCTTCAGAGCGAACGAACCCGATAGCCTCCGGGCCCTTCACGCTCGCTGTCCGGTACTGTTGGGGTGTCGCCGAGGTCCAGCGCCGAAATGCCTGCCGGAAATTGGCGGCGTCGCTGAAGCCGAGGGCATAAGCGATATCCTCGACCGTCATGGCGGTCTCGCGCAGGTAGTTGATCGCCAGGTCGCGCCGCAGTTCGTCCGTCAGTTGACGGTAGGAGGCGCCCTGCTCCGCCAGCCGCCGCCGCAACGTCCGTACGCTCATTCCAAGTTCCCGGGCGACGTCCCGCAGGCTAAGGTTCCGCATCAGATTGGTCAGCAGCAGATGACGGACGCTCCCAACGACGCCCGCCCGCCGCTGCAACTCGTCGACGAAACGATCGCAGACCTCGAGCACGGCCGTGTAGGTCAGGGCGTTGCCGAGACTGGGCCGGTGATCAAGCCACCTGGCGTCGAACAGGAGTTGGTTCCTAGGCTGGCGAAAGCGAACGGGCGCCCCGAGGACGCCCACGTAGGCGGCCGGATCGGACGGAGCCTCGAGGGTCACACGCAGCTCGCTGGGCGCGAATTCGCTACCCATCACGTCGCGGTGCAGGGAGGTGTGGATCCCGAAGTACATCTCCACAACCTGGCGGGACAGCGACGCGTCCATTTGCGGATGTGGCTTCGGGACGAGCGTCCAGACGGCGAGGCCGTCCTCTTCCGCGAAGGCCATGTCGACGAGGGGCGCCGCTAACGGGTGGTACCGCTCGGCGAACCGCATGGTCTGCCGGAAATCCATGCTGCTGAGCATGGCGAACCCGTACATGCCGTACGTCGACATGTGGAATTGAAGGCCGGTGCGGTACCCAAACATCGGGTCCGACGAGAGCCGAATGGCATTTCGGCAGCAGGTGATCACCTGGGTCAGGCTCACGCGCATCGTGGGATCGGCGACATCCTGGACAGAAAGCCCGACCCCCGTAAGGGCCCGGCCCGCCGCAATCCCTTCGCGGGCCAACGCCTCCAGCACGATCGAGATCTTCTGGGTCGGGTAGACCTTCTCCTCCGCTCCAGGTGAGTAAGTCCGGGCGTCGTCGGCGCCTGACAGCTTTTCTGTGCCAATAGAAGTGGAGGTCGGCATGTCCGAACCCTCGTTGGCCGGCGCAATGCGCCGCTGCCGATGGAAAGACTAACCACGCTGACAATTGGCCAAGTACGCTGGCCTGCACCGAGACGTAGTCCTGCGACAGGCGTTCCAGCTACCCATCGTCCCGGAAACATCGCATTTCCAGACAAAGGGCGCCATTTTCCACCCCCTCAGGGCCAGCTTCACCCTGCTCCGTCCCCGCACGTGTAGGTCATGCGCCGCGATGGCCGCTTTGAACAATCGGCGGGCGTTCCACGCAAGGCATGGCGGCCGCCAGGTCCGATGATCGTGTGCGGTCGGACATCCTCCCCAGTCCGGCCGAGGAGGCTTCCAAGCCCCGAAGCCTTCCCAAGGGGGCGGCCTGTTCTCCCCCGAGCGCCGCCCCCTTCCCGGGGCCAACTGGATTCGCCGCGTGTATCGGGAGCGAAGCATGAGCCCTGAAGACCGAACTGGCGCGCTCTTGGTCTTCACCCTCTGCGTGGCGGCGCTGACGCTGGTGCTTTGGATCGAGTGGGTATCCTCGCAGGACCGGGGACTCTTCGCGCCGGCCTCCGACTCCCTCATGGCCGCGGAGACCGACGTTGCGGCAGGGCGTCCGCCCGGGCGGTGACGTAATGAACGGTCTCGCGCCAGCGATCGTCACCGGCGCCGCCGCGGTGGCGGGAACCCTGCTCGGCGGCCTCGCTTCCTTCGCGACGACCTACTTCACCGTGCGACGGCAGGGCCATGACGAACGCGTCCTGAGAGACCTGGAGCGGCGCGAGGAGCTCTACGGAAGTTTCAATGAACTGGGCTCGAACCTGATCCTGGATGCGATCGAGCATCCGTTGGACGACCCGAGGAAGCTCATCCCGATCGCCGGCCAGGCGGGCCGGATCCGGCTGACGGGCTCGGCCGAGGTGCTGAGAGCCGCGGAGGCGGTGATCGACCACCTCATCGAGACTTACCAGCGGCCTCCGGCGGACCTGCGGGCTGTGTTGCGCGCCGGGCCGCACGAGATCATGGCGCCGTTGACGGCCTTCACCCAGGCGTGCCGCACCGAGCGGCAAAGGATGCTGCGCAAGCTTTGAGCCAGGGTGCTAGCTTCGCCAGCCGCCGCCGAGCGCCTTCACGAGCGCCACATCCAGCACGAAGCGGCGGGCTTCCAGCGCGGCGACGATGCGCTGGTGCGGGCAGTCAGAGGTCGAGGTGTCTCTGCTCTCAGGCCAGCGGGATGGTCGAACCGCAACGTCCGCGCGACGCGATATTTTCGGTCCCCCGGTCCCTCGTGAGAATTCGAGATCAATATCGAAAGCTCATGCTCCGGCTAATAGTAGATATTTGAGCGGCGCCGCGCGGCTCCTGGCCTCAGTCCCATCGAGAACGTAGCCGCATGGACTGCTCGCCTTGGCGGTCCAGATGCAGGTCGACTCGCCGAACTTGGAGTCAGTCGGGTCGGTTCAGCAGTGCAGGCCGTCCCGGCGCCGCACCGGCCGCGCTTTCAGCCGACCGGCCTTTGTTCAGGTCGGCGCTCGTGGCCCTTGCTGGAAGGCGAGCCGGGTTGGGAGAGCGAAGTTGGGAAAATGGCCGCCATCAGGTCACGGGTGTGAAATCGGCAGCACGATCCTCCAATCCCCCCAGGGTGGCGAAGCCTAAGTCTCGGATCGCGCGAGGGCGCGCGGATAGAGAGGGAGGTGACCAGATGTCTGTCTATGCCTCGTCACGTCATGCCCGATCCGAGGATCGACGGCCCGGTTCAGGCGTCCTCCGGCCGCGCACGCGCCGCATTCAGAAGCGCGGCGTTTCAGCGCCTCCAAGCGCCGCCGCCGGTCTCTTGAGCTTGCTCAGCGTCCTGGGGCTTGGCGGCTGCGACCCGGGCGCGCCCTCGCTCAGCCTCGTAGGCTCCTATTTTCCGGCCTGGATCCTGTGTTCGCTGATCGGCGTCGCCGTCGGCCTCGCCACGAGGGTCGTCTTTTCGGCGACGCGGTTGGCGGAGGCGGCCGCCTATCCCCTGGTGGCCT
The DNA here is from genome assembly GCF_028290885.1 of Phenylobacterium sp. GTDB lineage: Bacteria > Pseudomonadota > Alphaproteobacteria > Caulobacterales > Caulobacteraceae > Phenylobacterium. Next base: position 4,077 of record NZ_JAQGIZ010000006.1, read on the forward strand.
GCATCGCGAGCGGCGTCATCGCCGGCGTGGGCGCTTGGCTGGTCTTCTACCGAGGGTGAAGGCTGTGAAGGCTGCAGGCGTCAAGCGCATATTCCCCATCGCCAGGCTGGTCACGCTGGCCCTGGTCGTGGGCGCGGCGGGCCTGGGCCTCTACGCCTGGTCCGCGGGCAGCGCGCGACCGTCCTCGGACGACGCGTCGATCGACGCCGACACCATCCATGTCGCGGCGGCCGTCGGCGGGCGCATCGTCAACATCGGGGCGGTCGAGAACGGCTGGGTCCGGCAGGGCGGCCTCCTTTTCCAGATCGATCCCGTGCCCTACGAGTACGCCGTCGCTCAGGCCAAGGCCGACCTGGCGGCGGCGGAGGCGCAGCTCGGCACCCGGCGCCGGCTGGTGTCCACGCAGCGCTCCAACACCCTCATCACGAGCGACGAGGCGCGGAACGCAGCTACCAATCTGGCGCTGGCGAACCGTACGGTGGAGCGTCTCCGGCCACTGGCGGCGCAAGGCTACGTCCCCCGGCAGCAGCTCGACCAGGCCGAAACCCAGGCGCGCGACGCCGCCACCCGGGTGCGCCAGGCTGAGCAGCAGCACGCCGCGGCGGTGGTCGCCGTTGATACCGATGAGGCGGCTCGGGCGGAGATCGACGCTCGGCGCGCGGCGGTAAACCTCGCTGAGCGGCACCTGCAGGACACCACCGTCCGCGCCACCCACGACGGCTGGGTGGTGGGCCTGACCGCTGCATCCGGCGAGATGGTGAGCCCGGGCCAGGCCCTGTTCACCCTCGTCGACGCCGACGACTGGTTCGCCGTCGCCAACTTCCGCGAGACGGACCTGAAGCCTGTCCATCCCGGCGACTGCGCGACGGTGTACTCCATGCTCGACCGCAGGCGGCCGATCGCCGGCGTGGTCCAGGGCGTCGGCTGGGGCGTGCTCGACCAGGACCGCATCAACCTGCCCCGCTCGGCGCCCTACGTACAGCGCTCGCTCAACTGGGTTCGGGTCGCCCAGCGCTTTCCCGTCAGGGTGCGCCTACGCGCCCCGCCGCCCGAGCTTGCCCGCCTCGGGGCCAGCGCTGTCGTGGAGATCAAGCATGGCCCGGCCTGCCGCTGACCGCGCCGGCGGTTTCGGCGCCTGGCTCGGCGAGCAGCTGGCGCCTACGCCGGGCCGGTTCGCCTTCGCGGCGAAGCTCGCTGTGATCTGCACGATCACGGCGGTGGCGAGCGCGATCTATCGCACCCCGGAGCCGGCGCTGGCCGCCTACCTGGCCTTTTTCCTCAATGCCCGGGACCGGGCCACGAGCCTGATTCTGGAGGTGGTCCTCACGCTCCTCGTAGCGATCATGCTCGGCGTCGTCCTGGCCACCGCGATGCTGGTGCTTGACCACGCCGCTTGGCGCGTGGGCGCCATCACGGCGCTCTCTCTAGGGTTCTTGTATCTTGGGTCAGCCAGCAAGTTGAAGCCGCTGGCCCCGACCCTCGGCATGATCCTCGGCTTCGCCCTCGACAAGCTCGGCCAGGTCCAGGTGGGCGAGGAGGCGACGCGGGCCCTGCTCTATACTTGGCTGTTCGCGGCCATGCCGGCGGGGGTCTCGATCGTCTACAACGTCGTGCTGGGGCGCCATCCCCGGCGGATGGCGACCTCGGAGTTGGCTCGGCGGCTGCGCCTGTGCGCAAACCTGCTGCGGGAGCCGACGCCCGCGCTCAGGGCCGAGCTGGCGCACAGCCTGGGCGACGGCGGCGCCGAGATCCGCCACTGGCTGAAACTGGCCAAGGCCGAGCTGGGCGTGCGGCCCCCGGACCTCGTCCGCCTCAACCAGGCGGCGTCGTCTACGCTGGAAATCCTTGCCGCAGTCGACCTGCTCGAGCCCTCCGGACCGCCTCCCGCCGTGATCCGCCGCGACATGGCCGACACCCTTGAGCGGATGGCGCAGATCCTCGCCGAAGGCGGCTATCCGACGGAGATCGCGCTTGTCCTGCCGGACTGGGCGGATGGACCCGCGCTCGGTCGAGAGGCTGTGGCGGCGGCGCGGCGAGCGATCGTCGCCTTCACCGATCCGGCCCCCGTCCAGGCCAAGCCGGCCCCCAAGGCGCGCGGCGGGTTTTTCGCGGCGGACGCATTCAGCAATCCCGTCCACCTGCAATACGCTGGCAAGATCACCGTGGCGGCGGTGTCCTGCTACCTGCTCTATTCGCTGCTGGACTGGCCTGGGATCCATACCTGCTTCCTGACCTGCTACTTCGTCGGCCTGGGCACGGTGGCGGAGTCCGTCGAAAAGCTCGCCCTGCGCCTTGGCGGAGCCGTGGTTGGCGCGGCCGCCGGACTTTTCGCCCTGCTGTTCGTGATGCCGCACGTGGTGTCCGTCGGCGGCCTGATGATCGTCATCTTCCTGGGCGCGCTGGGCGCCGGCTACGTGGCCGCGGGCTCGCCGCGCATCTCCTACGTCGGCTTCCAGATGGTCTTCGCCTTCTTCCTCTGCACGCTGCAAGGGCCGGCGCCCGATTTCGATATGAAGACGATCCGCGACCGCCTGATCGGGATCGTGATCGGCAATATCGCCGTCTACCTGGTCTCCACCCGCCTGTGGCCGACCAGCATCGCCCGGAGGGTCGACGGCGCCCTGGCCGGAACGCTTCGGGCCCTGGGCGCCGCTGTGCGCGCCCCCCCGCACGGCTCGCGACCGGAAGAGGCGACGGCGGTCTACGCCGGCCTCGAGACGATAGAGGCGGATCTCGGCCTGGCCCGCTACGAGCCCAGGCCGATCCGCGCTGGCGAGGCGTGGCTGCAGGCCCGCCGCGTCGCCGTCGAGTACGCCGCCAGGCTGCAGGGCGCGGTTCTGGTGGCGGGCGAGGTCCGCACGGCGCCGCAGCTGTCGGAGCGTCTCGAGAGCCTGGCGGCGGGGCTGGAGGGGAGGGTGGCGAAGGCGGCGAATGCGGCCCCGGTGGCCGCTGTGGAGGGAACTCCGGCTCACAGCACGGGCGAAGTGATCGAGCAGAACATGCGCCGCCTGGAAGCTGCTCTGGCCGGTCAACCAGGAGGCGCTGGCCATGCGACCTGATCGAGCAGAACATGCACCGCCTGGAAGCTGCTCTGGCCGGTCAGCCAGGAGGCGCTAGCCATGCGACCGTTTGAGCACCTCGGCTCGTCCCTCTTGGCCTTGTTCCTGGCCGGCTGCGCCACGAGCGCGCTGGACTTGGCCCCCGAACGGCCCAATCGTCCCTGGAATGCGCCTGTGCAGGGGGGCGAGATCATCGCCGCGCGGCCTCCGCCGGCAGCGCCTTCCGGGGGCTACGTCCTGCCGCCCAATCCGGCGATGGCTAAGGTCGAGCCGCCGCCGGCCCTGGAGGTCGGCCACGCCTACACCCTCCCCGAGCTGATCGACATCGCCGAAAGCCGCAACCCGCAGACCCGCATCGCCTGGGACCAGGCCCGCGACGCCGCGCTCGCGGCCGGCGTCGCCCGGAGCGCCTTTCTGCCGGAGCTCACGGCCTCGGTGATCGGCGGGTTCCAGAGCGGCCACCAGGGGAAGTCCCTCGACGGGGGCCAGGTGTCTGGGACGTCGACCGTGACGGGATCGATCTCGGCGATCTCCCTGAAGTGGCTGCTGTTCGACTTCGGCGGCCGCGCCGCGACGCTGGACGTCGCCAAGCAGGCGAGCGTGAGTTCGAACATCGGCTTCACCGCTGCGCACCAGAACCTGATCTATCGGGTGAGCCTGGCCTTCTACGCCGATGCCGCCGCCCGGGCCCGGCAGACCGCCGCCCAGCAGACGTTGAAGGACGCCCAGGCCGTCCAGGCGGCCGCCGACGCGCGCTACGCCCACGGGGAAGGGACCGTGGTCGAAGCCGCCCAGGCGCACCAGGCCACGGCTCAGGCGGACTACGCGAGGATCCGTGCGGACGGGGCGGCCGACGACGCGCGCCAAGGGCTGATCAATGCGATGGGCGTGTCGCCGCTGACCCGGCTGACGGTCGCGGACGTCGCCCACCGCGAGCTGTCGGCCCAGGCGAACGGGCCGATCGACGAGGTGGTGTCGGCCGCGCTCTCCCGGCGGCCGGACGTGCTCGCCGCCTATGCCGCGCGCAAGGCGAGCCTGGCCAAGATCCGGGAGGCCAAGGCCCAGTTCATGCCCAAGGTCTTCCTCTCGGCGTCCGGCGGCTACACGACCGACAACCTGCAGGCGCCCGTCCTGCCGGGGTTCGGAGGGGAAGGCGCCATCCTCAACCTGTCGGGGGACAGGCTGGGCGGGACGGTGCTGCTGGGGATCACCGTGCCGTTGTTCGATGGCGGCGTTCGGGATGCGAACCTGAAGCGGGCCCGCATCGACGCCGATCGGGCGGACGAGCAGCTCACCCAGGTCCGCAACGAGGCCGCGCGCGACGTGGTCTCCGCTGCAACTTCGGTGAAGACCAGCGTGGCCGCCTACCACGCCGCCGCCGCGCTGGTCGCGGCATCGCAGACCAGCTTCGACTCGGCCCTGGCGGCCTACAAGAACGGGGTCGGCTCGATCACCGACGTGACCATCGCCGAGAGCAAGCTGCTCGACGCCCGCAACGTCGCCACCGACGCCTACAGCGCCGCCCTGTCCGCCGCGGCCGGCCTGGCGCTCTCGGCGGGGGCGCTGGGCGGGCCGCCGACGGACTGAGCGGCGGTTCGGCCGCGGGAGACAGGGGCGCGCCAACCATGGCACGAAGGTCCAAGCCAAGGCGCGGCGGTCCAAGATCGGACGCCCATCCTCGGGGAGGATGGCGACCCAAAGCGTCGCCCAAATGTCGGGGGTCGTGACGGAAGTGGTCGGAAATTCGTGGGCGAAGTCCGAGCCCTGCTGCCGTTTAGCCGGCGAGAGACCGTTTGCAACGTCTGAGTGGCCGTCGGTGAGCATCCTGTCCTCCGCAACCAGCACGGACTGGTAGTCGGCGGCGCCGGCGGCGTATCTGCGTTGAGCCAGGCGCCAGCCTTCCGTGCTTGCGGTCAACGCGGCGCGGCTGTCCGCGAGCCGGCCGTCGAGCGCTCGCTGCGACGTAACGGCGTCCGCGACCTCCTCGAGCGCAGCATTCAGGGCGCCGTCGTAGGCGGCCACCGCGGCGTCGTAGTCGGCCCGCGCGCCCCGATAGTGCGCCCTGCGACGGCCGCCGTCGAAGATTGGCAGGTCGAAGGCGGCCCCGGCCACGCCGAAATCGGCGCCGGGCCTGAAGATATTGCCGACGCCCAGCGACTGCAGTGCGATCGGGCCAGGTGCTGGCGCGGGTGGACGCGCGCATCTACCGCGCGCGCGTCGACCAGGCGCAGGCCAATCTGGACGCCGCCCTCGCCGCCCTTGCGAACAGCACCCAGGCCCACGCCGCCCGAACGGCCGGGCTCCAGGGCCAAGCGGCCAATTTGGCCAGCGCCGAAGCACAGCTCGTCCGCGCCCGCGCCGACATGCAGCGGGACGACGACCTTGTTCGGGACGGCTCGGTGTCCGTTCGGGAGCGCGATCAGAACCTGGCCGCCTTCCACGCCGCCGAGGCGCAAGTGCTGCAGGCCCGCGCCTCCGCCGAGATCGCCCGCCAGGACATCCGCACAGTGGACGTCGGCCGGGGCGGGCTGGAAGCCAACGTCGAGGCGGCCCGGGCCCAACTGCGCCTGGCCGAAATCGATCTCGATCACACGGTCATCCGGGCTCCGGAAACCGGGCAGCTGGGTCAGATCGGCGTCCGCCTCGGCCAATATGTGACAAATGGAACCCAGATGGTCTCGCTGATCCCGGCGGACCGCTGGATCATCGCCGACTTTAAGGAATCCCAGACCCACCAGATCCGGCGAGGCGATCGGGCGACCTTCACGGTCGACGCGCTTGGCGGCGCCCGCTTCAGCGGCCACGTCGAGGACCTTTCACCGGCCGCCGGCTCGGAGTTCGCGGTGCTGAAGCCGGACAACGCCACCGGCAACTTCGTGAAGGTCCCGCAGCGGATCGGCGTCCGGATCGGCCCCGATCCCGGCCAGCGTGACATTGAACGGCTTAGCCCCGGCATGTCGGTGGAGGCGCGGGTCGACACCCGCAGATAGCCTGCCCGGCGGCTCAGTCTTCGAGGCGCGCTTCGACGAACCAGAGCTGTTGGTCGACGTCGCGCGAAACCTCAGTCAGCACGTCGGCGTGGCGGCGTTGGGCAGTCTCGCCGTCTCGTCTATATCGCTGCGAACGGCCCGGCCGAACTGGCCGAGCATGGCGGCGAGCGCACGAAAATGCACCTCGCCGCCTCTCGTCGCGAGGGCGTATTCGTAGAGGTTCGTTGCGGCGGCGGTCGTTGGCGCCCGCCCATCCGCCGCGGTGATCCGCTCAGCTGAGAGATCGACCTAGCCCTCCATCGTGTCGTCAAGCGAGTCGAACAGCTGGTGGAGTTGGAAGAAGGGATCGCGGCGGAGGAGCGGCGGCGCTGCGCCGACCCGTCACGCCTTGCGACCGGCTATGGCTGCGTTCGGCCGCCGACCTGGATCGACACCCGGGCTGTCGGCCTGCGCGATAGGCTGGGCAGGTCGCTGCGGCGGCGCCGAGACCGGCTCCGCGATCAGCCGCGACCCCCGCTGGCCGGTGAAATAGCTCCACAACCACTGGACGTTCACGCGCAGCTGGTTCTGCAGACGCGGCAGGGTGGCAATATGGACCAGCGCCCAGACCAGCCAAGTCAACCGGCCGCTCATCTTCATCGCCGGCGATTCCAGGATGGCGAAGTCCTTGCCGACGACCGCCATGGATCCCTTGTTGAAATAACGGAAGGCGGGCTCGGCTGCGCCGCCACGTACGCGCCTGGCGATCAGGCGGCCAACGTAGGCCCCCTGCTGCAGCGCCGCCTGGGCGACGCCGGGAACGGGCTTGCCGTCCTGCGCCAAGCTGGCCGCGTCGCCGACCACGAAGACGCCCGAGCCCTGTTGCGTCTCCAGGTTCAGACCCACCTGGGCGCGGCCGGCGCGGTCGGCCGAAGCCCCCGCCTGGGCCGCCAGGGGCGAGGCCGCGACGCCGGCGGTCCAAAGCACCGTGGCCGCGCGGATGCGCTCGCCCGCGACGACCACGCCTTCGGCGTCTACGTTCTGTGCGATCGCGCCGGTGTGCACCTCCACGCCCAGCCGCGCCAACTGCCGGCCCGCCGCGGCGGCAAGCTTCGGATCGAATGTCGGCAGGACGCGAGCGCCGCCCTCCAGCAGGATTACCCGGGTCTGGTCCGGATGCAGCCGCCGGAAGTCCCGCTTCAAGGTCACCCTCGCCATCTGGGCGATGCTGGCCGCGAGCTCGACGCCCGTCGGACCGGCGCCGACCAGGACGAAGGTCATGAGCCGCGCCCGCTCGACCGGGTCGTCGCTCAGCTCCGCGCGCTCGTAGGCGCCGAGGATCTTGCCGCGAATCGCCTCGGCGTCCCCGACCGTCTTCAGGGCCGGCGCGTGGGCCGCGAACTCGTCGTGGCCGTAGTAGCTGGGCAGGACTCCGGTGGCCACGACCAGGTAGTCGAAGCCGATGGTCCTGGTCCGACCGTCGGGAAGCGCCGCGGAGAGGGCGTGGGCGGCTAGGTCGATGGCCGTGACCTCGGCCATCTCCACCGCCAGATTGGGCTGCGTCGCCGCGATAGCGCGGATCGGGGTGGCGACGTCGCTGGGCGCCAGCACCGCGGTCGCGACCTGGTAGAGCAGCGGCTGGAAGATGTGGTGGTTGCGGCGGTCGAGCAGCAGGACGTCGACGTCGCAACGCGCCAGCGCCTTGGCCGCCGCGACCCCTGCGAAGCCCGCCCCCACGATCACGACGTGGGGGCGGCTCCCGGCGCGCCCGTCAGGCGGCGTCACGGCGCGCGCTCCCGTACGTCTTGCCGACCGTCCGACGGACCTTGAGAAGGCCCATCAGCGCCGCATCCCGCTCTGCCGATAGATCCTCCAGCGACCGGCCGTCGGCCTCCGCCAACACACCGGCGGTGATCTTGGCCCGCATCTCCGGGGTGATCTGCGGGTTGCCGAGCACCTTCCACCAGGCCGTGATCGGCCCAGTGAACTGGTCGAACCAGTGGTCGATGCCACCGGCGCCGCCGCCCAGATGATAGAGCTGCATGGGGCCCATGACGCCCCAGCGCAGGCCGGGCCCATAGGAGACCGCCGCGTCGACGTCGCCGACGCTGATCACGTCCTCGTCCACGAGATACATCACCTCGCGCAGCAAGGCGGCGGCCAGACGGTTGGCGACGTGCCCGGGCACCTCCTTGTTCAGGCGAACGGTCCGCTTGCCGAGGCCGTCATAGAAGGCGGCGGCCCGGTCGATCGTCTCCTTGGAGGTCGCAGCCCCGCCGACCAATTCCACCAGCGGGATCAGGTGCGGAGGGTTGAAGGGGTGGCCGATGAGGCAGCGCTCGGGATGCTGCTTACAGGCCTTCTGGATCTCGCTCATCGTCAGGCCCGAGGAGGACGAGGCGATGATCACGTTCGCGGGCAGCAGCGTGTCAAGCTTGGCGTAGAGCTCCTGCTTGAAGGCAATGCGCTCGGGGCCGTTCTCCTGGATCAGGTCGGCTTTGGCGACGGCGCCTTCGAGGTCGGCGTCAAACCACAGCCGGTCGCGCGAGGCGCCGGGCGCAAGACCCAGCTCCTCCATGGCGGGCCAGGCCTTGTCGACGAAATCGCGGAGCGCGGCCTCGGCGTTCGGCGCCACGTCAGTCGCCACGACGTCAAGTCCCTTGGCAAGGAAGAGCGTGGCCCAGCTCGCGCCGATGACGCCGGTTCCGATGACAGCGACGCGGCGGATGGAATTGTGATCAGTCATGTCAGGTCTCGCTTTTGGGGGTTGCTGTGCAGCTAGGCGAACTGTGTGAAGTCCGGCGCTCGCTTCTCGAAGAAGGCCTTGAATGCCTCGGCGGCCTCCGGAGACCGAAGCTGCTCGACGAAGTGGCGGGTCTCGTCCCCGACCTGCGCGGCGAGCTGCGCGGCGTACGGCGCCTTCAAGAGCTTCTTGGTCAGATGAAGCGCCGCCGGGGGCTTGGCCGCGAGCTTCACCGCCGCGGCCTGCGCGGCCTGCAGCGCCGCGGGCCCGTCCGCGAAAACCTCAGTGACAAGGCCGTACTGCAGCGCCTTGGCCGCCGAGAACGGCTCGCCAAGCATCAAGAGCTCCGCGGCGCGGAGGTGACCGATCTGCATCGGAAGCAACAGGCTGGAGCCGGCCTCCGGCAGCAGGGCCAGGTTCACGAAGGGCAACTGAAACCGTGTGGTCTCCGCGGCGTACACGAGGTCGCAGTGCAAGAGCATCGTCGTCCCGATGCCCACGGCGGGACCGGCCACGGCGGCGACGAGCGGCTTGCGCGCACCGCTGATCGCGGTGATGAACCGGCCGACCGGCGAGTCATCGCCGACGGGCGGCGAGTGCACGAAGTCCTGCAGATCGTTTCCGCTCGTGAAGCCGTCCGGCTGGCCATGGATCAGGACAACCCGCACCGCCGGATCGCGATCCGCTTCCTGCAGCGCCGAGGTCATCTGCTCGTACATGCCGTTCGTCAACGCGTTCCGCTTCTCCGGTCGATTGATCTGCAGCCGCAGGACCGGGCCGTCCCGGTTGGTGAGAATCTGCATGGTCAGGCCTTCGCGGCGGGGAGTTCGGCGTAGGCGATGCCGGTGAGGTTGCCCTGGGCGAAGAGGATCGGGTGGCCCTGCGACCCATCGAGCCCCGCGACGTAGACCGAGCCCCCGAGATCGGTGAAGAACATCCGCTCGCCGGGCACATCGAGCGCCAGGCCGATCCCCTCCATGAGATGAGTGAACACGATCTCCGGCCGGGCCTTTCCGGCGGGGGCGTCCAGCGACGCCCGGTTGACGGTGTTGCCCTTCGGCGGGTCGCCCCGGTCGGTCCAGTAGAGCATGCGCTTGCCGTGATCGATTTCCAGGTCGATCGGCTCCGGCAAGCGGTCCATCCAGACCTCGATGTCCGAGCGGTTTGCCGCGGTCTGGCCGGCGGGGATCTCGATCCCGGCGCGGAAGATGCGGCCGACGCCGGCGTTGTCGGAGCCCTTCTGGGTCCAGTAGATCTGGCCGGCCTGCGGATCGACGGCGATGCCGACGCACCACTTCGTCTGCTCGCCGACGTCGGCCACGGGGTCGCCGGAAACCACCAGGGTCTCGACCGCCGAGCCGTCGAGGTTGCAGCGCATCACCCGCATGCCCTCGCGGTCGGACCAGTAGAGCTTGCCGGTCTCTTTCTCGAGGTGGATCTGCTTGGGCGTGTGGGTGACGCCTTGCGGGGCGATGACGGCGCGGTTGGCGCCATCCAGGTCGGCGCACTCGATCGTGCCGTCGTCCGCGTTGGGGACGCCCATGTTGGTCCAGTAGATGCGTCCGGCGTCGACATCGACGGTCACGCCGTCCGGGACGCGGCAATGGGAGGCGATCACCTGCTGATCCTTGCCGTCCGGCCTCATCGAAAGGACGGAGCCGGCGCTCACGTTGAGCAGGAAGAGCCGCGGCGTCGTGGCCGCGCCGGTGGCGGTGGCGGCTGCGGGATTGGAACGGGTCATGTCTCGGTCTCCTCTTAGGCGGCGGCGCTGCGGCGGCGGCCGGCGGTCACCTGGCGCTCGGCGAAGGCCCTGATCTGAGCGGCGTCGAAGCCGATCTCGCGCAGGATCTCGTCGTTGTGCTCACCGAGCTCCGGCGCGCGATGCGCCGGTTGCTTGGCCACGCCCTGCACCTCGATCGGGCTGCTCACCGTCGAGGTGAGCTTGCCGCCGGCCCCCTCCAGCGGCACGACGATGTTGTTGGCCACGAGCTGTGGATCATTGATGACGTCGGCCGGATCGCGGACCACGCCGAACGGCACGCCGGCCACATCGAACGCCTGAGCCCAGTGGGCCATCGGCTGGCCGGAGAAGACCTCGTCGAGGATCGCCGCGAGCTCGACGACGTTGGCGTTCTGCTTGGCCAGGTCGGCGAAACGCGGATCGGCCGCGAGCTCCGTCCGGCCGATCGCGGTCGTGAAGCCCGCCCACTTGTCCGGGGTAAGGACGATGATGAACCAGGCGTCGTCAGCGGCGCGATAGAGGTTGAAGGTGGCGCTCGCCGGCTTCCGCCGATCGTGCGGCGGATAGAAGGTCCCGCCCGCCAAGGCGGCCTGGACCGGGACGGCGCAGGCCCAGACGCCCGCCGCCAGCAGCGATGTGGAGACGTAGGAGCCCTGGCCCGTTCGCTCGCGGCGGTAGAGCCCGGTGACGATGGCCGAGAACAGGCCGACGGCGGTGGCGTGGTCGCCACTGCCCGACACCGGCAGGGTTGGCGGCACGCCGGCGTCGCGGGTCAGCGACAGCAGCCCGCTGCGCGCCCAGTAGGCGGTGATGTCGAAGCCCGGCAGGTGGGCGTCCGGACCCGCCTCGCCGAAGCCAGTGACGTCGGCGTAGATCAGCCGCGGATTCCACGCCTTCACGTCGTCGTACTCGAGGCCGAGCTTCTTGCGCGCCGGGTGCGGCGTGTTGACGATCAGGACGTCGGCCCATTCGATCAGCCGGCGCATGACCTCCTTGGCTTCGGGCGCCTTGAGATCCAGCGCCAGGCCGCGCTTGTTGCGGTTGTTCAGGTGCCAGGGATAGTTGTCGTCGGCGGCGGGCTCCGGCGGGACCTTGTAGCCGATGCGCCAGGTGTCGCCGTGGGGCGGCTCGACCTTCACCACGTCGGCGCCGAAGTCCGACAAGATCACCGCCGCCCCGGGGCCGGCGATGAAGCTCGCCATATCGACGACCTTCAGGCCCGAAAAGATGTTGTCACCGGACATGGAATACTCCGTTCACGTTCAGGATGAGGGGTTGGTCACGGCAGTCGGGGTCAGCGGCCCTGGAAGCTTGGCGGCCGCTTGGCGAGGAAGGCGGCAGTGCCTTCGGCCTTGTCTTCGGTGGCGGCGCAGAGGCCGAACAGGGACGC
>NZ_JAQGIZ010000015.1 GCF_028290885.1 Phenylobacterium sp.
ACCGGCAACTCGGTGAGCAGTGATGTCGTGAACCTCCAGCAGGCCGGCGGCGCCGACAACGTGAACTTCGTCCTGGGGCCGAACACCACCATCCCCACCGCGGCGATCGGCGACGTCTCGCTGCTCAACACCTGGTTGGCCCAGCACACCGGGACGAGCGTCGTCGAACCCGCCGTGTACGCCCCGCCGCCGGCCGTCGTCGAACCCACCTCGTACATCCCGTCGACGGGCGGCGTCGAACCCGGCGTCGTCGACCTTACCGGGTCCGCTCTCGACGCCGCGACGCAGGACGTGATCACCAAGGCGGTAAGCAACTTTTTCACGTTGCACCACGATTGGGCTATCCTCTAGGGAAGCGGCCTGCCGCGCTTAGCGCCCCTGCGCGCGGCAGGCCGCTGATCCTCTGTTGAAGGGCCGACATGGGCATAATCCACATCCTGAACATCGCCGATTACTTCTTCATGGCGGTCGGCGTGGGGGTGGCCCTGCTGATGATCGCCATGGGAGGCGTCGATGAGCGGCGACAGTCGGATCGGGAGAGCACGCCCGAGCCGCCGGCCAAGGTCGATGCCCCGACCGGGCGCGCGCGGCGCCGCTAGGCCGAGCGTCCAACCGCGGCGGCGATCAGTCCGGCGGGTCCTTGCCGTTCGCCCAAGCCATGACCGCCGTAAAGAGGACTATGAGTCCGAACAGGATCAGCAGTATGTAGCGGTCCAGCATATGATGCAGGGACTATGGGTTTTCATACGGCTGTCAAGGCGGTTGGCGAGGGGATTTCATGAAGTGCGCTCGCGTCCGTCCATGGGCGTCGCCGGGCGCGGCGCGCGCCTTGTCGTCCGTGCTGGTAGTCTCCGCCACAGTGTCCCTGGCCGCGGCGACGGGCTGCGGCGCGCAGGAGCCGGCGCGGGCAGCCTCGGCGCAGGCGGGGGTGGGGGTTTCGACGCCGAAAACCTATTGGGCGAAAATCCAGGCCGCGCGGCCGGGTGACGTCATCGTGCTCGGCGACGGCGACTATGGAACGCTGGACCTGAACGGAAAGAGCTTTGCCGAGCCCGGCATCCGGATCGAGGCGAAGCCGGGCGCCAAGGCGGTCTTCAACAGCCTCAGCTTCCAGGGCTCGGAAGGGATCGAGGTCCGCGGGATGGAAGTCGCGGTCCCGTCGAACGCCTACGGCGTCAACGTGCAGCACAGTTCTCGGATTCGGCTTTCGGGCCTGAACATCCACGCGCTCGGCGCCGAGCTTCCCAACGCGGCCATGCTCCGCGACTCGCACGACCTCAGCCTGACCGACAGCGACATTCACGAGGTGGGGACGGGCGTGAACTTCCTCGAGAGCAACCACGTCAAGATTTCCGGAAACCGCTTCACCAATGTCCAGTCCGACGCCATTCGCGGAGCGGGCTCCTACATCGAGGTGGTCGGAAACAGCGGCTCCAGTTTCCATCCGGCCGAGGGCGACCACCCGGACTTCATCCAGTTCTGGGGCTCGTCGACCGGGGTCGCGACCGGCAATGTGATCAAGGATAACGTCTTCGAGCGCGGCGCCGGCGCGGTGGTCCAGGGAATCTTCATCGAGAATAACGAGAACATCGCCATCACCGGCAACGCCATGGCCGGGACGATGTACAACGGGATCTCGCTGTCGGGGATCAAGGGCGCGCTGATCGCGGACAACTTCGTGCAGGGCTACACCGACATGGGCACCCGGATCATCGTCCGTGGCGCCAGCGCCGACGTGACCATCCGCGACAACGTCGCCGAGTCCATCGTCAACCTCGAATCCGAGGGCCAGAACCCCCGGTACAAGGAGGTCCACAACACCTCGATCCGGCCCGCGAAGCCCGGCGATACGGCGGCGATGAAAGCCTGGATCGCGCAACACAAGGCGCACTGAGCCAAGCTCCGGGATCAAGGGCGGATGGAAGCGGGGAGCGCCGCCGGGACCGTGCGCAGGGCTCAGAGCTTGAGGCCGCCGAACGGCTTCAGCACCAGCACGATGTAGATCAGGACCGCGACCACGATCAGGGCCGAGATCGGGCCTTGGCCGTGGTTTCCGACATAGTTGGCGATGGCGCAGCCGACGGCCGGCGGCAGGTAGTGGAGGATGGTGTCGTTCGGCTCCTGCTCGCCGACAGAGCGGTGCAGGAACAGCACGACAAGGCCGCCGAAGATGGCCACCGTTATCCAGTCATAGACCGTTTCCAAGCCAACACCCTCCCCAGTTCGCGGCCGACCGCCTCGTAAGCCAGGCTGCACGATCGCTGCAACCCATTGAAGCGCGGTTTACCGTTTTAGCCCATCCGCCCGCGGCGGGCATGCAATCCTCATGCCTCGCCCTGACGGACGTCCGCATCAGGCCCGAGGTTTCCTTGCTTGAGAATCGCCGGTGAGTCGATCCGCGGCTGGATCCGGCGGCTTCGCCATTTCCAGCTCATGGCCGGCTTCTCGATGACCAGCCAGCTGACCAGCCCGCAAGCCACCGCGCCAAGGAAGGTCAGGCCGGCCAGGACGCCGACCGGGATGTCACGCCAATACCAGATCAGGAGCGCGCCGATCGGCCAGGCGTAGAGATAGACGCCGTAGGATATGTCGTCCTTGGCGTTGATGGTCAGCAGCGGCTTCCACGACACCTTGAACGCGACCCAGAACAGGATGTAGCCGCCCAGCAGGATCAGCGCGGTTTCGGCGACCTGGGGCACGAACATCAGGCCGAGCAACGGCAGGGCGGCGACGGCGGCGTAGCGGCCCCGCAGCACGATGTCCTTGCTGTAGAGCCAGAAGCAGGTCCCCACCATGAAGGCGGCCAGCAGCCTGAGCTGCTGATGCGGCTCGCCCAGGGACGCGACCAGCCAGCCCGGCGATTTGAAGGCGGCGAGGCCGGGCCAGGACAACACAAGGCTGCTCACCACCACCGCCGCCGTCAGCGCCATGTAGAGCCCGCGGCGGCGATATAGCCCGATCATCCCCAGGAGCGCCGCCAGGATATAGCACCTGAATTCATACGAAATGGTCCAGGCGGAGCCGTTCAGGGTCGGATAGGGCAGGGAGGCGAACGCCTGATCCACCTCGGGCGATTTCAGCAAGACCAGGCGGTAGCCCAGTCGTCCCCAGTCCGCCGGACCGAGAGATTGCAGGCTGGCCCCTGCGAGCGGCGCCACGACGAACACGCAAAGCAGGCAGCAGACCACGAACGCTGGATAGATCCGCAGGACGCGCTTCATGAAATAGGAGCCCACGCTCGAGCTCGCCGCGAAGCTTGCCGCGATCAGGTAGCCGCTGATGAGGAAGAAGGCGTCCACCGCGAATCCGCCGGAGCTGAGGGTGTGGAACAGCATATGGAGCGGCTCGCGGCCGAGGTTGCCGTCGAGCATCTCGGGGCTGTGGGAGACGATCACCAGCGAGGCGAACAACAACCGCAGCGCCCCGATGCCGTTCGCAGGCCTCTGAGCGGGCGAGGGGTTCGGGGCGGGATTCACCGCTCGGACATTCCTTCATGAGACAGCGCGCCGCAAGCGCCCCGAGAAAGGGCGTCTTCGCTTAACGGCTCATCCGCAAATTGCGCCCAATGATCGCGCGCACAGGCGCCCGGCCATTGCGCCCGCGATAAGGCTTTCCTACGAAGCACGTCTTATCGCCACGGACTGGCCGGCGGCCTCGTCGGCGATCTGTCGGCCCGTCGGGTTGTCGTAAGCTGCAGTGCGGAGTGTCCATGAGCGCCACAGGCCAGGTAAACGTCGCCGTCGTCGGCCTCGGCAAGATGGGGGTCTCCCACCTGGCGATCGCCAACGCGAGCCGCCGGCTCAAGGTCTCGGCGGTGTGCGACAGCTTCACCATGCTGGGCCAGATGGTCGAGAAACAGTGCAAGATCCCGTATGTCGCGGACTACGCAGAGCTGATCTCGCGGC
>NZ_JAQGIZ010000020.1 GCF_028290885.1 Phenylobacterium sp.
AGTCGATCGCCAGGCCCAGAAGGAAGACCGCCGTCAGCAGCAGGCCCTGGAACGCGAGCGAGTGCATCGAGAAGATCAGGTGGTTGAAGACGTAGACGCCGCGCTTGGAGACGAAGAGCACGCTGAGCATCAGGGCAGCGATCGGCAGCATCAGGACCGCGAACCGCTGCGCCCATTCCATGAGTGAGGCCTTGACGGCCTCCTGGTTGTCCATGGCGTGGACCAGCCGCTCCCTTAGCCAGGCCGTGCTCGCCGACTCCGTCTTGTTGCCGCCCTGAGCGAGTTTGTCTCGCATGGCCTTCACGCCCTGGTTCAGGTCCGCCCGATCCTTGGGCGTCAGCGTCTTCTGGACTTCCGGACTGTTGAGGTTGGCGAGCTGGAAATTCTGCTTGTTGCCTTTGATCTCTAGACCGCCGGCGAAGAAGACCAGGACGAGGACGATCAGGAACAGGCGGAACGGCGGGATCTGCGTGGCCCGGTGGCCGTCGAGGTAGTCGCGGGTGAGCCGGCCGGGCTTGAGGACCAGCCGCGGCAGGGTCTGCCAGACCCGCCCGTCGAGATTGGTGACGCCCTCAAGGGCTTCCCACGTCAGCCGCCAGATCGAACGGTGGAATTCCTCGCCGCGCTGTCCGCAGGCGTAGCACCAGGCTCCGGCCAGCGTCGTATGGCAGTTTGGGCAAGGCGTACCGATCGGCAGGCTGTACTTCGCCGCCCGCTTCATCTCGTGGGCCACGGTGTCCGCCGTGACCGTTTCCAGCAGATGGTCGCCTGTCGCCATGGCTACATCCTGAACACGCCGAAGCGCGTCTCCCGGATCGGGGCGTTCAGCGAGGCGGAGATCGAGAGCCCCAGCACGTCGCGGGTCTGGGCCGGGTCGATGATGCCGTCGTCCCACAGCCGCGCGGTGGCGTGGTAGGGGTCGCCCTCGGTCTCGTAGCGGTCGCGGATCGGGGCCTTGAAGGCGTCCTCCTGGTCCTGCGGCCAGGTCTCGCCGCGGGCCTCCAGCGCGTCCCTACGCACTGTCGCCAGGACGCTCGCGGCCTGCTCGCCGCCCATCACGCTGATGCGGCTGTTGGGCCAGGTCCACAGGAAGCGGGGGGAATAGGCGCGGCCGCACATGCCGTAGTTGCCCGCACCGAACGAGCCGCCGATCAGCACGGTGAACTTGGGCACCTCGGCCGAGGCGACCGCAGTGACCAGCTTGGCGCCGTCCTTGGCGATGCCGCCGGCCTCGTACTTGCCGCCGACCATGAAGCCGGAGATGTTCTGCAGGAAGACGAGCGGGATCTTCCGCTTGCAGGCGAGCTCGATGAAGTGGGCGCCCTTCAGCGCGCTCTCCGAGAACAGCACCCCGTTGTTGGCGAGGATCGCCACCGGATAGCCCCAGATGCGCGCGAAGCCGGTGACCAGGGTCGTGCCGTAGAGCGCCTTGAACTCGTCGAAGTGCGAGTCGTCGACGATGCGGGCGATCACCTCGTGCACGTCATAGGGCGCGCGCACGTCGCTCGGCACGATGCCGTAGAGCTCTTGCGGATCGAAGGCTGGCGGCCTGGGCTCGGCCACGTCCATGTCGATGCGCTTGGTGGTGTTGAGGTTACCCACGATGGTGCGGACGATGGCCAGCGCGTGCTCGTCGTCGTTGGCCACGTGGTCGACCACCCCGGACCGGCGGCCATGGGTGTCGGCGCCGCCCAGCTCCTCAGCGGAGATCACCTCTCCGGTGGCGGCCTTCACCAGCGGCGGTCCCCCCAGGAAGATGGTGCCCTGGCCGCGGACGATGATGGTTTCGTCGCTCATCGCCGGGACGTAGGCGCCGCCGGCGGTGCAGGAGCCCATGACGCAGGCGATCTGCGCCAGGCCCTCGGCGCTCATCCGCGCCTGGTTGTAGAAGATGCGCCCGAAGTGGTCGCGGTCGGGGAAGACGTCCGACTGGTAGGGCAGGTTGGCCCCGCCGCTGTCGACCAGGTAGACGCAGGGCAGGCGGTTCTGCAGGGCGATCTCCTGCGCCCGCAGGTGCTTCTTCACGGTCAGCGGGAAATAGACCCCGCCCTTCACGGTGGCGTCGTTGGCCACGATCATCACCTCGCGCCCGGAGACCCGGCCGACGCCGGTGATCAGGCCCGCGGCCGGCGCCTCGCCGTCATAGAGGTCGTAGGCGGCCAGCTGGCCCACCTCCAGGAACGGCGAGCCGGCGTCGAGCAGCCGCATCACCCGGTCGCGGGGCAAGAGCTTGCTGCGCCCCACGTGGCGCTTGCGGCTGTCTTCCGGCCCGCCCAGCGCGGCGGCGGCCGCACGCTCGCGCAGCTCGGCGACGAGCGAGCGGTTCAGCTTGGCGTTGGCGGCGAAGGCTTTGGAGCCGGTGTCGACGGCGCTCTTGAGTTTCCTCATCTGGAGGCTTCCCCCGGTACCGGGGAAGTGGCCCAAGACGCGCAGCGTCGCGGGTCGATGGGGGAGGTCGAAAGAGAGAAAATACTTCCCCCATTGTCGCCCGGGCTTCGCCCATTGGCGATATTTCCCCCGTACCGGGGGAAGGACTCACAGCTTGGCGTGATCGGATTTCCCAGGCTCATGCGGTCTTTTCCATCACCAGGTCCAGTTCTGCAATCATCGCCTCGCGCATGGCGAATTTTTGCACCTTGCCGGTGACGGTCGTGGGGAAACCTTCCACGAAACGGATATGGCGTGGAATCTTATAGTGGGCGATCTGGCCCTTGCAGAACTCGCGCACGGCCTCGGGCGTCAGCGAACAGCCGGGCTTCAGCACGATCCAGGCGCAGAGCTCCTCGCCGTATTTTGCGTCGGGCACGCCGATTACCTGCACGTCCTGGATCGCCGGATGGCGGTAGAGGAACTCCTCGATCTCGCGGGGATAGACGTTCTCGCCCCCGCGGATGACCATGTCCTTGATCCGCCCGACGATGTTGGCGCAGCCGTCGGCGTCGATGGTGGCGAGGTCGCCGGTGTGCATCCAGCCGGCCGCATCGATGGCCTCGGCGGTGCGCGCCGCGTCGTCCCAGTAGCCCAGCATGACCGAATAGCCGCGGGTGCAGAGCTCGCCCGGCTGGCCGCGGGGCGTGACGCGCCCGGCCTCGTCGACGACCTTCACCTCCAGGTGCGGATGGATGTGGCCGACGGTGGCGACGCGGACCTCCAGGCTGTCCTCGACGCCCGACTGGAAGCTGACCGGCGAGGTCTCGGTCATGCCGTAGGCGATGGTCACCTGCGGCATGTGCATGCGCTCGATCACCTGCCGCATCACCTCGATCGGGCAGGGCGAGCCGGCCATGATCCCGGTGCGCAGCGTCGTCAGGTCGAAGTGGCCGAACTCCGGATGGCCGAGGATGGCGATGAACATGGTCGGCACGCCGTAGAGCGCCACGCAGCCCTCGGCCTCGACGGCCTGTAGCACCGCCAGTGGCTCGAACCCCTCCGACGGATAGACCATGGTCGCGGCATGGGTGATGCAGCCGAGGTTGCCCATCACCATGCCGAAGCAATGGTAGAGCGGCACCGGGATGCACAGCCGGTCGCCGGGCTGCAGCCGGATGGCCTCTGCGACGAAGTAGCCGTTGTTGAGGATGTTGTGGTGGCTGAGCGTCGCGCCCTTCGGAAAGCCGGTGGTGCCGCTGGTGAACTGGATGTTGATGGCGTCGTCGAACTGCAGCGCGGCGCCGATCTCGGCCAGCCGGCGGACGTCCGCGGGCGTCCCGGCGTCACGGGCCTCGCCGAAGGTCAGGCAGCCGGCGTGTGGCTGTTCGCCGAGCGTGATGACCAGGCGCAGGTCGGGCAGGCGCTTGGCCTGCAGGTCGCCGGGCCGCGCGTCCGACAGCTCGGGCGCCAGGTCGCGCAGCATGGCCAGGTATTCGCTGGTCTTGTGGGCGACGGCCGTCACCAGCGCCTTGCAGCCCACCTTGTTGAGCGCGTACTCGGCCTCGGAGAGGCGATAGGCCGGGTTGATGGTGACCAGGATCAGGCCCACCTTGGCGGTGGCGAACTGGGTCAGCGCCCATTCCGCGCAGTTGGGCGCCCAGACGCCGATGCGGTCGCCGGGCTCCAGGCCCAGCGCCAGCAGGCCGGAGGCCAGGGCGTCGACACGTTCTTTCAGCTCGGCGTAGGTCCAGCGGATCTTCTGGTGGCGCGAGATCAGCGCCATCTGGCCAAGGTGCGCCGCACAGGTCGCGTCGAAACAGGCGCCGATGGTCTGGCCGAGCAGCGGCTGGACGCTGGCGCCGTTCACGTAGCTTAAGTCTGTCATCGACGTCCTCCCTCCCCCACGCCTCGGTTGGCGGCAGATGACCACCTTTGACGGTCGATCTCCAGCCTTGCACATGGCACAGATGCAGCTGTGAGCGAGACCTTTCCTGAAATCCGCGAGGCAGTGCGCAAACTCTGCGCGCGCTTTCCCGGCGCCTACTGGCGCGCGCTGGACCGGGAGCGGGCCTATCCGACGGAGTTCGTCCAGGCGCTGACCGACGCCGGCTTCCTGTCGGTGCTGATCCCCGAGGAATATGGCGGTTCCGGCTTGGGGCTGGCCGCGGGCGCCGCGGTGCTGGAGGAGATCCACCGCTCGGGCGGCAACGGCGCGGCCTGCCACGCGCAGATGTACACCATGGGCGTGGTGCTTCGGCACGGCTCGCCGGCGCAGAAAGAGGCCTACCTGCCGAAGGTCGCGAGCGGGGAGCTGCGGCTGCAGGCCTTCGGCGTCACTGAGCCCGACGCCGGCACCGACACCACGCGCATCACCACCTTCGCGCGGCGCGACGGGCGCGATGGTTACCTCGTCAGCGGCAAGAAGCTGTGGATCAGCCGGGCCGAACACTCCGACCTGATGGTGCTGCTCTGCCGCACGACCGCTCGGGCCGACGCCGCCAAACCCTCCGATGGCATGAGCGTGCTGCTGGTCGACATGCGCGAGGCGGTCGGGAACGGCCTGACCATCCGCCCGGTCCGGACCATGCTGAACCACGCGACCACCGAGCTGTTCTTCGAGGACCTGGTCGTGCCGGCCGCCAACCTGATCGGCGAAGAAGGCAAGGGCTTCCGCTACATCCTCGACGGCATGAACGCCGAGCGGATCCTGATCGCCGCGGAGTGCATCGGAGACGCCAAGTTCTTCATCGACCGGGCCAGCGCCTACGCCAAGGAGCGCGAAGTGTTCGGCCGGCCCATCGGGCAGAACCAGGGCGTGCAGTTCCCGATCGCGCGGGCCTATGTGCAGATGACCGCCGCGGAACTGATGGTCGAAAAGGCCGCCTCGCTGTTCGAGGCCGGCGAGCCCTGCGGGACGGAGGCCAACATGGCCAAGCTCACCGCGTCGGAAGCCTCCTGGTACGCCGCCGACATGTGCGTCCAGACCCACGGCGGCTTCGGCTTCGCCGAGGAGTACGACATCGAACGCAAGTTCCGCGAAACCCGCCTCTACCAGGTGGCGCCGATCTCCACGAACCTCATCCTCTCCCACGTGGCCACCCACGTGCTGGACCTGCCGAAGTCGTTCTGATGCCCCAAGAGACCTTAGAGACCATCCTCCTTGATGAGCCGCAGGCCGGCGTCGCCCGGATCACCTTCAACCGGCCGGACGCGGCCAATGCGCTGAACACCCTGATGGGCGAGGAGCTGCTGGCGGCCTGGACGGAGCT
>NZ_JAQGIZ010000041.1 GCF_028290885.1 Phenylobacterium sp.
GCCCGTCGAGGACAGCGTCGGCGCGCTCGCCGATCTGGTGGCGGAGGGGAAGATCCGGGCCATCGGCCTCTCCGAGGTCTCGGCGCCGACGCTGCGCCGCGCGCACGACGTCCATCCGATCACCGCCCTGCAGACCGAATACTCCCCCTGGACCCGCAACCCGGAGATCGCCGTCCTCGACGCCTGCCGCGAGCTCGGCGTCGCCTTCGTGGCCTTCTCGCCGGTCGGCCGCGGCTTCCTGGCCGGCGGGGTGCGCGACCCGTCGAGGTTCGCGGCGGGCGACATGCGGATCGCCATGCCGCGGTTCCAGGGCGAGGCCTTCGCGGCGAACCTTCGGCTGTTGGAACGGTTCGAGGCCCTGGCCGGCGAGGCCGCCTGCACGCCGGCCCAGCTCTGCCTTGCCTGGCTCCTGAAGAAGGACCCGGCCATCGTCCCGATCCCGGGCACCACGCGCCCCAAGCACATGCGCGAAAACGCCGGAGCCGCGGCGGTCAGCCTTTCGGACGAGACCGCGCGCAAGGTCGACGACCTGGTGAACGAGCGCACCGTCACCGGCTCGCGCTATCCGCCGGCCATGCAGTCGGCGGTGGACACCGAGCGCACGCCGGCCGAGGCGGAAGCCTGAGGCCGACTCCGGCGTGGGCATCACCTTCGAAGAGGCCGTGGCGGCCCACCATGCTGGCGATTTCGCCGCGGCCGAGCGCGGCTACCTGGCGTTTCCAACATCCCGGAACGCCGTCCACAACCTCGCCACCCTCTATCGGCACACGGGCCGGTTTGACGAGGCCGCCGCGGCATATCGGCTGATCGTGTCGCAATATCCCGACATTGCGAGCGCGCGCCGCTGCCTGGCTGTGTGCCTTCTTTCGCTTCGACAGTATGCCGAAGCGTGGCCGTTCTACGAAGCGCGACGGGAGGAGGCGGGGGCGGTCGTCCCGGCTGCGGACTTCCCCGAATGGGGCGGAGAGCCGCTTGCCGGCCGCCGCGTCGTGGTCGTCCCGGAGCAGGGCTTCGGCGATCAGATGATGTTCGCTCGCTACCTCCGGGAGCTCGAGGCGCGCGGAGCAGAGGTCGTCGTAGCCTGCAGTCCCCGCGATCTGGCGCGTCTGTTCGAGCGTTGCGGCTTCAGGACGTTTCCCTACTGGCGCGCCGAACAGAAGCTCCCTGCGGCCGACTTCTGGGTGATCGGGAACTCCCTGCCGCTGAAGCTCGGGCTGCAGGCCCCCGTAAGCCCCGCCTACATCGCGACGACCGGGCCGGCCCGCGGCGGGGGCGTCGGGATTGTCGCGACAGGCAACCGCGGCCACTACAATGATCGGAACCGCTCGCTTGGCCCCCGCGACGCCGCCGCCCTGCTCGAACTGGGCCGCGACCTTTCGCCGGCCGCCACCGGCGCCTTTGACTTCCTGGATACGGCCGACATCATCGCGGGACTGGATCTCGTCGTGACCGTGGACACATCGGTCGCACACCTCGCGGGAAGTATGGGGAAGCCTTGCTGGGTGTTGCTGCCCGCCCTCGGCATGGACTGGCGGTGGAACGACGGCGTCAGGTCCGACTGGTATCCGGCCGCGCGCCTTTTTCGGCAGGCGGCTGCGGGCGACTGGGCGAGCGTGATCGCGTCGGTCCGCTCGGCCTTGGCGACTGGAACCGAGTCGACGACCTGGTGAACGAACGCAGCGTCACCGGCCCGCGCTACCCGCCGGCCATGCGGTCGGCGGTGGACGCCTGGCGCACACCGGCTGAGGCCTGACGGTCACGCTTCGCCCGTCGCGACGCGTCCGTCCCTGTGCGGAACTTCCGTGTCCGGAGTATTCGTAGCGTCAATTCTTGTGACCTGCCAATACCATGGTCCGATCCTGACGTACGCTTGAGGTAA
Organism: Phenylobacterium sp.; assembly: GCF_028290885.1. Taxonomy (GTDB): domain Bacteria; phylum Pseudomonadota; class Alphaproteobacteria; order Caulobacterales; family Caulobacteraceae; genus Phenylobacterium. The sequence goes on from NZ_JAQGIZ010000041.1 coordinate 1,880, forward strand.
AAGCGCAACAAAACCTTCATTTGATTCCTCGCCTTCGCCTCCGGAGAACCGCCCCGCGGGCCGGCTGGAGGTTCATCCGCCGGTTCAGGCGGGGTATCGGGGGATAGAATGAAGCGATTGGTCATGCGGACCGCGGTCCGCGGCGGTAAGGCTATGCGCCTGGGGGCCGGCTCGGCCCTGGTCCTGGCGGCGGCCCTGGGTTGGAGCCCGGCGCTGGCCGCCGACGCGGCGGCGACCGCAGCGGCGGACGCTGGTCCGGTCCGCATCGACCCGGAAACCCCCGACTTCGGCCGGCAGGTGGACGAACTGGTGATCACCGGCTCCTCGGCCGTGACCGCCACCGCCCCGGTGAAAGCCTCGCTCGAGGCCACCGAGCCGCAGTCGATCATCGACCGCAAGGCCATCGACCAGTTCATCCCGGTGACTGCGGACTACACGCAGATCGTCAACCTCTCGCCCAGCGTCTCGGGCACCTCGTTCAACGGCCCGGGCCTTGGCGAGGCCAAGACCACCCTGCGCGGCTTCCAGGACGGCCAGTACAACGTCACCTACGACGGCATCCCCTGGGGCGACGCCAACGGCCCGACGCACCACTCGACGTCCTTCTTCCCGTCGTCGACCATTGGCGCGGTGGTGGTGGACCGCGGGCCGGGTGGGGCGAGCCAGCTCGGCGTGGCGAGCTTCGGCGGCTCCATCAACCTGTTCTCGCCCGAGGTCAGCGACGAGCGCGGCGGCTCCCAGTCGGTGACCGGCGGCTCCTGGAACACCTGGATGTCGGTGACCAAGCTCAATACCGGCGACATTGACCAGCTGAACGGCGCCCACGCCCTGTTCAACTTTCAGGAGCTGACCACGGACGGCGCCCTGACGCACAGCGGGGCCAAGGCCTACAACCAGCTGGTCCGGGCCGTCTTCCCGATCGTCGACAGCTGGAAGCTGACCGTGCTGGGGACCTGGAACCAGACCAAGGTCTACACCAACGACAACACCGGCGCGACGCTGCTCCAGACGCAGTTGTACGGGAAGAATTTTGGGTTGAGCAACGATCCGAAGAGCCCGACCTATTACAAGTACAACCTCGTCACCAAACACACCTGGTTCAACTACGCCAAGTTGAATGGTGACATCACGCCGAGCCTGAAGCTCGAAGACACACTCTATTCCTACTACTACAAGAACGACACGGAATCGGCGCTCGACCCGACGCTGTCGCCCACCGACATCGCCAACAAGACCGGCCTGGCCATCACCCAGGTCCCCGGCGGCAAGCCGGTGGCGAACGGCCACGTGCCCGGCTACACCAAGCTCAACGTCTACAAGATCTACGGCGACGTCCTGCACCTCGACCAGGAACTGCCGTTCGGCATGATCAAGGCGGGCATCTGGCTGGAGACGGCGGACACCGGCCCGCGCGCCCGCTACGACTATGACGCCACCGCCAGCCTGAGCGGCCCTAAGGTTGTCGACTACCGCCAGAAGGTGCTGCCGGGCGTCCCGCAGTACCTGGAATACCTGCAGCAGTCAGGCTGGCATCAGTACGAGCCGTTCGTGGATTTCGAGTGGAAGGTCACGCCGCAGCTGACCATCACGCCAGGCATCAAGTACCTAAACGAAGAGATCCACGTCGACGCGGACGTCAACCAGAAGTCCCGCCAGCCGTTCCACGACTCCAAGACCTTCACCAAGACGCTCTATTTCGCGACGGCGAACTACAAGGTGCAGGACAATCTGTCGGTCTACGCCCAGTACGCCACCGGCTTCCTGGTGCCCGACATCAGCGTCACCCAGGTGGTCAATCCGCAACTCAGCCAGCTCGAGCCGCAGGAGTCGACCAACTACCAGGCGGGCGCGGTCTATCACGGCTCGCGCATCTCCTTCGACGCCGACGTCTACTACATCGACTTCAAGAACAAGCTGCAGACGGTGTCGGTCACCGACCCGGCGGCGGGCCTGGAGACGGTCAACTTCAACCTGGGCGGCGCGATCTACAAGGGCGTCGAGGGCTCGGTGACCTTCCAGGCCACCGACCGGATCTTCGTCTTCGCCAACGGCTCGATCAACTCGGCCAAGGCGCAGGGCGCCAACACCACCATCAACGGGGTTCCGGTGGTGATCACCGGCGGCAAGCAGATCGCCGGCGCGCCGCAATCCACCGCCGTCCTGGGCGCCTACTACCAGGACGACAGCTGGACCGTTTCGCTGGCTGACAAATACACCGGGCTGCAGTGGGGCGCCGAGGGGGAGCCGGCCGCCTACAAGATCCCGGGCTACCACTCGACCGACCTGACGGTGACCTACCGGTTCGGCCGCTATCGGCTCGAAGGGGCGGTCTACAACCTGTTCGACAGCCAGAAATTCACCTCGATCAAGCCCGGCAAGACCGTCCCCTACGACCAGTACTACTTCCAGCCGGAGCGGAACTTCCAGGCGTCGCTGAAGGTGAACTTCTGATGCGCCGCCCGTTCGCACCCCTGGCGCTGAGCGCCATGTTGCTCGCCGCAGGCTTCGCCGCCGCCCGGGCCCAGCCCGCGCCCGCCCCCAAGCCGGCGGCCGCGTCGAAGTTCCTCAGCCCCGGCGACATCGACGCGGCGACGCTGCTGCCGCCGCCGCCGAAGGACGACGCCCCGGCCACCGTCGAGGGCCGGGGGGAGCTGCACCGTATCGCCGCGGCGCGCACCGCCGAGCGGCTGGAACAGGCCAAGCACGACGATGAGGTCGAGGACATCCGCTCCATCGCCGACGTCTTCGGCCCGGCGTTCAGCCTGGAGCGCTTCCCAGCCACGGCGCGCCTGTTCGCCGACCTGCGCAACGAGGACAGCCTGGCCGCCAAGCAGGCCAAGGCCTACTTCAAGCGCGAGCGGCCGTTCCTCAATGACCCCGAGCTCGACGTCTGCGACGACCGCCACGACGTGAAGAACAGCTACCCCAGCGGCCACGCCACCATGGGCTACGCGGCGGCAGCCGTGCTCGCCAACCTGATGCCCGGCAACGCCCAGGTCATCCTGGCGCGGGCGTCCGACTACGCCGAGAGCCGGCTCTACTGCGGCGTCCACTACCGCGCCGACATCGACGCGGGTCAGGTGCTCGGCAACGTCCTCGTCCAGAAGCTGATGGCCAAGCCGGCGTTCCAGGCCGAGCTGGAAGCCGCCCGCGCTGAGCTGACCGCGGCCCACATCGCGCCGTAGGACGGATCGACGTTCATTCGCTGCTGTGGGGGCCTTGTGCGTCCCTTCTCCCCTTGTGGGAGAAGGTGGCAGCCGAAGGCTGACGGATGTGGGGTTTTGCTCCGCTATCCGTGCTAGCGGCCTATCGGATGAAGCCGAGGGGTCTGAGAAACCCCACATCCGACCTGCGGAGTTTATCCTCGGGTCGGCCTGCGGCCGAGCCCGGGGGCAGGCCACCTTCTCCCACAAGGGGAGAAGGGACGCATAAGGACCCCCGCCAGCAGCGAATGAATGTCGATTCAACCTAGGGCGCCCATCCACAGCTCACTCAGACGCCTCGGCGCCGGCCCCCGTTCATCCCGCCGAGTCGATGTAAGGGTGACTAGGTCGACGCGAGCAGGTCGGCGGCTTGAGGCGGGTAGGGCGAACCGATGGACGTCGCGCGTTGCGTTCGAGGTGGAACGATCAAGGGCCGAAGCGGATTGCTAGCCGCCGTGGTCCTGGGTCTTTTCGCCATCGCCGCCCCGGCGGCGGCGGAGGACGTCGCCCTGACCTTCGACGACCTGCCGACCATGGCCCTCACCGGATCGCTGGATTACACCGCGACCACGACCAGCCGGCTGCTGGCCGGCCTGGTCCGGCAGCGGATTCGCGCCACCGGCTTCGTCAACGAGAACAAGCTGGAGGCCGGGGACCGCCCCCAGCGCGTCGCGCTGCTGTCCCGCTGGTTGAACGCGGGGATGGACCTCGGCAATCACAGCTACTCGCACCCGTCGCTGACCAACACTCCGCTGGCCGCCTACATCGACGATGTGAGCAAGGGGGAGCGGGTGACCCGCGCTCTGCTCGCGGCCCGCGGCCGCGCGCCGCGCTGGTATCGCCACCCCTATCTTGAAACCGGGCCGACGCCGGAGGTCCGACAAGGCTTCGAGGCCTGGCTGTCGCAGCATGGCTACCGCGTCGCCCCGGTCACCATGGAGAATTCGGACTGGGTGTTCGCGCTGCCCTACGATGACGCCGTGCTTCGCGGAGACGCCGCGCAGGCGGAGCATATCCGACGGGCCTATCTGGCCTTCACCGCCCAGTCGGTGGCCTGGTATCGGCAAGCCGCCGCCGACGTCCTCGGCCGGCGGCCGAGCTTCGTCTTGCTGCTGCACGCGAGCCGGCTGAACGCCGACTGCATCGATCGGCTGGCGGAGCTTCTCCGGGCGGACGGCCTGAAGCCGATAACCCTGGAGAGGGCCGTGGCGGATCCTGCCTACGCCATTGCCGACACCTATGCCGGCCCCGACGGCGACGAGTGGCTGAGCCGCTGGGCGCGCACCCTCCACAAGGACATGGACTGGGACAGCTTCCCCGAGCCGCCGGCGGACATCGTCGCCGAAGACGCCCGCCTGGAGCCGGGCGACGATCCCGCCGCCGCCAAGACCGGCTGCGGCCGCGTCGGCATTAAGGTCCGCAGCTACGCGAAGGTTCGCAATCCGAAGCGTTGCGCAACCTCGTCGGTGCGCCGCCTGTCCCCCGAGCGGAGCGAGAGAGGGTGAGGCCGCTTGCCGACCCATTGCGGACGCACACTGCCGCACAGCGACGTTGTTCTGCCGGGTGATCTGGCGAAGCCGCAAGGCGCGGAAGTTTGCGGCGTCCGCCCTACGCGTCAGCCAATTCCACGCTGCTGGCCACTTGCTGGACCAGGTCGGCGACCGCACTCGGATTGGAGACGTAAATGGCGTGACTGCCAGGGACCTCGGCAACCGTCGCGCCGGCCCGCTTCGCCATGAACTGCTGTGCGGGGTAGGGGATCATCTTGTCCTCGCGCACTTGGAGATACCAACTCGGCTTGGACTTCCAAGCGGGCTCGGTGACCTCGCCGGAAAGGGCGTCGACGCCCCACGGAACCTGTGAGTTGGCCATGAAGCCGGCGGTTTCGACGTCCACATCGCCGGCAAACGCAGCCGCGAACTTCGCCTTGTCGAGCAAGAGGTATCCGCCTGCGGGCGGCAAAATTGGCGGCGCGTCGTATCCGGGCACGGGATTGGCGATGAGGGAGTTGACGGACTCCCCCTTATCCGGGGCGAAGGCGGTGATGTAGACCAGGCCAGCGACGTTCGGATTGGTCCCGGCTTCAGTAATCACCGCGCCGCCGTACGAGTGGCCGACCAGGATCACGGGGCCGTCTTGGGCGTCGATGACTTGCCGGGTCGCCGCGACGTCGCCCGCCAACGATTCCGTCGCGTTCTGAACGACGCTGACGTTGAAGCCGGCCTTTTTCAGGATGTCGTAGACGCCACGCCAGCCGGCGCCGTCTACGAAGCCGCCGTGCACGAGGACGATGTTATTGATCTTGGACATAGCGCTACCTCGCATCGGAATTGGAGGAGAACCAGGAAGTGCCTCTGGCCACGCCTGGCGCGCCGATGTGCTTCTGGTGGGCACGCTGGCTCAGCCGCAGCCATCCGCGAACCTTAGGCTCTCGCGGACAAGGGTCAATGACGAGGCCCGCGAAGCGGGTCGCCTCATCACCTGGCGAGGCCTCGGCATCCGACGTGCCAATGACCGCAATCCATCCTTCTCAGAGGTTCAGAGAGTCCGCCTGTCGGCCGGTCGCCACGCAAGGTCCTGCACCCGGCGCCTCGCCGGCGCTTGTGAACGTTATGAGTGCACGGCCTAGCTACCGTCCGTGACGCGGGTCGCGTCGACCAGGGTGTAGAAGAGGCCCTCGTCGCTGGTGCGGGTCAGCACCAGCCGGCCGCGGACAGCGACTTCCTCCTCGGTGAACGGCGTCGGCTCCGTGAGCCGCACCTCGACCGCCTCGGTCGGCTCGTTGGGCGCGCAGAACGGGCAGGTGGTGCTGCGCCGGGTGACGATGAAGTGGCGCGTCCGGGTCTCGGTCTCCAGGGGCGTGATGAAGCCGCTCACCTTGAAGGTCTTGCCGGCCAGGGCCTTCACCTCGGGACCGAAGTCCGCCGACAGCTGCCCCTTGGCGCGATCCGTGGAGACGGTCGCATGGGCCAGCACGCCCCAGGCGGGGTCGTTGTTGGTGTAGTGGGCGGCGATCTTGGCTTCCTGGGCCGTCAGCGGCCGTTGCACGAAGCCGCCGCAGCCCAGCCAGACGCAGGCCAGGGCCGCGCAGGCAGCCAGCTTCGATGGGCTCATCGGGCGCTCCCCGTGGCGGTGCGCAAGGCGGCGCTGGCGTCGCGCGCGGGCTTGAACTCGGCGTCGGCCCGCCAGGCCGGCCAGCGGTTCGACTGGGCGAGGTCGCGGCCGACCTTGTAGAGCAGGTCGAGGTCCTGCTGGGCGCCGCTGAGGTCCCAATCCGCCCGCCACTCGTCCGAGGGCTGGTGATAGTGGTTCGCGGTGAAGTCCGCCGAGGCCTTCATCCCCGCTTCACGTCCGCCGTTCACCAGGTCCGGGCCGGCGTGCATGTCGACCGCCGGCACGCCGGCCTTCGCCAGCGAGAAGTGGTCAGAGCGGTAGTAGCCGCCGACCTCGGGATGGGGTTCGGGGTCGATCACCCGGCCCTGGGCGCGGGCGGCCGCGGCGACGTCGTCCTCGAGGTCGTCCTTGCCGGCGCCGGTGATCACCACGTCGCGCGTGGCGCCGAAGATGGCCAGCATATCCATGTTCAGGTTCGCCACCGTGCGCGCCAGCGGATAGATCGGATGCCCGGCGTAGTACTCCGAACCCAGCAGCCCCTTCTCCTCGGCGGTCCAGGCGGCGAACACCACGGTGCGGCGCGTGCGCGGCGCCTGGGCGAAGGCATGCGCCAGCTCCAGCAGCCCCGCCACCCCGGTCGCGTTGTCGGCGGCGCCGTTATAGATGTCGTCGCCCTTCAGGTCGGCGCCGGCGCGGCCCAGGTGGTCCCAGTGGGCGCCATAGAGCACCACGTCCTGCGGCGCGCCCGTCCCCGGCAGCTTGGCGATCACATTGCGGCTGACGATGGAGGTGATCTGCACGTTGAAGTCGGTCGAGAAGGTCGCGTTCTTCAGGACGGTGGGGTGGAAATCGGCCTTCTGCGCGTCGAGCTTCAGCTGGTCGTAGTCCAGGCCCGCACGCCGGAAGAGGTCCTCGGCGGTCGCGCGCGTAATCCAGCCCTCGACCAGGGCGCGCTCGCGGGGGTCGCGCGGGATATCGAACTGCGGGGCGGACCAGGAATTTCGCACCACGTACCAGGGGTAGCCGGCCGCCGGCGTCTCGTGGACGATCAGCACGCCCAGCGCCCCCTGCCGCGCCAGTTCCTCGAACTTGTAGGTCCACCGGCCGTAGTAGGTCATGGTCGCGCCGCCGAACTTCCCGGGCTCGGGCGTCGCGAAATCCGGATCGTTGACCAGGACCACGGCGACCTTCCCCTTCAGGTCGACGCCCTTGTAGTCGTCCCAGCCGCGCTCCGGCGCGGACACCCCGTAGCCGACGAACACCAGCGGCGCGTCGACGACGCGGACGTGGTCGGCGCCGGGCCGGCGCGTCTGCACGACGACGTTCTCCGCGAAGGTCAGGGGAACCGCTTCGCCGCCCACCCGGAAGGCCGCGGTGAGCGGCTTCTGGGTCACGAACCGGTTGAGCGTCACCGCCTGGGTCCAGCCGCCGTTCTCTCCGCCGGGCTGCAGGCCCAGCGCCTTGAAGCGGCCGATCAGGAACTCGACGGTCTTCGCCTCGCCGGGCGTCGCCGGCCCGCGGCCCTCGAAGGCGTCGGAGGCCAGGACGCGCACGTTTTCCGACATCCGGTGCGCGTCGGCGATGGAGGTTCCCGCCGGGGCGGCCTGGCAGGCGAGGGGCGCCAGCAACGCGGCGAGAACGGTCGGCAACAGACGCATTGGAACTCCTTGGACACGGGAACGGTCGCGCCCGGGTGATAGGTCATCATGTGTCATTCGTGAGGCGACGCCGCGCGGATTCGAACATCGGGGCCGCCGCCGGGTTCAGTCGCTGACCTCGGCCTTATCGAGATGGAAGAGCAAGCCGTCGCCGGGGCCGGTCTGCAGCCCGAAGCGCCCGGTCACCGTGACCTCCGAGTTGTCGGGATAGATCGGCCCCGTCGACCTGACCTCCACCACCTCGTTGGGCTCGCCGGGCGGGCAGAAGAAGCAGACCGGCGTGTATTTGGAGAGCAGGAAGTGCTGGGTCCCCTGCTTGGACTCCAGGGGAAGCACGAACCCGGAGATCGACACGGTCCGCCCGACCAGGGCTTTCACCGCCGGCGGGTACTTGGCGACGAGCGTCCCGAGGCGGGTGTCCTCTGAGACCTTCGTGGCCGTCAGCGAGCGCCAGATCGGATCGTCGGACCGGGGCAGGCGCGCCTGGGCGGCGCGCTCCCAGGCCGGCCGCCGGCTGATGGGCTCGGCGCCGACGCCGCGAAGCGCCGTCACGCTGAGCGCCAGCGCCGCGACGATCAGGCCCGCCACGCCGAAACCGACGGCCAGCCGCCGCAGGCTCCGGACGCTGGTCGCGCGTCCAGGATGGCCGTCATCGATTGTGGCGCTTGGAGGTTTCATGGAGGACCTGTGCAGGCTACCGCCCGGTCAGCTCCTTAACCAGCCCGGTCTGGCCGTAGACCTTGCCCAGCGCTTCGGTGGCCGCGGCGGTCGAAACCACCACCGTGCGGTTGATCGTTCCGTCATAGCCGTAGTCGCCGCCTAGCGAATGGATGTTGCCGTCGAAGGCGGCGCCCAGCACCTCACCCTTGGCGTTGACCACGGGCGAGCCGGAATTGCCGCCGATGATGTCGTTGGTGGTGACGAAGTCGAAGACCGTGGCCGGGTTCAGCTTGTCCTTAGCCGCCACCCACCGCGGCGCGAGCTCGAAGGGTTCCGAACCGGTGGCGCGCTCGTAGAGGCCCGCGAACGTCGTGAAAGGTCCGACGGTGGTTCCGCGCCAGGTCCAGCCGGCGACCTTTCCGTAGGACAGCCGCAGGGTGAAGGTGGCGTCGGGGTAGACCGCGTCGCCGTAGGCGGCGAAGCGGGCGCGGGCGATGCGTTCGGCGGCGCGGTCGACGGGGCCGGTCACCTGGGCCTCGAACGTCTTGCGGATGTCCCGCGCGGCCGGATCCGTCCTCAGCACGAACTGGATCAGGGGGTCCTGGGAGGCCTGCACGGCGGCAAGCCCGCCGTCCCAGAGCGCCTTGCGAACCGCCGGATCGGCCAGGGTCGTGCCGTTCACCAGCCGGGCCGAAAGCTGTTCGGGGCTCTCCTTGCCCAGCAGCAGCTTGGTCGCCGGGTCGTCGGCCGTCAGGTACTCGCGGGTCTTGGAGAGCCAGAACTCCAGGTTCAGCTGCTCAAGGGGCTTGTCGACCGGCTTGGCGTCGAGCAGCTCCTTCTCCACCAGCGGCAGGCGGGTGTCGGCATAGGCCGGCAGCCGCTCGGCCGACGGCTTGGCGCGCTCCTGGGCGGCGCGGACCAGGGTGCGGGCGTAGTCGAACAGGTCCGACTCGGCCCCCGCCGAGGCCTCCAGCTGCCGGAAGCGCAGGAAGTGGTCGGCATAGGCCGCCTGCGCCGCGGCGATCTCGCCCCAGGGGTCGCCGATGTCCGCGGCCAGCTTCAGATCGGCGGCGACCTTGGCCTTCAGCTCGGCCTCGGCGGCGCGCTTGACGTCCATGAACGCCTTGTCGTTGAGCGCGAACTGGCGGCCGAAGAACACCTTGTAGGAATTCTCCAGGCCGAACAGCGGATCGGTGGCGATGCGTTTGAATTCCGGGCTCTCCTCCGAGAACCGGATCAGCCGGCCGCGCAGCTCCGAGCGCTGCAATTGGCTGACGGGGAGGGTCAGGTCGCGCTGGGTCTCCAGCTGGGCGACGGTCAGCATACGGTCGGTGCCGCCGGGGTTTCCCGACACGAAGGTCAGCTCGCCGGGCTGCGGCGCGCGCGACTGCCAGATCAGGTGGCGCGGCGTGGCGACCGGCTTGCCGTCCTCGTAGAGGCGCACGAAGCTGATATCGAGATTGTACCTGGGGAAGTTGAAGTTGTCGGGATCGCCGCCGAAGAAGGATGCGGCGAACTCAGGCGCGAACACCAGCCGCACGTCGGAGTATTTCCGGTACTTGTAGAGCTTGTACTGGCCGCCGCGGTAGAGCGACACGACCTGGCAGCGATAGCGTACGTCCTGGCCGCAGGCGGCGGCCTCGGCGGTGCTCATCGCCGCGTCGCGGGCGCGGACGAAATCCTGCCCCGTGCGGCCGCTGCTGGCGGCGTTCACGGCGGCCGTCACATCGGAGATGCTCTCAAGGATCTCCGCCTGCATGCCGGCGCACTTGCGCTCTTCGGCGCGGGTGGCTGGGAGGAAGCCGTCCTTCACATAGTCGGCCTTGTCGGTGGAAAGCTGCTGGGCGCAGTCGACGACACAGTGGTGGTTGGTGAACACCAGCCCGTCCTTCGAGACCAGCGAGGCCGAGCAGCCGCTCGTCAGGCGCACGGAGGCGCCTTGCACCCGATCGAGCCAGGCCTTGTCGATGGTCACGCCATAGGCCGCCTTCACCCGCGCGGCGGGGAAGTTGTCGAAGGTCCACATGCCTTCGTCGGCGGCCGCCGATCCGGCGAAGGCCGCGGCGACGACGGCGACGCAGGCTGCGCGTACAAGTTTGAGGTCTGGCATGGTTTGGCTTGGCTCCGGATCAAACCGCAGGGGCGCGCAGGGCTTGCGGGGAAGAGGATTGGAAAGGGGGGCGGGCTATTCCGCCTTGGCGTTGCGCATCTCGTAGAACAGGCCGGCGTCGCTTGACGTGCGCAGCGTCATGGTCCCGGTGATGGTGACCAGTTCCGGGCCCATCTTGATGGGCTTGAGGAGGGTGACTTCCACCGCCTCGGTCGGCAGGTTGGGCGGGCAGAACGGACAGCCGGAGTTGCGGCGGGTGAGGGCGAAGTGGCGCATCTCGCTGCCGGTTTCGAGCGGCAGGATGAAGCCTTCGACCTTCATGACCCGGCCGTTCAACTGCTGTAGGTCGCCGGGGAAGCTGGCCACCATGGCACCGCGCTTGCGATCGACGGCGACGTGCGCCTCGTTCAGCAGGTTCCACATCGGATCGAGGCTCTCAATGTGGCCGCCCTGCCATTGCGGCGGCTCGACGTTCAGGTCCTGGCTGGGGAAGGTCCACCCGCCAAGGCCCAGCCAGAGGGGCAGGATCACCAGCAGGCGGCGCAAAGGGCTCATCGCCAGGCGCCGATGGTCTAGCGGCATTGCTTCACCCATTGCCGGACGCGGTCCGTGCCCAGCAGGCCCACGTGCCGCGCGCAGACCGCGCCTCGGCTGTCGAGGGCGACGGAGAGCGGCAGCCGGGGCGGGGCGGGACCGAAGGCCAGCAGGGTCAGGCGCGCGTCGGTTCGCGACAGCCAGGCGCGTTCGGGGGAAACGTCCATCTTGCGCAGCGCCTGGGCGGCCGAGGCCGGTCCCTCGAGCGCGACCGTCACGAGCGGCGCCGGGGCGGCCGCGGCCTGCAGGCCCGCCAATCCGCGGAGTTCGATCAGGCAGGGCGCGCAGTCGCTGCGCCAGAACACCAGCACGGCGGGCTTGCCCTTGAGCGCCGTGAGGCTGCGCGGGCCGCCGCCGAGCGCATCGAAGCGCACCTCGGAGAGCGAGGCCGCGTGCGCACAACAGGCGCCGAAGACCAGGGCCATGGCCATGGCCAGCGTGAGGATGCGCGACGTTCGGCGAGACAAGAGGGCGACTATGGCTCAGCGGCTAAAGGTGTTACAATATAACGTAGAACGTAAGGATGCTGCGATCCAGCCCGTACGTTGACGGGGATTGCGATGTCACTAGATGGTGTCACTAGATATAATTCGGAAACAAAACGGGGGAGTCGGATGTCGCCGGATTGCGGCCACGCCAGAACGTCGAAGCCGTCGAAGGCCGCGCTGAAGGCCGCCATCGCGATCGGCAAAGAGCGCTGCCAGTCGGCGCAGCAACGCTGGACGCCGCAACGCGAACGGGCCCTCGAATTGCTGCTCGAATCCGGGGGGCCGGTGAAAGCCTACGATCTCATGGGCCGTTTCCAGGAGGGGGTGACGACCGCGCCGCCCACCGTCTATCGGGCGCTCGACGCCCTGGTCGAGCTCGGCCTGGCCCACAAGATCGCCAGCCTCAACGCCTACACCGCCTGCCATCTCGAAGCCGCCGGCCACACCGCCTCGTTCCTGATCTGCGACTGCTGCGGCTCGGCGGAGGAGATCCCCACCCCGACCGGCGACATGCTCGAGACGATCCGGGCGCACAGCGACTTCCAGCCGTCGCATGTGACGATCGAGGCCCACGGGCGATGCCGTAACTGCGCCGCCTGACGGCTCCTGGCCGGGCGTCCGCAAACGCGCGCTTGAGTCTGCATATGTTATACCATAACGCTAGCGGCCTCTGCGCCAGTGAGGCCTCGTGCTCGAAGCCACAGATTTGAAGGCCGGCTACGGAGGCGAGGCGGTCGTGGAGCTGCCCAGCCTTCGCCTGTCGGCGGGCGAAGCGGCCCTGATGCTGGGCCCTTCGGGATCCGGCAAGACCAGCGTGCTGCTGGCGATCGCCGGCCTGGTCGACGTGCTGGGCGGATCGGTGCGGGTCGACGGCGAGGATGTCGCGGCGATGTCCGCGGCCGAACGCGACCACTTCCGGGGCCGCAAGATCGGCCTGGTCTTCCAGGACCTGCACCTGATCTCCGGGCTCTCGACCCTCGACAACCTGCTGCTGGCGCCGTTCGCGGCGGGCCAGCCCCAGGACGCCGCCCGCGCGCTCGAACTGCTGACGCATCTGGGGCTGGACCGCTGGGCGCACCGGCCGGCCGAGACCCTCAGCCGCGGCCAGGCCCAGCGCGTCGCCATCGCCCGCGCCATGCTGATGCGCCCCTCGGTGATCCTCGCCGACGAGCCGACCGCCAGCCTCGACGACGCCGCCTGCGACACGGTGGCGAGGCTGCTGCTCGATGCCGCCCGCGAGACCGGCGCGGCCCTGCTGATCGCCTCGCATGACCAGCGGCTCAAGCCGCTGATCCCCCAGACCGTCTCGGTGGTGTCGCTCGGAGCGCTGGCGGCATGAACACCGTCAAGCTGATGACCGCCTTCGTGCGGCGCAAGCCGCTCACCTGGGCCTTCCACGCCCTGACCCTGGCGCTCGGCGTGGCCGTGGTCACCGCCTTGCTGGCCGTGGGCCGCGGCCTCGACGACCGGTTCAGCCGCGACCTGGCGGACATCGACCTGGTGGTGGGCGCCAAGGGCAGCCCCATGCAGCTGATCCTGTCGTCGATTTTCCAGCTCGATGTCCCGACGGGGAACATCCCGCTGGAGACCGCCCAGACCCTGTCGCACAACATGCTGGTCCGCCGCGCGGTGCCGATCTCGCTCGGCGACAACGTCGGCGGCCTGCGGATCGTCGGCACATCGCCCGCCTATGGCGGCATCTACCACGCCCAGCTGGCCTCCGGCCGCTGGTGGACCGGGCCGATGGAGGCGGTGCTCGGCGCCGAGTCCGAACGGCGGCTCAAGCTGCGGCTCGGCCAGAGCTTCATCGGCGACCACGGGCTCGCGCCGGGCGGCGAGGCGCACAAGGACAATCCCTACCGCGTGGTCGGCATTCTCAAGCCGACCGGATCGGTGATCGACCGGCTGGTGCTGACCGACACGGCCAGCGTGTGGAAGGTGCACGAGCACGAGAACGTCGAGCACGCCGCTGCCAAGGCGCGGGGCGAGGCCCTCGACCCCAGCGACGTCGACAAGTCGCCGAGCGGCCTCGAGGTCACGGCCCTGCTGGTCAGCTACCGCTCGGCGATGGGCGCCCTGATGCTGCCCCGGCAGATCACCGCCCAGCCCAACCTGCAGGCGGCCGTGCCGGCGATCGAGACGGCGCACCTCAACCAGATGCTGGGCGCCGGCAGCGGCGTCCTGCGCGGCTTCGGCATCGGCCTGCTGGGCCTGTCGGCGTTGGGCTTCTTCGTCGCCTTGTTCGCCGCCGTCAGCCAGCGGAGCCGGGAGCTCGCGCTGCTGCGCGCCCTGGGCGCGCGCCCGGCGCTGCTGCTTCGCCTGGTTCTGCTGGAAGCCCTCGCCCTGGGCCTGATCGGTGGTCTCGTGGGCATCGCGCTCGGCCGGGGCGCGGCCGCCTTCGCCGCCCACCGCAGCGCCGTGACGGGCGGCCCGCTGCTGAACCTGCCTGCCGTCGGCGGAACGGAGCTGCTGCTGTTGGTCGGCGCCGCGGTTCTCAGCGTGCTGGCCTCGCTGGCGCCGGCGCTGATGGCCTACCGCCTCAGTCCCGCGCAGGCGCTGCGTTGATCGGCTGACTCGACGTGGCCGATACGTCGGACGAAACGTTATCATATAACGGTTGCTTGTCGCCGCCCGCCGCTACGCCTATAGGTGTTATACTATAACAAGCGTAGGCAGGATGTTCGTCCAACTCCCACAGGCTCTGCCGCCCTATCGTCGCGACCAGGCGGCGGCGCCAGCGCCGTTGCGGATGGCCCCGTCCGGCAGGCGTAGCGTCGATTTGGACGACGGCCGGGTTCGGCCGAACGCCGCGCTCGAACTTGCGGGCGCGGTCTTCGGCTACGCCGGCCGGGCCGCGGTGGCGCCGCTGACCGGCGTCTTCGCCGCGGGAAGCCTCACGGCGCTGATCGGCCCAAACGGCGCCGGCAAGTCCACGCTGCTGAAGGGCCTGGCCGGCCAACTCGCACCGTTGCAGGGGCGGGTGCTGCGGCCGGCTTCGGCCCGCGTCGCCTATCTGCCCCAGCAGTCCGAGCTCGATTCCAGCTTCCCGGCCACGGTCGGTCAGACCGTCGCCTTCGGCCTTTCGAGATCGCCCCCGGCCGGCCGGGCGGACCGCAAGGCCCGCGTCGCCGAGGCGCTGGGCGCGGTCGGGCTCGGGGGCTTCGAGAAGGTCTCGCTTGGCGCCTTGTCCGGCGGGCAGCGTCAGCGGGTGCTGCTGGCCCGGCTGATCCTGCAGGACGCCGACATCGTATTGCTGGACGAGCCGTTCGCGGGCCTGGCGGCCGACACCACCGAGGCCGTGTTGGCGCTGTTCGCGCAGTGGGCCCAAGCCGGCCGCATCGTGGCGGCCGCGGTCCACGACATCGACCAGGCGCTCGCGCACTTTCCGACCGTCGTGCTGCTGGGCGGAAGGGCGCCGGTCTGGGGCGCGACTGGCGAGGTGCTGGGCTCACCGCAGCCCCTGTACCGCGCGGTAACGCCGGAGCCGCCGGTCGGCGCCTTCGGAGCAGGCTGATGGTCGGGGCCTACGAGACGGTCGTCGGGCCGTTCCGCGAGTTCGCCTTCATGGGCCGGGCGCTGCTGGGGGCGATCGTGCTGTCCTGCAGCTGCGCGCCGGTCGGCGTGTTCCTGATCCAGCGCCGGATGAGCCTGGCCGGCGACGCCATGGCGCACGCCATCCTACCGGGCATCGCCGCCGGCGTCATGCTGGCGGGGCTCTCCCTGTGGGCGATGACGCTTGGGGGCTTCCTGGCGGGGCTTGCGGTCGCGCTGGTCTCCGGCGCCGTCGCGCGCGCCACGCCACAGCGGGAGGACGTCAGCCTGGCGGCGCTCTACCTGTCCGCCCTGGCCCTGGGCGTCGTCATGGTGGCGAGCCAGGGCGCACGCCTCGACCTGACGCACTTGCTGTTCGGCAGCGTGCTGGCGCTCGACAGCGACTCCGTGCAGCTGTTGCTCGGCTGCGGCGCGGTCACCACGGTCGTGATGACGGCGATCTGGCGGCCCCTGGTGCTCGACTGCCTGGATCCCGGATTCTCGCGGAGCCTCGGCCGGTCAGGCGCGGTGGCGCACAGCGTGTTCCTCGGCGTCGTGGTCCTCAACCTCGTCGCCGGCTTCCAGGCGCTGGGCACGCTGATGGCGGTGGGCCTGCTGATCCTGCCCGGCGCCGCTGCGCGGTTCTGGAGCCGCAGCCTGCCGCACCTGGTGGCGATCGCCGCGGCGCTGGGGGCCGGCGCGAGCGTCGTGGGATTGATCCTGTCGTTCTACTTCGAGACGCCATCGGGACCGGCCATCGTCCTGGCGGCCGGGGCGGTCTGGCTCGCGTCCCTGCTGTTCGGGCCGGTAGGCGGCGTCGCCTGGCGGATAGCGCAATCCCTCCGGGGGGCTGGGTCTTGGACCGTCGCGCCTTCCTAGCAGGCCTGGCCGCCTCGCCGGGCCTCGCGCACGCCGCGACGCCGCTGAGCGTGGTGGCAAGCTTCTCGATCCTGGCCGACATCGTCCGCAACGTCGGCGGCCCGCGGGTCAGCGTCACGGCGCTGGTGGGGCCCGGCTCGGATCCGCACATGTTCGAACCCTCCGCCGGAGCTGTCCGGACCGTCGCGTCCGCCTCGGCGGTGGTGATCAACGGCCTGGGTTTCGAGGGCTGGATGGACCGCCTCATCGCCGGCGCCGATCGGCGTGACGCCCCGATCGTGGCCAGCCGCGGCGCCCCGGTGCTCTGGGCCGGCGGGACGCCCGACCCCCACGCCTGGCAGGACCCGCGCAACGGCGAGACCTATGCCCGGAACGTGGCCGCGGGGCTCAGCCGGCTCGATCCCGCCGGCCGGGCGCTCTACGCCACCAACGCCGCGCGTTATGCGGCCCGGCTGAGCGCCGTCGATCGCGACCTGCGGGCGTCTTTCGCGACGGTCCCCGAAGGCCGGCGCACCGTGCTGACCAGCCACAACGCCTTCGCCTATTTCGGCCGCGCCTACGGGGTCCGTCTGCTCGCCCTCGAGGGCATGACCACTCGCGACGAGCTGTCGGCGCGGCGGGTGGCCCGGCTGATCAGCACGATCCGCGCCGAACGGGTCAGCGCCCTCTTCCTGGAGACGGCCGGAGACCCCCGCGTCCTGCGCGAGGTCTCCCGCGAGACCGGCGTGAACATCGGCGGCGAGCTGTTCGCCGATATGCTCTCCGGGCCAGGCGGTCCCGCCGCCGACTACCTCAGCATGCTGGCCTACAACGGGGCCACCATCCGAAGGGCCTTGCCGACAGCCTGATCGCCCGCCCGGCGGGACGCGCCGTGTCAGGGCGCGGCGGCGTATATCTTGACGAGCCGGTAGAGGTAGTCGCGGCCCTTCATCAGGGAGGACACCCGGATGTGCTCGTTCAGGCCGTGGATCCCGCCGCCATCGGCTTCGTAGAGGATGCCGGGAACCCCGTAGGACGGGATGCCCGCCGCCGACAGGAAGATGGAGTCGCTGGCGCCGGTGGACATCACCGGGATGATCTGCAGGCCCGGGAACATCTCCGCGGCCAGGGTCTCGGCGGGGCGGAACACCGACGGGTCGAGCGGCGCCGGCTGGCCGACCGGGCCGTGGGCGACCTTCAGGGTCACGGTGACCGCCGGATCGTCGACCACGCCGGCCAGGACCTTGCGCACGTCCTCGGTGCTCTCGCCGGGCGCGATGCGGCAGTTGACGTTGGCGGTGGCCCGCTGCGGCAGGGCGTTCTGGGCGTGGCCGCCTTCGATTTGGGTGGCGACGCAGGTGGTGCGCAGGGTCGAGTTGAGCATCGGGTCGCGGGAGAGAACGGTCTCGGCGAGCTTGTCGTTCGGATTGGCGGCGATGGCGGTCATCGCCTGTCCGAGCGACGGGGGCACGAGCGCCGCCTGCTTCTCGAAGAAGGCCTTGGTCACGGGGTTCAGGTGAACCGGGAAGCGGAAGGCCTGCACCTTGCCCAGCGCGGTCGCCAGCTCATAGATCGCGTTGTCCGGCCGCGGCATCGACGAGTGGCCGCCCGGGTTGCGGGTTTCCAGGATATAGTCCTGATAGGTCTTTTCCGACACCTGCATGGCCAGGGCGAGGGGCTTGCCCTCCGCGTCGAGCCGGCCGCCGCCGCCCTCGTTCAGGGCGAAACCCGCGTCGATCAGCTCGCGGCGGTTCTTGGAGAGCCACTCCGCGCCGTTGAAGGCGCCGGTGGTTTCCTCGCCGCAGGTCAGGGCCAGCTTGATGGTCCGGCGTGCGCGCGGCTCGGCGTGCAGCCGCACCATGCTGTCGGTGAAGATGGCGGCCATCGCCTTGTCGTCGGAAGCGCCACGGGCGTAGTAGAAGCCGTTCTCCTCGATCAGGGTGAAGGGGTCGCGGGTCCAGTCCTCGCGCTTGGCTTCGACCACGTCGAGGTGCGCCAGCAGCAGTAGGGGCTTGGCCTTCGGGTCTGTGCCCTTGAGCACCGCCACCACGCCGCCGTCCTTGGGATGCTCGGGCACGCTGAACAGGGTGATGTCCTGGTCCGTGTAGCCGGCTGCTTTCAGGTGGTCGGCCATCCGTTGGGCGGCCAGGGTGCAGCTCCCGACGGACAGCGTGGTGTTGGTCTCCACCAGCTCCTTGTAGAGCGCCCGGAACGCCGCCTGGTCGGGGCGGGCGGGCTGTGCGAGCGCGGTTTGGGAAAGCGCCCACGCAAGGACACAGGTGATGGCCGGCAACACTCTCATAGAATCCCCCTGGGAAATCGACCGCGCGCCGGCGCGGATTCCCGGCATGGTGGATCGCATCACATGGCAAATGCAACAGCATCGTGTGATGCTATCGAGCGTCGGCGGAGGATGTACGCGTGATGAACTGGGAACGGCGGATCGCCGTCGCGCTGGTCGCGGCGGCGTCGATCGGCCTGATGGCGCAGGCGCCGGCGCTGACCTACAATCCCAACCACTACCAGAACAACGACCCCATCTGGGACGTGCTGAACCAGGCCCAGGTGACGGCCAATGCCGCCCGGGGCGAGTATCTGGCGACCTTTCCCGCCGCCCTGCGCGACCGGGAAAACCGCCCCTTAAGGATCGCCGGCTTCATCCTACCGCTCGAGCCCACCAGCCAGTCGGCGCACTTCATGCTGGTCCGGCGCAACACCGGCTGCCCGTTCTGCCCGCCGAACGCGCCGACGGAGGCGCTGGAGGTGTTCTCGCAGAAACCCGTCCGCTACACCGGCGAGGAGATCGTCATGACCGGCCGGCTCAAGCTGGTCGGCGCCAGCTCCGAGGGGCTGTTCTTCCAGCTGAAGGACGCGGACGTGGCGACCGGCCGGAACTGACCTTCGGCGGCCAGTTCCGGCGGCGCCGGATCAGAACGACTTGCTGACGCCCGCGAAGAACCCGCGCCGCGGTCCGAACTGCGGTGCGCCGACGCCGACGCCGGTCCCGTCGCGGATCTCGTACTTCTTGTCGAAGACGTTGATCACGTCGATGCGCAGGGTCAGCGGACCGCCCGGCAGGCCGGTGAAGTCGTGGGCGGCGCCCAGGTTGACCTGGGTGTAGCTCGGCACCTTGTCGCCGTTCGGAACGCTGCCGTCGCGCCTCAGGCCCGAGCCGTAGAGCACGTCGGCGGAGACCCGCGTCCCCTCGCTGAACCGGTAGCTCGCCCCGCCCGAGGCCGTGTAGGTCTGGTCGTGGTCGAGGTAGATGAACTGGTTGTGGATAACGGCGAGGTCGGCGGGATCGAAGTTGAACTGGCTGGAGATGATGTCCTTCCCCTTGGCCTGCGAGATCGCCAGGTTGGCGTAGGCGTTGAGCGGGCCCGCGGCGTAGTTGGCGCTGAATTCCACGCCCTTGGCGTAGCCCTCGCGGTAGTTGAAGGGCGTCAGGATGATGGGCGCGCCGAACTGGCCCTCGTCGATGAGGTTCTTGGCGTCCTTGTAGTAGGCGTCGACGCCCACCGTCAGGGCGCCCAGTTTCTGCTGCACGCCCAGGTCGTAATAGTTGTCGCGCTCCGACTTCGGCAGGTCGTTCTGGGTCCCCGGCGCCTCGGCCGTGGTGCCGACGAACTTGCTGACAGTCTCTGTCGCCACCAGCTCGAACGGCGGCGGCGTGAAGAAGCGGGAATAGCCGGCGTGGAAGGTGGTCCCTTCGAAGGGGGTCCAGACCAGGTTCACCCGCGGCGACAGCTGGTTCTCGCGCAGGAAGGCGTCGACCTGGTCGAAGCGCACGCCGTAGTTCAGCGTCAGCGCGTCTGTCAGCTTCCACTCGTCCTGCAGATAGACCGAATAGTTCCAGGCCGTGGCCTTGCTGTTGTCGATGATGCTGGTCGGAGTCGACGAGGTCTGGTTGCCGGCGGCGTCGAGGAAGAACACCTGGGAGTTCGTCTTGCTCTTGGTCCGATCGGTGGAGACGATCAGTCCGCCGCGGATCGTGTGGGCGTCGTTCAGCGTATAGGCGCCTTCCAACTGGGTCCCGATCGAAAGGTCGGTCTTCAGAGCAGACTGGGCGATGCCGTTGAACAGCAACTCGCCGACCACGTCGGGCTTGTAGCGAAGCTCCGAATAGCGGGCGAAGGCCGAGGCCTGGAAGGTGAACTTATCGAGGGTCTTCAGGTAGCTGACGATCCCGTAGGTCGTCCCCTCGCGCTGGCTCTGGTCGAGCTTGTCGGAGGCGAAGGCCGTGCGGCCGTTCACATTGAGGCCAAGGTCCGGCTGCAGGCCGCGCACGTTGGGGATCTGGAAGCTCTGCTGCGAGGTGCCGAGGATCGCCGAAACCCGGCTGCTGTCGTCCAGGATGTGGTCGAGGTAGCCGAACGCCTGATACTGGTCGGAGTGGTCGTGCAGCGGCGTGCCGCTGCCGTCCGGGCTCTCGATGCCCACATCCGTGCCGGTGTAACTGCCGGAGAAGAAGCCGCTGGTGGCGCCCCACGACCCGCCGTACTCGATCGAGGGCGTGATCACTCCATGGCTACCGCCATAGACCGAGACCTCGCCGCCGTTGTTGAAGCCGCTCTTCGTGGTGATGTTGATGATGCCGGCGGTGCGCAGGCCGTACTGCGCCGGCAGCGCCCCGGTGATCAGGTCGATATTGGATGCGAGCCTCGGAGACAGTGTCTGGCCGAACACCTGCAGGCCTTCCGGCAGGATGACGTTGTTGAGCCGGTACTGGATGTTCCCGTGGTCGCCGCGCACGTGCAGCTGGCCGAAGCTGTCCTGCGCCGCGCCGGGCGCCTGCAGGATCACCTGGTTGAGCTGGGTGTTGGCGCCGCCCGGCAGGTTGTTGATGAAGGCCTGGGGCAGGGAATAGCTGGTCGCGCCCAGCGCCGGCTCGACGGTCGAGCGCGCCGCGTCCAGCCGCTGCGCCGTGACCACGATCTCGGAGACCTGGCCGGCGGCAGGAGGCGCCGCGGCCGTGGATTGCGCCGAAGCGGCGGTGGCGACCAGCGCACCGGCGCTGGCTGCGGCCAGCAGGAGGAGTTTATGCGACATTGGGAGATCCCCTTAGGCCGTCAGCTCGGCCATACGTTATACGATAACAGTTCCGCTATGATATAACGTCACGGCGCGTCAAGCCGGGATCGGCAGCACCGGTTTGAATTTCCGGGCGGCCGTTGCGAAGGGCCCACAGGCCGTCGCCGACGGCGCAAATATCACGCACGTTACAAATTCAGGCCTGCGGTGCGGTCACTTCGACCGTGAGATGGGAGATCGACGGCAGGCGCTCGAGCCTTGACCGATAGAAATCGGCGCCGCGTCCGCTGTCGGTCGCCACGCCGACGATCGCGCCGAGGTGACCGGGTCCGAGCCGCCACAGATGCAGGTCGCAGACCTTGTCGCCCTCCGTCTCCACCGTGCGGCGGATCAGGTCGGACAGCCGCCGGTCGGGATTCATGTCCAGCAGGATGGCGCCGGTGTCGCGGATCAGGCCGTAGGACCAGCTGGCGATCACGCAGGCCCCGACCAGGCCCGCCAGTGGGTCCATCCACAGCCAGCCGAATAGCCGGGCGAGCAACAGGCCTGCGATCACCAGCACCGAAACCGCCGCGTCGGCCAGCACGTGCACCTCGGCGGCGCGCATGTTGTTGTCGCGGTGGTGGGCGTGGGCGTGGTCATGCTCCTCGAACACCGCAACGTGGTCCTCGCCTCCGATCTTCAGGTGGGCGGCGAAGGCGTGCGGTTCGGGGATCTCGTCAACGCTCTCGAGATAGGCGCCGAAGTCGGCCATCGGAAACGCCTGCCGCGCGCCGTCGGGCCGGACGGTCTCGAGGACGACCGTTTCGGGCGACAGCCGGGCGGACCCCTCGGCCGCGAGGCGGAATCGGGGGGGCGCGTCCGTCTCAAAGATCGAGAGCTCGACGGCGCCGCCCTGGACCGGGATGCGATGCGCCTCGTCGTCATGCGCGTGGCCGCCGCCGTGGCCATGGTGATGCCCATGCCCGTGGTCGTGATCGCCGCCCAGCAGCCAGGCGCTGGCGATGTTCACGCCCAGGCCGAGCACCGCGATCGGGATCGCCTGTCCGAAGTGGATCGGCACGGGGCTGAAGAAGCGGCTGAGCGCCTCGTAGCCGATCAGCAGCGCGATCATCGCCAGCACGATCGCGCTGGTGAACCCGGCCAGGTCGCCGAGCTTGCCGGTTCCGAAGCTGAAGCGCGGATCGTGCGCGTAGCGGCGCGAGAAGGTGTAGGCCAGCGCCGCCAGCAGCAGGGCGCCGGCGTGGGTGGACATGTGCAGCCCGTCGGCCACCAGGGCGATAGACCCGAAGGCCACGCCGCCGGCGATCTCGATCAGCATCATCGCGCCGCACAGCACGATGACGAACCAGGTGCGCCGCTCGTTGCGCTCGTGGCCGGCGCCCAGGAACAGGTGGCTGTGGCCGTCGCTCTCGCGGTTCAGGATGGGGGAGGTCATTTCAGATAGGTCCGCACGACGTCGAGCAGTTGCTCCGCGGCCTCGCGGTTCAGGGCCTCCGGATGGGCCGCCTCGTCCACCAGGTGGGTGAGGACGTGATCCTCCACCACCTCGGCCATCAGGCCCGCCATCGCGCCGCGCGCGCCGGCGATAAGGTGCATCACCTGATCGCAGCCGGCTTCGGCCTCGAGCGCGCGTTCGATCGCTTCCACCTGGCCGCGCAGGCGGCGAACCCGGGCCAGCAGCTTCGATTTGTGAAGGGTCGTATGCATGTCGCCGCCATAGCATAGCCCCCCTACCTATTCCATACCTAAGGCCGCCCACGCCGACGGGGCGATCGTGGCTGGCCCGTTTTCTGTTCGCCGAGCTCCCGCGGCTCTACTTGTACCTGTCGAACCAGGCGAGGATGGCCCGCGCCTTGGCCGCCGACTGCGAGGGCCGCTCGGCCAGGCCGTGGTGCGAGGCGCCCGGCACGCGGATCAGCGCCGTGGGCACGCCGCGCAGCGCCAGCGCGTCGTAGTACTGCTCCGCCTCGGAGGGCGGGGTGCGGTGGTCGTCCTCGCCGACCACCACCAGCGTCGGGGTCTTCACATTGCCGACCAGCGACAGCGGCGAGCGCGCCCAATAACCCTGCGGGTCCTCCCAGGGCATCTTCCCGAACCAGTAGGCGGCCATGAAATTGTAGCCGTCGGTGGTCAGCACCTCGCTCGTCCAGTTGATCACCGGCTTCTGGGTCGCGGCGGCCTTGAAGCGGTCGGTCTTACCGACGATCCAGGCGGTCAGCGCCCCGCCGCCGGAGCCGCCGGTCACGTAGAGGTGGCCGGGGTCGACGAACCCCTTGCTGAGGGCGGTGTCGACCACGCTCATCAGGTCGTCGTAGTCGTGGCTCGGATAGTTGCGGTCAATCTCGTTGGCGAAGGCCTCGCCATAGGAGGTCGAGCCGCGCGGGTTCGAGTAGACCACCACATAGCCGGCCGCGGCGTACTGCTGCACGTCGGTAGAGAACACCGGCCCGTAGGCCGAGAACGGCCCGCCGTGGATCTCCAGGATCAGCGGATATTTCTTCGACGGATCGAAGTTGGGCGGGGTGGCGATCCAGGCGTCGATGGGCTTCTTGTCGAAGGACGAGACCACCGGCATCGCCTCCACCTTCGCCAGCTGCTTGCCGGCGAAGAGGTCGTCGTTGAGGTGCGTCAGCCTGACGGCCTTGCCGCCGCGCAGGACGGCGAGGTCGGCCGGCGAGGCCGCGTCGCCCACCGTGAAGGCCACCAGCCCGGTCTTGCCCACCGAGAAGTCGCCGCCGGTGTAGGGCCGGTCGAGGTCGGACGGCACAAGGCCGCTCGCCAGGGTCTGCATCTTCCCGTCGAGGCCGACGCGGGCGACCTTGGTGACGCCCTTTTCAGTGTACTGGACGTAAAGGCTTTTGCCATCCGCGGCCCAGGTGGGCGCACCGACGCTGTTGTCGAAGCCCGCGGTGATCGCTCGGCTGTTCTTGCCGTCGCGGTCCATGACGTAGAGGCGGATGTTCTCGTAGCCCCGGTGGCGGGCGTCGTCGAAGCCGACATAGGCGATCTTCGAGCCGTCCGGCGAGGCGGCCGGGGCCTGGTCCGGGCCGACGCGGTGGGTCAGCTGGGTCAGCGTCCCGTCGGCGAGCGCGGCGGAATAGACTTCGCTCTCCTGCGGGTCGCGTTCCCAATCGGCCTTCCGGTTGGAAGCGAACAGCACGCTCTTGCCATCGGGCATGAAGCTGATCGGGCCGCCGTCGTCGAACCGGCCGAAGGTGAGCTGGCGCGGCTGCCCGCCGTCCGCCGAGACGGCGAACAGGTGCCGATACCCGGGCTTCAGATAGCCCGCGCCGTCGGCCCGATAGGTCACCTTGTCGATGAGCTTGATGGGGTCGGCCCACTTGGCGTTCTCGGGCTTCGCGAGCGGCGCGCCCAGCGGCTTGCCCTCGTCGAGGGTCAGCATGGTGAAGACCAGCGTCCTGCCGTCCGGCGACCAGGCGATCTCGTTGGGGGACTGCTCCAGCGTCGCGACCTTGGCCGAACGGCCGGCGGCCATCCAGCGGACGTAGAGCTGCGCGCCGCCGGACCCGGCGACTACATAGGCCAGCCGCGTCCCGTCCGGCGACCAGCGGGGCGCGAAGTTCGCCTGCTCGTCCACCACCAGCGGGGTCTGGACCCCGGTCTGCGGGTCGGCCAGCCAGATCGATGGCCGGCCGTTGTCGATCATGATGTCCTGGGTCGTCCGCACGTAGGCGATCGCCCCGCCGTCGGGGCGCACCTGCGGGTCGCTCGCGGTGCGGATGCCGAAGATGTCGCCGCCCTGGAAGGTCCTCGACGGGCCGTCCGAGACCTGAGCGAACGCCGGGAAGGAGGGCGGCGCCACGCACACGATCGCGAGCGCGGAAACAAGCAAGGCTAGACGCATGGAAGCTCCCCGAAACTGAAGGCGCCTAGAAAGGCTGCGCCGCGGGGGTTTGTCCAGCGGGCCCAGGACCGCTACATCCCGTCCATGGCCGAAGCGTTCAACGACAAAATCCTCCCCGCCGCCAAGGCCGAGCGCTATGCGGCGGTGGCCCAAGAAATCGCCGCGGTGCTCGACGGCGAACCGAACCTCACCGCGCGCATGGCGACCGTCGCCGCGATGCTGGCCGCCAGCTTCGACCACTTTCTCTGGACCGGCTTCTACGCGGTCGATCCGGAGAAGCGCGAGGAGCTGGTCGTGGGGCCCTACCAGGGCACGCTCGGCTGCCTGCGGATCGCCTTCGGCCAGGGCGTCTGCGGGACCGCGGCGCGCAGCCGCCAGACCCAGGTGGTGGAGGACGTGGGCGCCTTCCCCGGCCACATCGCCTGCGACAGCCGCTCGGTCAGCGAGATCGTGGTGCCGGTGGTGGACGCCCAGGGCCACCTGCTCGCGGTCTTCGACGTCGATTCCGAAACCCCCGCCGCCTTCGACCGCCTCGACGCCGAATGGCTGGAACGCATCCTGCAGGACAGCTTCGCCGATTAGGCGTGCTTCACAGCGCGCAGGCGCACTTGCAGTTCACGCGCGACGTTCCAGCTCTCGTCGGCCTTCGCCCGCAATGCTTCGCGCGTGATCTCGCCGGCGTCGAGCCGAGCCTGCCACCGCGGGTCGTAGTTCTGGACGACGCTCTCCACTTCGAAGTCCACCTCCATCAGGAACGCCAGCATCGTGTAGTTGGCCCGGTTCTCCATCCAGATGCGGTTCTGGCGCTTCGACATCATCATGAAGGTGAGCGGCGTAAACGCCCGCACATGGGTCGGGTCCGACCAGAAGGTGTCGTGCCGGACGTGCGGCACATGGATCTCGACGAGGCCGCCGGGCGCGGCGACGCGATAGAGCTCGCGCATCACCGCGGCGAACACCGGGAACTCAGCGCCCACATGCTCCAGCACATGCTTCATCAGGATATGCTCGAAGGCGTTGGTTTCGAGGTCCCAGGGGGTGGCCTCGATATCGAGCAGCCGGTCCGGCTCGCAGGCGGCGAAGCCATCCACGTTCAACCATCCCTCCCGTTTGTCGAACCCGCAGCCGAGATTGAGTTTCACGCACGTCTCCTGTTGAGCGGCACCGCCGGATGGGTTGACGTTAACGGCAACCGGCTTGTCTTACGCAGCGGCGCCTTCATACAGTCGTTTTGACGCGCCATAGAGCACACGGATTTTCATCAGGGAGCACGGCCATGGCCGAGGCCTATATCGTAGCTGCGACGCGGACCGCCGGCGGACGCAAGGGGGGACGCCTGAGGGACTGGCATCCGGCCGACCTGAGCGCCGTGGTGCTGAACGAGCTGGTGGACCGCACCGGCATCGATCCGGCGCTGGTGGAAGACGTGGTCATGGGCTGCGTCATGCAAGTGGGCGAGCAGGCCACCAACATCGCCCGCAACGCGGTGCTAGCCTCCAAGCTTCCGGAAAGCGTGCCGGGCACATCCGTCGACCGCCAGTGCGGCTCCTCGCAACAGGCGATGCAGTTCGCGGCGCAGGCGGTGATGAGCGGCACCATGGACGTGGTGATCGCCTCGGGCGTCGAGAGCATGACCCGTGTGCCGATGGGTCTCTCCGTCGCCCTGCCGGCGAAGGAAGGCTTCGGTAACCCGATGAGCCCGAACATGCAGGCGCGCTATCCGAACATCCAGTTCAGCCAGTTCATGGGCGCCGAGATGATGGCGTCGAAGTACGGCCTGACCAAGGATCAGCTCGACGAGTTCGGCTACAATTCCCACCAGCGCGCCATCGCCGCGACCCAGGGCGGCGCCTTCAAGGACGAAATCGTCGCCGTCGACGGCAAGGACGCCGAGGGCAATGCGGTGCGCCACGACAGCGACGAGGGCATCCGCTACGACTCCAGCCTCGAAGCCATGCGCGGCGTGAAGCTGCTGCGCGAAGGCGGGGCGATCACCGCCGCCACCTCCAGCCAGATCTGCGACGGCGCGTCCGGCGTCATGATCGTCTCCGAAAAGGCGCTGAAGGAACTCGGCCTCGAGCCCCTGGCCCGCATCCACAACCTGACGCTCATCGGCCACGACCCGGTGATCATGCTGGAAGCCCCGCTGCCGGCCACCGAGAAGGCGCTGAAGAGGGCCGGCATGTCGATCGACGACATCGACCTCTTCGAGGTGAACGAGGCGTTCGCCTCGGTGCCGGTGGCCTGGCTGCAGACCACGGGCGCGGACCCCGCCAAGCTCAACGTCAATGGCGGCGCCATCGCGCTTGGCCACCCGCTGGGCGCGTCAGGCACGAAGCTGATGACTACGCTGCTCCACGCCCTGAAGGCCCGCAACAAGAAGTGGGGCCTGCAGACCATGTGCGAAGGCGGCGGCCTGGCCAACGTGACCATCGTCGAGCGGCTCTAGGCTGGCCCCGTGGCTGGACGCGTCTACGCCATCACCGGCGCGTTCGGCGCCCTGGGCTCAGCGGTCGCCACGGCTGCGGCGGAGCAGGGCGCGCGGCTGGCGCTGATCGATTTCGCAAAGACGCCGCCGCCGGGATTGCCGGGCGGCGACGACGTGCTGGTGCTGGGCGGCGTCGACCTCACGGACTCCGTGGCCGCCGGGGCGGCCATCGACGCCGTCGCCGACCGGTTCGGCGGCCTGGACGCGCTGCTGAACATCGCCGGCGGCTTCCGCTGGGAAACCCTGGAGACCAGCCTGGCCGAGGGGTGGCATCGGCTGTTCCTTATCAACGTCCAGACCGCCGCCAACGCCAGCCGCGCGGCCATTCCCTACCTGCGCAAGAGCCCGGCCGGACGGATCGTCAACGTCGGCGCCAACGCCGCGCTGAAGGCCTCGATGGGCATGGGCCCCTACGCCGCGTCCAAGGCCGGCGTGCACAGCCTGACCGAGAGCCTGGCCGAGGAGTTGAAGGCCGACGACGTCACCGTCAACGCCGTCCTGCCCTCGATCCTCGACACCCCGACCAACCGCGCCGACATGCCCAAGGCCGACTTCTCCACCTGGGTGGCGCCCGAGGACCTCGCCGCGGTGATGCTGTTCCTGGCCAGCGAGGAAGCCCGCGCGGTCACCGGCGTCCTGATCCCGGTGACGGGGCGGGTTTGACCAGCTCCCCGGCGCCGGGCTGGCCACCAGCTCCGCGTCCCGGTTCACGGCCGACAGATCGGGCGCTTCGTCCACGCGGGCTTGCGGTTCCCCGTACGTCAGCCGTTAGACTGTCGGCCACGCAATCAAGAAAAGGGGAAGCGCCATGATCGGCTACGCCACCATCGGAACCAACGACCTCGAACGCGCCAAGACCTTCTACGACAAGGTGCTGGAGCCGCTGGGCGGCAGGCGCACCTTCGCCAACGGCGACCGGATGCAGTTCTATGGCTCGTCCGCGACGCCCGGCATGATCGCCATCAGCAAGCCCTATGACGAACAGCCGGCGACCTGGGGCAACGGCAGCATGTTCGGCCTGCCGGCCGCCACCAAGGAACAGGTCGATGCCGCCCACAAGGCCGCGCTGGCCGCCGGCGGGACCTGCGAAGGCGCGCCCGGACAGCGGATGCCCACCTTTTACGGCGCCTACTTCCGCGACTTGGACGGCAACAAGATCTGCGTCTTCAACATGGGCTGAGCGCAGCTACTTCTTCGCAGGCGTAGTGCTGACCCGCCAGACCACGCCGCCGACGTCGTCGGCGACCAGCAGGGCGCCGGTCTTGTCGACCACCACGCCAACCGGGCGGCCCTGGATTTGGTCGTGCTTGTCCAGGAAGCCGGTCAGGAAGGCCTGCGGCGCGTTCTGCGGCTTGCCGCCGGCGAAGGGGATGAACACCACCTGGTAGCCGTTGAGTGGCTTGCGGTTCCAGGAGCCGTGCTGGCCGATGAACGCCCCGCCCCGGTACGAGGCCGGGAAGGCGGCGCCGGTGTAGAACACGAGGCCCAGCGAGGCGGTGTGGGGGCCGACGCCGAAATCCGGCGCGATGGCCTTGGCGACCATCTCGGGGTTCGCGGGCTTGGCGCGGACGTCCACGTTGTGGCCCCAGTAGCTCCAGGGCCAGCCATAGAAGGCTCCGTCCTTGACGCTGGTCAGGAAGTCGGGCGGCAGGTCGTTGCCGATCTCGTCGCGCTCGTTGGAGACCGTCCACATCACGCCGGTCGTCGGCTCGAAGTCGATGCCATTGGGATTGCGGATGCCCGAGGCGAGGATCCGCGGCTTGGCGGCGGCGATGTCGTATTCCCAGATCGCCGCGCGGCCGACCTCGTTCTCCAGGCCGTTGTCGCCGACGTTCGAGTTGGAGCCGACCGTCGCATAGAGCTTGGTCCCGTCGCGGCTCGCCATCACGTTCTTGGTCCAGTGATGGTTGATCGGGCCGCCCGGCAGGTCGAAGACCTTCTGGCCAGTCCCGGTTTCGGAGGTCTGGCCGGTGGCGTAGGGGAAGCTGACCACGCCGTTGTCGTTGGCGACGTAAAGGGTGTTTCCGACGAGCGTCATGCCGAACGGCCGCGTCAGCCCCTGGGCGAACAGCATCCGGCTCTCGGCGATGCCGTCGCCGTCCGAATCGCGGAGCAGGAAGATCTTGTTGGGGCTGGGCCTGGCCGACCCGACCCGCTTCATAATCAGCTTCTGGAAGAAGCCCTTGATCCCCTGGTTCGACTTGTCGGCGGCGGACGGCTCCGAGGCCGATTCCGAGACCAGCACATCGCCGTTCGGCAGGACGTAGAGCCAGCGCGGGTGGTCGAGCCCGTCGGCGTAGCGGGCGACGGTGAAGCCCGCTGGCGCCTTGGGCGCCGCGCCCTGCGCCCAGCCCACCACCTTCGGAGTATCGACCGTCGGGATCAGCGCCTTTTGCGGTTTCGGCAGCGGCGGATTGGGCCCGTAGCCCACCCAGGGATCGGACGAGCCCTTGGGCATGCTGCAGGCGGCAAGCGACAGCACGGCGAAGCCGGCGGCGGCGAAGAGGGTGTGGCGCGTCATGTGGATCTCCCTGTCGCCTCTATAACCCAAGCTTGGCCGCATGTGTTGCACCTGGGCGCCCGCTGACGTCGCGGCGCCGTTGCGCGCGGTCCGGAAAGGGGTTCACCTGTCGATCCGGGAGTACGGACATGGACCTGAATGA
The DNA here is from genome assembly GCF_028290885.1 of Phenylobacterium sp. GTDB lineage: Bacteria > Pseudomonadota > Alphaproteobacteria > Caulobacterales > Caulobacteraceae > Phenylobacterium. Next base: position 32,146 of record NZ_JAQGIZ010000041.1, read on the forward strand.
AACCCCCGAAATGGCGGCGTTCCGCAGCGAGGTGCGGGGGTTCCTTGAGGCGCACCGCGGCGACTACGCGCAAGGCGCAGCGAACGACGGGCTGGCCTGGCAGCGGCTGCTGATCGAGCACGGCTACGCCGCACGCACCATCCCACGGGAGTACGGCGGCTTCGGCGCGGAGCCCGACATCCTGAAGGGGCGGATCATCGCCGAGGAGTTCATCGCCGCCGGTGCGCCGCGCGGCATGGCGGGGCAGGGCATCTCGATGTTGGTCCCCACCCTTCTGGAAGTGGGGTCGGAAGAGCAGAAGCGCCGCTGGATCGGGCCCACTCTGCGCGGCGAGATCATCTGGTGCCAGGGCTACTCCGAACCCGGCGCGGGCTCGGACCTGGCGAGCCTGCAGACCAAGGCGGTCGAGGACGGCGACGACTTCCTGATCTCAGGGTCGAAAATCTGGACGAGCACCGCGGCCCAGGCCCAGATGATGTTCTGCCTGGTGCGTACCGAGCCGCAGGCGGCCAAGCACGAGGGCATCTCCTACGTCCTGATTCCGATGGACAGTCCGGGCATCGAGGTGCGGCCGCTGAAGACCATGACCGGGGCGGCGGAGTTCAACGAGGTGTTCTTCACCGAGGTGCGCGTGCCCAAGGACCAGGTGGTGGGCGGGCGCGGGCGCGGCTGGTTCGTGGCCAATACCACGCTGAAGCACGAGCGCGGCATGCTGGGCGATCCCAACGCCACAGAAGCCCGGCTGAACGCTTTGATCGAATTGATGAAAGCCGAAACGGTCGACGGCCAGCGGGTGATCGACAACCCGGTCTTCCGGGACCGGCTCATGCAGCTTCAAGGGCGGGTCCTGGCCATGAAATTCAATGGCTTGAGGCTGATCACCTCACAGCTCTCGCAGGAACCGGCGGGGCTCGCCGGCCTGATCGTCAAGCTGCAGGGATGCGAGCTCAACCATCAGCTGGCGGCGCTGGCGATCGACGCCCTGGGCGAGCTCGGCATCCTCTACCGCGACGGGCCGCACCTGCGGGCCAAGGGCTCCTGGCAGCGGAACTACATGTTCGACCTGGGCCTGATCATCGGCGGCGGTACGGCGCAGATCCAGAAGAACATCATCGCAGAGCGGGGGCTCGGCCTGCCGCGCGAGCCGAAGCCGGCGGCGGCCTGAGCCATGGATTTCTCGCTCACCTCCGACCAGCGGATGATGCAGGACAGCCTGACGCGGACGCTGGCCGAGGCAAGTTCATTGGACCGCGTGCGCAAGTTCGCCGGCGACCTCACCGACAAGGGCGGCGACATCTGGAAGGCCATGACCGACTTCGGCCTGGCGGGGATCGTCGCCCCGCAGGAGCACGGCGGGCTCGGCCTGACCCTGCTGGACGCAGCCCTGGCCTCGGAGGCGCTGGGCCGGGCCGTGGCGCCCGTGCCGTTCATGGGCGTCGTGCTGGGCCCCATCGCCCTGATGCGCGGCGGCTCGCCGGCTCAACGGGCGGAGTGGCTGCCGAAGCTGGCGTCGGGCGCGGTCATGGCGGTGGCGGCCATCTCCGAACCGATCGCCGGCGCGCGGGACGGGGCGGGCGTGACCGCGTCGGACGGCAAGCTCACAGGCAAGGCGCTGTTCGTGCCCGGCGGAATGGCGGCGGGCCTGCTCATCGTCGCTGACCGGAGCGGCGGGCTGCACCTGGTGCGCGGCGACGCGGCTGGGATAACCCGGACGCTGATGCCGGGCATCGACGAGACGCGGCGGCTGGCGGAACTGACCTTCGACGGCGTCGCCGCCGAACTGCTGGGCGGCGGGCCGGAGCTGCTCGCGGCCCTGCGCGACGCCGGCTGGGTCCTGGTCGCCGCCGACACCCTCGGCGCGGCGGAGGCCATGCTGGAGAAGGCGGTCGCCTACGCCAAGGAGCGGCGCCAGTTCGGCCGCGTCATCGGTTCCTTCCAGGCGGTCAAGCACATGTGCGCCGAGATGGCCGCCGAGCTGGAGCCCTGCCGATCGCTGGTCTGGTACGCTGCCTACGCTTTCGACGCGGTCCCCGCGGAGGCCTCGCTGATGGCCGCCCACGCCAAGGCGCTGACGTCGGATGTCGGCCGGTTCGTGGCGCGCACGTCGACCGAGGTGCATGGCGGTATGGGCATCACCGACCTCCTGGGCCTGCATTTCTGGTTCAAGCGCATCGGCGTCAACCGACAGCTGCTCGGCGGCCCGGAGCGGGTCCGCGAGATCGCGGCCCGGCTGCAGGGGTTGGCGGCGTAGCTTGCCTCCCACGCGTAACGGGGAAGGTAGGGACTTACACGTGCACCGGCGGTATCCGCTGCGCCCAGGGGCTCGCGGCTTCCAGCTCGTAGGCGAGCTCGAACAGCATCCGCTCGTTGCCAGCGCGCGCCGAGAACATCACGCCGACCGGCAGGCCCTCCGCGGTCCAGTGCAGCGGCACGCTCATGGCCGGCGCGCCGGCGATGTTGTGGATCGGGGTGTAGCCCACGTACTCCCTGAGCCGCGCCACCAGGGTGTCGAAGGGGACCGTCGGCCCGACCTCGCCCAGCAGCGGCGGGGGCGAGGAGAGCACCGGCGAGAGCACCAGGTCGAACTGGTGGGCGGGGAACCAGGTGTCGTAGGCCAGCGCGTCGGCCATGAGCCGGCCGACGGCAGCGGGGAGCGCCTCTGGCGGCGCCTTTCTGGCTAGCTCCACCATGCCCAGGCTGAACGGCTCCAGCTCGCGTTCGTCCGGCGCCCGACCGAGCCCGCGGCCGATGTTGTCGGCGAAGTCCTTGGCGCCGTTCGCCCACAGCAGAAGGAAGTCGTCGATGAACTGGCCGCCGTCGTAGGGCAGGTGGGCGACGTCGACATGGTGGCCGAGGCCGGCCACCAGCTTCACGGCTTTGTCGACGGCAGCGACCACTTCGTCCTGCGGCCGATGGCCGAGACCGTTCTCGACCATCACCCCCACCCGCAGACGCCGCTTGCCGGGGCCCGTCACCAGGCCCACCGGCGGGCGTTGCGCATGCGCGCCGGCATCCTCGGTCGCCGCGAAGAAGGCCGCGGAATCGCGCACGCTGCGGGTCAGGACGTGGCGGACGCTGAGGTCGGAGATCCTGGTCTCGCCCGCCGTGCCGATCATCCGGCCGCGCGACGGCTTCAGCCCGAAGAGGCCGCAGTTGGAGGCGGGGATCCGGATCGAGCCGCCGCCGTCGCTGGCCTGGCCGGCGGGCACGATGCCCGCGGCCACCGCGACCGCGGCGCCGCCCGAGGAACCGCCGGAGGAGCGGGTCAGGTCCCAGGGGTTGCGGGTCACTCCGGTCGCCAGCGGCTCGGTGGTGGGCAGGAATCCCGCCTCCGGCGTCGCCGACTTGCCGATCACCACCACGCCGGCGCGGTCGAACGCCGAGATGTAGGGGGTCTGGGTCTGGGCGGGCGGCGCAAAGCGCCCGGCCCGCGAACCGAAGCGGGTCGGCAGGCCCTGGTAGTCCTCCAGGTCCTTGATCAGGAACGGCACGCCGCCGAACGGGCCCGCGGGCGTCCCGGCGCGGGCCTTGGCGAGCGCCCGGTCGAAGTCGGAATTGACGATGGCGTTCAGCTTCCCTTGCAGCGCCTCGGCCCGGCGGATGGCGGTCTCCACGGCTTCGGCGGCGCTGGTCTCGCCGCGCCGGATGCGGGCGGCGAGCTCCATGGCGTCCGGCCAGGGTGAAACCGGCGGCGGAACGGGAGCGGGACGCGGCGCGGCTGCGGCGCGAGCCTCGGCGAAGCCCGCCCCGGCCGCGCCGGCCT
>NZ_JAQGIZ010000049.1 GCF_028290885.1 Phenylobacterium sp.
ATGGTGCTGGACGCCGCCAAGGGCATCGAGCCGCAGACCCTGAAGCTGTTCGAGGTCTGCCGGCTGCGCGACATCCCCATCGTCACCTTCATCAACAAGATGGACCGTGAGGCGCAGGACCCCTTCGCCCTGCTGGACGAGATCGCCGGCAAGCTCGCCCTCGACCCCGCGCCGCTCTATTGGCCGGCGGGCTCGGGGGGACGCTTCAAGGGCATGCTCGACCTGCGCCGGGAGAAGTTCATCCCCTTCGCCAAGAAGGGTCCGGACGGCGAGCAGGGCCATCCCGCCGCCATCGCCTTCAAGGGCAATGCGGTGGTGAGCTACCTCGACCCCGACGAGCTGGAGGAGCTCTCTGACAGCGCCGAGCTGGTGCAGGGCGCCTCGAAGCCCTTCGACCCGCAGTCCTTCCTGGAAGGGCACATGACGCCGGTGTTCTTCGGCTCGGCGCTGCGCCACTTCGGGGTGGACGAACTGCTGGAGGGCCTGGGGGCCTACGCCCCGCCGCCGAAGGCCGTGGCCGCCGTGAAGGGTGGCGCGCCGACCCACGTGGCGCCGGGGGACCCGGAGGTTTCGGGCTTCGTCTTCAAGGTGCAGGCGAACATGGATCCCAACCACCGCGACCGGATCGCCTTCCTGCGGCTGACCTCGGGCGAATTCGAGCGGGGCATGAAGCTGAAGGTTCAGAACACCGGCCGGCAGCTGTCGGTCAACGCGCCGATCATGTTCTTCGCCTCCGACCGGGAGCTGGCGGAGGAGGCCTTCGCCGGCGACGTCATCGGCATCCCGAACCACGGGGTCTTAAGGGTCGGCGACAGCCTGTCGGAGAGCGGGACCCTGCGGTTCGCCGGGCTGCCCAACTTCGCGCCGGAAATCCTACAGCGGGTGCGGGTGAAGGACCCGTTGAAGGCCAAGCACCTGAAGAAGGCCCTGGAGGGCCTGGCGGAGGAGGGGGTCACCCAGCTGTTCCGCCCGACCATGGGCGCGGACTTCATCGTCGGCGCGGTGGGCCAGCTGCAGTTCGAGGTGATGGCCGACCGGCTGGCCAACGAATACCAGCTGGAGGTGATCTTCGAGGCCAGCCCCTACGCCGAGGCCCGCTGGCTCGACGCGGAGCGGGCCGACCTGGAGGACTTCCAGAGCAAGCACCGCTCGCAGATGGCCGTCGACATCGACGACCAGCCGGTGTTCCTCGCCAAGACCGCCTGGGAAACCGGCTACGTCACCGAGCGCTACCCGAAGGTGCGGTTCGCGCGGGCCAGGGAACGGGCCTGAGGCCGGCCATGACCGGAGCCCTCCTGTATGGCGCGCCCGCGCCGGGGCTCGTGGAGGTTCCGCCCGGCGCCTTGCAGCTTTCGCCGCTGATCCCCGGGTCGAGCGACATCGCCGCCCTGCCGGACGCCTCAGCGGATGCGGCCGTGATCCTGGCGCCGCCGGGAACGCTGGAGCGCGACTTCGTGCTGGCCCATGCGCTGAGGGCGCTGAAGCCCGGCGCGCCGATCACCGCCTTTGCGCCAAAGGACAAGGGCGGATCGCGGCTGAAGAAGACGCTGCAGAGTTTCGGCTGCGAGGTGGGCGAAGCGGCCCGCCGGCATCATCGGTTCTGCAGCGCCGTGCGTCCGGCCGCGCCGCGCGATCTCGCCCAGGCCATCGCGGCCGGTGCGCCGCGCATCATGCCGTCGCTCGGCCTGTGGTCGCAGCCCGGCGTGTTCAGCTGGGACCGCCCCGACCCGGGAAGCGTCCGGCTTCTGGAGGCGCTTCCGGCGCTTGTTGGACGTGGCGCCGACCTGGGGTGCGGCGTGGGTTTGCTGGCGCAAAGCATCCTGGCTTCGCCAAAGGTCACCGCGCTCGCCTGCGTCGACGTCGACCGGCGGGCCACGGACTGCGCGCGGCACAATCTCGACGACCCGCGGGCCGCGGTGGTCTGGGCGGACCTGCGCCGGCCTCTGGAGGGTCTCGCCGACCTCGACTTCGTGGTGATGAACCCGCCCTTCCATGACGGCGGGGCGGAGGATCGGGCGCTGGGGGTCGGCTTCATCGAGGCGGCGGCCCGGATGCTCGCCAGGCGCGGGGTCTGCTGGCTGGTCGCCAACCGGCATCTGCCCTACGAGGCGGCGCTGGCCGGCGCCTTCGCCGCGGTGACGCTGCGGGCCGAGGGCGGTGGCTACAAGATCTTCGAGGCCAGCAAGTGAGCGGCGCCAAAAGCGAGAAAGCCCCGATGGCGCGGCTGGACCGGCTGCTGGCCAACCTCGGCTACGGGTCGCGGCGCGAGGTCACCGACCTGGTCGGACGCCGCCAGGTCGTGCTGGACGGGGCGATCGTCAAGGACAGCGGCGCGCGCATCCCCGTCACCGCCGACCTGCCGGGCCGGCTGACGGTGTCGGGCCAGCCGCTCGACCCGCCGGCCCCGCTGACGCTCTTGATGCACAAGCCGCTGGACGTGGTCTGCTCGCACCGCGAAGCCGGGCGCAGCGTCTATGAGCTGCTGCCAAGCCGCTGGCGGGCGCGGATCCCGGCGCTCTCCACCATCGGCC
>NZ_JAQGIZ010000057.1 GCF_028290885.1 Phenylobacterium sp.
GCGCCGGCGAGCGCCATGGAAGTCAGTTTCATCGAAGAGTCCTCAGTGGTCGTCCCGGGAGCTTCCACGCCCGGCCACCGCCGTTCCGTCGATTACAAATTGGTCACGAAAGCGCGTTGCGGCAGGCGGCTGCCATGGCCAGGGGGCCGAGTGCGACGGCGGCCGCGGCGTAGGCGCAGAGCAGCACGAAGCCCGCGGTCCACGGCAGGCCGCCGGCCAGGGCGTCGAGAGCGCCGCCGCCGAAGATCACCGGCGGCACAAACAGCGGCAGGACGATGACCGCGGTCAGCAGGCCGCCGCGCCGCGCCCCGAGGCTGAGCGCCGCGCCGATCCCGCCGGTGAAGGCGAAGGCCAGGCCGCCCACCAGCGCGCAAGCGAGGATCAGCGGCGTCAGCGCCAGCGGCGCGCCAAGCCCGATCGCCGCGACCGGCGCTGCGAGCGCCAGCGGCGCGCCGGTGGCCAGCCACTGCCCGGCGCATTTGGCCGCGCAGCTGAGCTCCAGGGGAACCGGCGACAGCGCCAGATGATCCAACGCCCCGTCCTCGTAGTCGCGCTCGAACAGCCGGTCGAGGGAGAGCAGGGACGCCAGCGCCAGCGCCACCCAGGCCGCGCCAGGCGCGATCGCCGCCAGCCGCTCGGGCTCGGGGCCGATGGCCAGCGGCAAGAGCGTCGCCACGCCGGCGTAGAAGCCGACGCTGACCAGCGGCCCGCCGCCGCGGCCCCAGGCGAGCGTCGTCTCGCGGCCGAGCAGGGCTCCGAGCCGGCTCCCAAGGCCGCTCCCAACGCTGCTCCCAAGCCCGTTCACTGGGCGATCTCCAGCACCTTCGCCTTGATCGGCAGGGGATCGTGCACCGCCGCCAGGATCAGGCCGCCACCCGCCAGGTGGGCTTGCATAATCGCCCCGAACCGCAGCCGCCAGCCGGCGTCGAGCGGACTGAGCGGCTCGTCCAGCAGCCACAGCGGCCGCGGCGCGGCGAGCAGCCTGGCGAGCGCCAGGCGCCGCCGCTGGCCCGCCGAGAGCTGTCGGACTTCCAGGTCGAGGAGCGATGTCAGTTCGAGCGCGACCGCGGCTCCCTCGGCCGAGTCGCGGGTTCCGCCGCTCCAGGCGCTCCAGAACAGCAGCTCCTCCCGCGTGGTCCGCGCCGGCTTCAGTCCGTCCTGGTGACCCACAAGGTGCAGCCCGCTGCTGCGCGCGTCGGCCGCCTCGGCGGCTCCGAACGCGATGGCGCCGGCTTCGGCCGGGACGAGGCCGGCCACCGCCCGCAGCAGGCTGGTCTTGCCCGCGCCGTTGGCCCCGGTGAGCGCGCAGGCCTCGCCGGACGCCAGCGTCAGCGACAGGTCGGAAAACAGCCGCCGCCCGCCCCGGCGAACCGCCACCGCGCGCAGTTCCAGGCTATCGATCACCTCCACCACGCCCTCTTTCCACCCCCTCTGGGGGTGGATCGCGAAGCGAGGGGGGCCGGGTCGCTTGCGACCCGGAGGGCGCGGTCCCCCTCCCCCGCTGCGCGGGTGAGGAGCGAGCTTGGGCGCGCATGGACGCGTGGGGCGGCCCGGTCTATGTAGCGCGCGGTCGCCGTAGCCTCGGAGGACCCTCGCCGCGCAGGATCGGACGCTGTGTGTCCGCTCATCGAAGCGCGCGATCTTCGGGGTTGGCGTGATGCGGCCGGGAACAGAGAGAGGATCTCCCCACATGGCGTCTGCTGACAGCCTGAAAACCCGCCGCGAACTCGTGGTGGGCGACAAGACCTACGCTTACTACAGCCTTCGGGCCGCCGAGGAAGCTGGACTTTCCGGCGTCTCGCGCCTGCCGATCTCCATGAAGGTGCTGCTCGAGAACCTGCTGCGCAACGAGGACGGCCAGTCGGTCGGCCGCGACGACCTGCAGGCGCTCGCCGCCTGGGTGGAGAACCGGGGCAGCGTCGAGCACGAGATCAGCTTCCGCCCGGCCCGCGTGCTGATGCAGGATTTCACCGGCGTGCCGGCGGTGGTCGACCTGGCCGCCATGCGGGACGCCATGACCCACCTGGGCGCCAATCCCGAGAAGATCAATCCGCTGAACCCCGTCGACCTGGTCATCGACCACTCGGTGATGGTCGACTACTTCGGCGCCGCCAAGTCGTTCGAGCAGAACGTGGCCCGCGAGTACGAGCGCAACATGGAGCGCTACCGCTTCCTGCGCTGGGGCTCCTCGGCCTTCAACAACTTCCGCGTGGTGCCGCCCGGCACCGGGATCTGCCACCAGGTGAACCTGGAGTACCTGGCGCAGACCGTCTGGGTGAACGAGGAGGGCGGCCAGCCGCTCGCCTATCCCGACACGGTGGTCGGCACCGACAGCCACACGACGATGGTCAACGGCCTCTCCGTCCTGGGCTGGGGCGTTGGCGGCATCGAGGCGGAGGCGGCCATGCTCGGCCAGCCGATCCCGATGCTGATCCCCGAGGTGATCGGCTTCCGGCTCGAGGGCGCCATGCCCGAGGGCGCGACCGCCACCGACCTGGTGCTGACCGTGACCCAGATGCTGCGCAAGAAGGGCGTGGTCGGAAAGTTCGTGGAGTTCTTCGGGCCCGGCCTGGCGCGGATGACCATCGAGGACCAGGCGACCATCGCCAACATGGCCCCGGAATACGGCGCGACCTGCGGCTTCTTCCCGGTCACCCGCTCGACCATTGACTACCTGACCGCCACCGGCCGCGATCCGCACCGCGTGCAACTGGTCGAGGCCTACGCCAAGGAGCAGGGCATCTGGCGCGAGCCCTCCGACCCGGATCCGGTGTTCAGCGACACCCTGGAACTCGACCTCGGCAGCGTCCTGCCGTCGCTGGCCGGGCCGAAGCGGCCGCAGGACCGCGTGGTGCTGACCGGCGCGGCGGTGGAGTTCAAGGCGGCGCTCGCCGGTGACTTCGGCAAGCACGACGACATGGCGACCCGCGTGAAGGTCGAGGGCGAGAACTTCGACGTCGGCCACGGCGACGTGGTGATCGCGGCCATCACCTCCTGCACCAACACCTCCAACCCCAGCGTGCTGATCGCCGCAGGCCTGGTGGCCAAGAAGGCCGTCGAGAAGGGCCTCAAGGTGAAGCCCTGGGTGAAGACCTCGCTGGCCCCCGGTAGCCAGGTGGTCACCGACTACCTGAAGGCCGCAGGGCTGACCAAGTCGTTGGATGCGCTGGGCTTCAACCTGGTGGGCTACGGCTGCACGACCTGCATCGGCAACTCCGGCCCGCTGCCCGAGCCGATCGCCGAGGCCGTCCAGAAGGGCGACCTGGTGGCCGTCTCGGTGCTCTCCGGCAACCGCAACTTCGAGGGCCGCGTGAACCCCGACGTGCGCGCCAACTACCTGGCCTCGCCGCCGCTGGTTGTGGCCTATGCGCTGGCGGGCTCCATGCAGATCGACATCACCACCGAGCCGCTTGGCGAGGGCAAGGACGGCAAGCCGGTGTACCTGAAGGACATCTGGCCCACGACCGAGGAGATCGCGGTCCTGCAGCGCAAGCACGTCACCCACAAGATGTTCGCCACCCGCTACGCCGACGTCTTCAAGGGCGACAAGGCCTGGCAAGGGATCAAGGTCGAGGGCGGCCAGACCTATGCCTGGGACATGGGCTCGACCTACGTCCAGAACCCGCCCTACTTCCAGGACATGTCGATGGAGGCCAAGCCGGTCACCGACATCGTCGAGGCCCGCGTCCTCGCCGTCTTCGGCGATTCGATCACCACCGACCACATCTCCCCCGCCGGCTCGATCAAGGCGACTTCGCCTGCGGGCGTCTACCTGCGTGACCACCAGGTGCCGACCACGGAGTTCAACTCCTACGGCGCGCGCCGCGGCAACCACGAGATCATGATGCGCGGCACCTTCGCCAACATCCGGATCCGCAACCGCATCACGCCGGAGATCGAGGGGGGCATGACCAAGCACTTCCCCTCGGGCGACGTGATGTCGATCTATGACGCGGCCATGCGCTACCAGTCCGAGGGCCGGTCGCTGGTGGTGTTCGCCGGCAAGGAATACGGCACCGGCTCGTCGCGGGACTGGGCGGCCAAGGGCACCAAGCTGCTGGGCGTCCGCGCGGTCGTCGCCGAGAGCTTCGAGCGCATCCACCGCTCGAACCTCGTGGGGATGGGCGTGCTGCCGCTGCAGTTCCTGCAGGAAGGCTGGCACAAGCTCGGCCTCACCGGCGAGGAGATCGTCACCATCCGCGGCCTGACGGAACTGTCGCCGCGCCGCCAGCTGACCATCGAGATGTACCGCCCCTCCGACGGCCGCATTGCCCGCTTCCCGGTCCGCTGCCGCATCGATACGCCCACGGAGCTCGAGTATTTCAAGAACGGCGGCGTGCTGAACTACGTACTGCGCAACCTGGCGCGCCAGGCGGCCTGAGCCACCCCGGCGGGCGGGCGGCGGGTCGAAGCGCCGGCCGTCCGCGCCGCTCACGCCTTGTTGCAATTTACAGGGCCGGGAAGTCCGCTTAAGCCCGAGGCGATGCGGCAAGCGGCGCTTTTCAGCCTGGTCCTGCTCGCCCTGCCGTTACAGGCGGCGGCCAGGCCTCCCGTGGTGGTCGAGCTCTACACGGCGCAGGGCTGCGCCTCCTGTGGCGAGGCCAACGCCCATGTGGCCAAGCTCGCCGACCGGCCCGGCGTGCTGCCGCTCACCTTCTCCGTCGATTACTGGGACTACCTCGGCTGGGCCGACACCTTCGCCAAGCCCGAGTTCGCCGAGCGCCAGAAGGCCTATGTGGCCAAGCTGGGGCTGCGCGAGCCCTACACCCCGCAGGTGGTGGTGGACGGCGCGGCCCAGGCGGCGGGGTCGAAGGCCGACAAGGTCGACGCCCTGGTGGCCGAGGCGGCCAAGGCGCCGCGCAATGCGCCGGACATCCACTTCGTGGGCGACAAGCGGGTCTATGTGGGGTCGGCGCGCGCGCCCAAGGGCGGCGGCGAGGTCTGGCTGATCCGCTACGATCCGCGCGAGCAGGATGTGGCCGTGAAGAGCGGCGACAACAAGGGCCAGACCATCCCGGAAAAGAACGTGGTGCGGGAGCTCATCCGCCTGGGCGCCTGGCGCGGCAAGCCGGTGGCCTTCCACTTGCCGCCGCCCTCCGAGGAAGGCCTGAAGACCGCGGTGCTGGTGCAGGCCGCCCGTGGCGGTCGCGTGCTGGCCGCCGCCGAGCCGGAAGCCTGAACCCCGAGGCCAGATCCAAGCCCGCAGACATGAAAACCCCCGCGGCTGGAGAGCACCCGCGGGGGTTCGCATTTGGAGGAGATCTATGCATCGGTTGGCCAGGCCGCCGATCCAGGGGGGCTGGGGGGGCTGTTCAGGATCCGGGACCGCCGTCTCTGACCAACCGACCATCGCAATATCGGAGCCGCTTCGGGCGCTCGCGGGTCCGGAATAAGGTCTTTTCGCGGCAGGCCATTGCGCGCCGAAAAGCCGATCAGCCACGCCCCCTCTGGCGAGGCGGGGTGATTCCGGTCTAGGCTCACGCCAATGGCTTTCGACACGTCCTACGCGTCGCCGCGTCAGGCGACCGTCTTCTTCGAGCGGCGTGAGCTGACCCGCCTGCTTTCGCTCTATGGCCGCATGGTTTCCGCAGGCGAGTGGCGCGACTACGCCATCGACGGCCTCTCCGAGTCGGCGGTGTTCTCGGTCTACAAGCGCAGCTCCGAAGCCCCGCTTTACCGGATCGAGAAACGCCCGGCGCTGGCCCGCCGGCAGGGCGCCTGGGCGGTCCTGGGCCACGGCGGCATGATCCTGCGCCGCGGCCACGACCTGGAGCAGGTGCTGCGCTTCTTCGACCGCGGCCGGTTCAAGGTGGTGGACTAGGAGCTGTGGACACTTATCGGAGCCACAGGATGATGGCGGCGAGGGTGACGACGGCGAGATAGTTCCTGGCGGTCTTCTCGAAGCGTGTGGCGACCCTGCGGAACTGCTTGAGCCTGGAGAAGCAGCATTCGACGAGGTGACGCTGCGCATAGAGGTGCTCGTCGAGCGGGTGCTTCTGGGCGCGGGAGGGGTTGTTGGGGATCACGGCGAGCGCGCCCTTGTCGGCGATGGCCTGGCGGATCGGATCGCTGTCGTAGGCGGTGTCGGCCATGACCACTTCGGCCGGCATGTCTTCGATCAGGGTGAGGGCTTGAGGCGCGTCGCCGCGCTGGCCGGCGGTGAGATGGAAGCGGACCGGACAGCCCAAGCCTCTCACGGCCATATGGATTTTCGTGCTCAGGCCGCCGCGGGAACGGCCAAGGGCCTGATCTTCAGACCCCCCTTTTTGGCCCCCGCAGCATGCTGGTGGGCGCGAACGATGGTGGAGTCGATGATCAGGTACTCGAAGTCGGGATCGTCGCTCATCGCCTCGAAGATGCGCCACCAGACGCCCTTGCGGCTCCATCGGCTGAAGCGGCGGAAGACGCTGTTCCACTCGCCGAACGCCTCCGGCAGGTCACGCCAGGGCGAACCCGTCCGCACGACCCACAACACCCC
>NZ_JAQGIZ010000090.1 GCF_028290885.1 Phenylobacterium sp.
AAGGCTGCGCCGGTTCCGCCGGCGACCTCCGCCAGGAAGGCTCCGATGACGCCCGCGGCGCCCATGGCCGCGAGCGCGGCCAATTCACCGCGCGGCAGGCCGCCGCCGCGCAGGACCACCGCCCCGACCGCAGCCGCCACGATGACCGTCCAGGCCAGGTGCCAGCTAACGGCAAAGCGCCGGTCGCCGCCCGCCGCGGCCGCGCGAGCGCGTGGACCTCTGTAAGAGCTGGGCAGCGTCAAGCCTGATCGATCTGTGCGCCGGACATTCCTGTAGCTTAGCGTCACGGCCAAGGCGGTGTAAGGGCGCTCGCCTCCCGGGCGACCTGAAGGCTGGGGACCAATTGCAGGTCCGCTGGGGACCGAAACGAAATCGTAAGCGGCGCGCGGCACACTGCGGCCTCATCGAAACGAAGGCGCCTGGCGTCCCATGCCCCCAGCGGCCCGATCCGCGAATGCGCCGCCTGCGCCGGAAGGCGCCCACCGCGCGCGGCGAAAGCCGGCCGGCTCGCCGACGCTCGAGGAGCAGAAGCGCGCCTTCCTGCGGCTGGTCAGCCATGAGCTGCGCACGCCGCTGAACTCCATCCTGGGCTTCTCCGAGATCCTCGCCGCCGAACTCTACGGCCCGCTCGGCGCGCCGCAGTACAAGGAATACGCCCAGATCATCGGCGGCAGCGGCAAGAAGCTCCTGCGGCTGGTCAACCAGGTGCTAGAGATCGGCCGGCTGGAGGGTCTGGAGCTCGACGTCCGGCCCGAGCCCGTGGAGCCCGCCCTCGACGACGCGATCAGCGCCGCGGCCGGGGATTTCGCCGGGCGCGGCGTCCGCCCGCGCATTCTCGAGCATGCGGCCCTGCCCCTGGTGCTCGCCGACCCCTGGGGCCTGCGCACCGTTCTCACCAACCTCCTGCAGAACGCCGCCCTGTTCTCGCCCGACGGCGGCGAGGTGCGCGTGCGGGTGGCGGCCGTCGACCGCCATGTCGACGTCTTTGTCGAGGACGACGGCGAGGGCGTCGATCCCGCCGACCTGCCGCGCCTGATGCGGCCGTTCGAGCAGGGCGAGAATGCGCTGGTCCGACGCGCGGAAGGCGCCGGCCTCGGCCTGCCGATCTGCGAGCTCACCTGCCGCGCCATGGACGCCCGGCTGTCGCTGCGTTCGGAGCCCGGCAAGGGCTTGAGCGCGCGCGTGCGCCTGAAGACCGCCCAACTACCCGTTGCGGAAGGCCCCTCGCCCCCCTAAGTCCCGCCCATGAGAGCCATCGAAGCCGAACTTGCCGAGCTCTCAGCGGAGTTCGAGGTCCTGGGCGACTGGGAAGAACGCTACCGCTACGTGATCGATCTCGGCCGCGACCTGGCCCCGCTCAGCGACGCCGAGCGCTCCGACGCCAACAAGGTGCGCGGCTGCGCGAGCCAGGTCTGGCTGGTCAGGGAGCCGCAGGCCGACGGCGCGCTGAAGTTCCGCGGCGACTCCGACGCCCACATCGTCCGCGGCCTGATCGCCATCCTGTTGCGCCTGTTCTCCGGCCGCCGGGCGGAGGAGATCCTGGCCTTCGACGCGCCCGCGGCGTTCGCCTCGTTGGGCCTAAGCGGCGCGCTTTCCCAGCAGCGGTCGAATGGCCTGGCGTCCATGGTTGCGAGGATCCGCCGGGACGCGGAACTGGCGCTGGCTTAAGCCGCGCGGATACCGCTCTGCATCTGGCTCATTCCGACGACCGCGTCGAAGCCCAGGATCATGTCAACGTCCTGGCCGTCGGAGGCGAGCGGCAGCCGCAGCCACAGGATCGACAGGTGCGAGGCGCCGCGCCAGGCGAGGCTGTGCACCCCCACCGCCGGCCGCCGTTCGGCGACCACCTTGCCGAGTTCCACGCGCCAGTAGTCGGCCGCGGCGGTGTTGTAGATGTCGGAGAGCCGCTTGCCGGTGATCTCGCGTCCATAGACGCCGTAGAGGGCGGTGCCGGCCAGCCGCATGCGGAAATCGAGCGGCTCGCGGACGACGTCGATCAGGCTGACGGTCGGCAACAGGCGCTTGATGCCGCCCGGGTCGAGCTGCCGCCGCCCGGGCAGCAGGGTGCCATCCCTCAGCGAGGCCCAGTAGGCGAAGAGCTCCTCGTGCGCGCGGGCCGCCGCGGCCGGGGCCCCGATCTGCGCCACCATGTGCAGATGCCCTAGCAACCGGTTGGATTCATAACGAATCAGTTATCGCCGATCCGGCGAATCGGCGGCAAGCGGAAAAGGGTTAACGATCCGCTTTTCGGGTGGCGCGGCCGTTACAGCGACAGCTTGACCGGCGATGTCCAGTTTGCGGGATCGATCGGCTGCATCTGCTGCACCGTGCTGCCGCTTTCCTGCGGAATGGCCAGCATGTTGACCGAGACGATGGGCCCGAAGACATTCTCGGCGCAGGCGTTGAAGTTGTCGGCGCTGAACAGCGGCGGCAGGTGCCAATAGAGGCGATAGCCCATGTCCGCGATGAGCGAGATGACCTCCTGCTGGTGCGCCCGCCGGTCGTTCTCGACATAGAGGACCGGCCTGCACTTACGGATTGTCTCAGCCGCGCCGCGCAGCACCTGGGCTTCGAACCCCTCCACATCGATCTTGATCACATGGCAGGCCGTCAGCCCCAGGCTGTCCAGCGGCGTCGCCCGCACCTTCAGGCCCTGCGCCCCTTCGCCGTCCGGTCGCACAGAGATTCCGCCGAAATTATTCTCCGCGCCGTAGTCCAGCGTCGGCACGACCACGAAGCCGGGAGCGTCCCCGCAGGCCTCCGGGTAGGCGATGGCGTTCTGGATCCCGTTGAGCGCGAGGTTGGCGCACAGAAGCTGGAACACCCGCTGCTGCGGCTCGAAGAGATAAAGGCGGCCCGGCGCGCAGGCCCGCGCCAGGGCGATGGAGTGAGTACCGATGTTGGCGCCCACCTCGACCACGGTCATCCCGGGCTTCACGAGCTGCGCCAGAAGCGCCCACTCCGCACCGCTGAACTCCCCATAGACGTCGAGCGAACGGGTTATGTAGCGGTCGCCGGCCAGCGCCAGCATGGGGCCGTTGCGGGTCTGGAATGTCTTTGTGTCCGGGCTCAGCATGCCGGCTGTCAAACCCGACTTTTCGCCGGCGCTCAACTCCAAACAGAAACGCCCGCCGAAGCCGGCGGGCGTCCCGATAGGTTGGGCTTGGATCGAATGAAGGGGATCCGTCCGGGCGCTAGCGCTTCTTGCGCGGCGCCTGGCGGCCGCCTTGGCCGAGGCCCATCTGCTTGGCCAGGTCCGAACGCGCCTTGGCGTAGTTCGGCGCGACCATCGGATAGTCCTTCGGCAGGCCCCACTTGGCGCGATATTCCTCAGGGCTCATGTTGTACTTGGTGCGCAGGTGCCGCTTCAGCGACTTGAACTTGCGGCCGTCCTCCAGGCAGATCAGGAAGTCCGGCGTGATCGAGCGCCGGATCGGCACCGCCGGCTCCTTCGGCGCAACTTCCAACGCCTCGCCGCCCGATGAGATGCCGGCCAGCGCCCGGTGGACGCTCTGGATCAGGCCCGGCAGATCAGCCGCCGTAACCGAATTGTTCCCCACATAGGCGGAGACAATATCCGCCGTCATCTCGATGACTTCCGACTTCTCATCCATTCTTGTTTTCCATAGGAACCGCCGCGTCCGCGAGCGCTGAATTGATCCATGAGATCAGTAGCGAGGTCATTATATGGAACTTTTCCACGGCACAAGCACACAAATAGAGCTAATCTCACGGAATCCGCCCTAGTTTGCAGGTCGAAACCGGCTGTTGAGTTAAAAACGCCGATTCGGCCGAGTAAGCGCCGGCTGCTCTACCTAGACCAATGTCGGGGCGCCGGACCCTAGCGGAAGTCCGGCGCCTGCCACTGGGCCCAGATGTCCGGCAGGTCGCTGGAGACCCGGTCCGGGAAGGCCGCGGGCCGCTTTTCCAGGAAGGACGTCACGCCCTCGCGGGCGTCCCCGGAGCGGCCGCGCGCCTGGATGCCCCGGCTGTCGGCGCGGTGCGCCTCCATCGGGTGCGCGGCGCCGGCCATCCGCCAGATCAACTGGCGGGTCAGAGCCACCGAGACCGGGGCCGCGTTGTCGGCGATCTCGCGGGCCAGCGCCCTGGCGGCCGGCAGCAGGTCCTGCGGCGCATGCAGCGAGCGCACCAGGCGGCCGTCGAGCGCCTCCTGCGCCGGGAAGATGCGGCCGGTGTAGCACCACTCCAGCGCCTGCTGGACGCCCACAAGATGCGGCAGAAACCAGGAGGACGCCGCCTCCGGGTTCAGGCCCCGCCGGGCGAAGACGAAGCCGTAGCGCGCCTCGGTGGAGGCCAGCCGGATGTCCATGGCCAACTGCATGGTCGCACCCACGCCGACCGCGGCCCCGTTCACCGCCGCGATCACCGGCTTCAGGCTGTCGAAGATGCGCAGGGTGAGCAGGCCGCCGCCATCCCGCTGCACGCCGTCCCGCTGGCGCGCCTCCCGGTCTTCGCCGCCGCGGGCGTCGTAGTCGAAGGTCTGGGCCCCGGCCGACAGGTCGGCCCCGGCGCAGAAAGCGCGGCCGGCGCCGGTGACGATCACCGCGCGCACCGCGTCATCGCGGTCGGTCTCGTCGAAGGCCGCGATCATGTCCTTCATCATCTGGGTGTTGAAGGCGTTGAGCTTCTCCGGGCGGTTCAGCGTCACCGTCGCGACGCCGTCCTCGACGGCATAGAGCAGGGTCTCGAAGGTCGGCTGGGTCACGGCGCGTTTCCTCTGACGGCTGGGATTGGCTCGCAGCCAGTTCCACCCGCATGACGGCAGGGAGGTCAAGGGGCGTCGCCGCTTCAGCGCCTCACGGCCAGATGCGCAACTCACCGCCGCGCCAGGGCCTCGCCTCGGCAGCCGGCCCGGCATCGTCCAGAGGGAAGGGATAGGGATACGGCCGGAGGTATGGCGGTTTGGGCCTAGGCTCCAGCGGCTTTGCGGTCCACGCGAGCCACGGCCGAACGCGCGATTTTGTTTCTTCGCCCTCGGACGCAGACCCATAGGTGATCGCCCATTCAGGCTCCCAAGTCTGCACCATCGCGTCCAGGACTTGGATCCCGCACTCAGGATCCCGCCAAAGCGGATGGTCCGTGTTCGGCCAAACCCAAACGTGGTTCTCGTTGGCGCCGTATTCATATGCGCCGGCGCTGACGGTGATCGACAGATGCGAGGGGTCGAAACCCATCAGGTCGTTGCGGTACAGCGTGTGGTAGCCCTGCGGGCTGACCGGCGCCGGAAATCTGGGCGGGTCGAACCGACCGCGGCGCTCGATCAGGCCGGCCAACTCAGCCCGCGGCATGTCGAGGATAGGACCCCGATCACCGCGACGGAACCTCCGAGCCCCCGGATCCGGGCGGATACACGCGAACGCGGGGTCTATTGCGCCCAGTCGCTCCGCGAGCTGCTGCATTCGCGTGGCGATGTCGGCCGCGGTCTGCCGACGCTCCGACCAGCCGCATTTGAACATGCGATAGATATCGTGACCTAGTTCATCCCCGAAAGTCATTGATCAACGCGGTGACGTTTGTCCTAGAATGATCGGCGGGCGCAAACCTTTAGTCGCACGGTCGAAAAACCCAAAGGCGCTGGGCTCCGCGACATGCCATTCAATCCGCTGGCCGGGCGCCGCGTCGGCCTGGCGATTAGCTTGGCCCACTGCCTTCTCGAACATCTGTTTGTGAAAACCCCACTCCAGCGCCTTCGGTAGCAGCGGAGCGTAGCCCGGACCCTTTGCCTCGAGCAGGGGATGCTGCGGGTCCCAAACGGCGCAGCCGTCGAACTTCACCGGCCGTTGCCCGGGATTGCGGACCACGTAGTCCAGTCCGGGCGCTCGCGTCACCTGCGCTTCGTAGCGTTTCGTCAGTGCGGGATAGTTCTTGAAATTGGGATCTCGCTCCCAGCCCCCGTTCGGCTGGCACGTCGGATCGAGCTCGCGCTCTCCCGCCTGCACCTGGCTCTCACGCGGGATTTGACCGTCTTTCCAATTGTCGACCACCCGGACGCGAGCCGCGGGTTCTGTGCTGTCCTGTCCTTTTAGCCGCCGTCGTTGTTCCGCGTAGATCCTTTCCACCTCGTCCGTCTGCACACGGCGTCCGTCACCGATTTCCCACCAACCGGCCGGCGTCGAGGTGACGAAATTCAGCGGACTCGGCAGGTCGGTGTAGTATCCGCCCAGCGCGGTCGAGTAGTCATGCTGGCCGAAGAAGCCCGACGGCGGCGCTCCGATCGGCGGCGCACCGAGCGCGTCAAGCGGGGGGCCGACACGAAGGCCGGATGGGGGCGGCATCACGGGAGCTACGAACGGGAAATATCTGGCCTCCATGAGACCCGCATCGCCGTCGCTGGGGCCGATCTCGCCCCTTTGGGCCGCGTCGTAAGTCGGTCCTTGAGGTTCCGCCGTCGAGCCGCCCTGAAACTCGGACGCCCCGCCGATGCTCTTCACAAACGCGTCGTACTGTTCTTGCCGAGCCGCCGCCCGTTCAGCGTCCACCTCCGCGGGAGAACGCTGGTACCAATTGACAAGGTCGTCGCCCTCGAGCGCCGACGGGTCGATCATTCGAGCCATGAAGTCCCCCAACTCTAAGAACGCAGGATGCCATGGCTCAGCTTAGCGGTCAAGAACAAAACAAGAACATTTGTATCCCGAAGGGCGGCGCAGACCGCTTGACGGACCGTAGGTCAAGGCCCGCTATTGCCGTCGAACCAATATAAGTTGGCGACGAGGGCCGACCCCGATCGCCGCGGGAGAGAGACATGCACCCGAGCGTTCACGCCAGCGCCCATCCGGACAAGCCTGCTTACATCATGGCCTATTCCGGCGAGACGGTGACCTATGGCGAGCTGGAGGCCCGCTCGAACCAGGGCGCGCACCTGTTCCGCTCGCTGGGGCTGCGAGCCGGCGACGCCATCGCCCTCTTCATCGAAAACCACCCGCGCTACTACGAGATCCTGTGGGCCGCCCAGCGGTCGGGCCTGCGCTTCACCTGCCTCTCGTCGAAGCTGAGCGCCGGCGAGGCCGAGTACATCGTCAAAGACTGCGAGGCGAAGGTCTTCGTCGCCTCCAAAGCCCTGGCCGAGATGGCCCTGACCGTGGCGCCGCTGATCCCCGGCGTGGTCCTCCTCATGGTCGGCGGCGAGGCAGGCCCCTATCGCAGCTTCGAGACGGCCCGCGCCGCCTTTCCCACCACGCCGATCGCCGACGAGTCGGCCGGCGGGGCGATGCTCTATTCTTCAGGCACAACCGGGCGGCCCAAGGGGGTCAGACGGGCCGCCCCGGTCGATCCGGCGATCGACGCGCCCAACGCGCTCGCCACCCTCGGCCAGGCGCTCTACGGCTGGACGCCGGACAGCGTCTACCTCTCACCGGCCCCGCTCTACCACGCGGCCCCGCTGGGCTGGTCGATGGCGGTGCAGGCCATGGGCGGCACGGTGATCATGATGGAGCGCTTCGACGCCGAGGACGCGCTGCGCTTCATCGAGCGGTACAAGGTGACCACCGCCCAGTGGGTGCCGACCCATTTCGTGCGGATGCTGAAGCTGCCGGAAGAGGTTCGCGGGCGCTACGACATGTCCTCGCTGAAGGCGGTGTTCCACGCCGCCGCCCCCTGTCCGGTGCCGGTCAAGGAACAGATGATCGCCTGGTGGGGCCCGATCGTGCACGAGTACTACGCCGGCACCGAGGGCAACGGCTTCTGCATCATCAATTCCACCGAGTGGCTGGCGCACAAGGGCTCGGTCGGGCGCGGGCTGACGGCCCAGGTCAGAATCTGCGACGAGGAGGGCGAGCCCCTGCCGCCGCGCGCCGAGGGCCTGGTGTTCTTCGAGGGCGGCGGCCAGTTCGAATACCACGGCGACCCGGCCAAGACCGCTGAGTCCCGCAACAAGCACGGCTGGACGACGCTGGGCGACGTCGGCTGGCTGGACGAGGAAGGCTACCTCTACCTCACCGACCGCAAGAGCTTCATGATCATCTCCGGCGGCGTGAACATCTATCCGCAGGAGGTCGAGAACCTGCTGATCGGCCACCCCAAGGTCGCCGACGCCGCCGTGGTCGGCGCGCCGGATGAGGAGATGGGCGAGAAGGTCGTGGCGGTCATCCAGCCGCTGGACTGGGCCGACGCGGGCGAGGACCTGCGCAACGAACTGATGGCCTACGCGCGCCAGCACCTCAGCCACGTGAAGGCCCCGCGGGTGATCGACTTCATGGCCGAGCTTCCCAGGCACGCCACCGGCAAGCTCTACAAGCGCCTGATTCGCGACGCCTACTGGGGCAAGGAAGGCGCGCGCATCGGCTGAGCCGTTTGCCTTCGCCGTTCACGGGGAAGGGGGACCATCGGCCGAAGAGCCGATGGTGGAAGGGGCGGGACCAGGCTCGGCGCTTGACCTCGCCCCCTCCACCACTCGCTCTTCGGCGAGCGGTCCCCCTCCCCCGCTTCGCGTAGGAGGTAAGGGCTGCTAGAGGTCGAACCTCAGTTTCAAATCGAGGGAGCAAGCGATGAACCCGGTGGAGATCAAGGACCTGCCCGGCCTGGTGGGAACCGAGGTGGGCGTATCCGACTGGCTGCTGGTCGATCAGGATCGGGTCAACAAGTTCGCCGACGCCACCGGTGACCACCAATGGATCCACGTCGACGTGGAGCGCGCCAACCGCGAGATCGGCGGCCCGATCGCCCACGGCTACCTGACCCTGTCGCTGATCCCGTTCCTCGGGCAGGGCATGCTGCCGGTGAAGGGCGTGACGCGCGGCATCAACTACGGCTCCGACAAGGTCCGCTTCGTCAACATGGTCCGGGTCGGCAAGCGCGTGCGGATGCGCCAGAAGCTGATCGGCGCCGAGCCCAAGGCCGGCGGCATGCAGCTGAAGAACGAGTGCACCATCGAGATCGAGGGCGAGGACAAGCCGGCCTGCGTCGCCGAGACGATCTCGATCGTCTACGGGGGCTGACGCCCCTACTGCGGCGTGGCGGCTTCTTCCGCGGAGGCCGCCTTCGCGCCGGAAATGGTCGACTGGCTGGCCACGACGGTCACCGGCGCCTCGGGGTTGCTGACCAGCGCCAGCGTCTCGCGGATGTACTTGGCGTTGGTGACGATGCCGATGTCGAGGCGTTCGCTGTTCAGTTCGACCTGCTGAGTGAGCAGGCCGGCGATGAACTCGACGTCCGGGCGCGGCTGCACCGGGTCGCCGTTGGACCGGCGCGCCGGGCCGCTCATGAACACCGGCCCGCCGGAGTTGCCGGGGAACACCGCGAAGTCGAGGAGGAAGGTCGGGAAGATCTTGGCCGGCGCGATCGGAAAGGACGCCACGCGCCCGGCGCGCAGGATCGGGAAGCCCGCCGGATTGGCCGCCAGCCCGCGGGGGAAGCCCAGCGCCATCATCTCGTCGCCGGCGCCCACCTGGTATTTCGAGAAGGTGTCGTCGGCGGCCAGGTATTCTTCCGGGATCGCCGCCTTGGCGAAGGCCTCGGGCGCGGTGATGGCGATGGCCGCCACGTCGCGGGACGGGTGATGGGTCCAGAGCGGGTGACCGGCGCCGTCGCGGATACGCAGGGGCTGCGGGGAATAGCTCCAGCTGCCGTCGGCGTTGGCGATGCGGTAGCCGATACGCGCGTTGGCGCCCGGCATCTTGTCGAAGACGTGGTTGGCGGTGACCAGGATGGTGTGCGGCTTGCCGTCGGGCGTGGTCTCGGAGATCAGGAACCCGGTGCCTACGGTGCGCGTCCCGTCGCCGAGCGGTTGCTCGAGCTGGACGGTCGCCTGCATCAACTGCGCGGACAGGTCCATGACCATGGCGATTCTCAAATACTCCGGTTACTTGTCGCGTCCGGCGCGACCTCTACGAGACGACAGTCAACCACCCAAAGGTTGCCGCCAAGATAAGACCGCGTGAGCATCTTGCGCCTAAGTGACGCGCCGGGGCTCCGCGCCTGCTTGAGCCGGGGGTCGGCGCAGCGCATTTAGCGGCCATGAGCAAGCCCACGCCACCTGTCGCCCCGAAACGTCCGCACCGCATCGAGCAGCTCGGCCGCGTGCGCGTCGACGACTACGCCTGGATGAAGGACGACAGCTGGCAGCAGGTGCTGCGCGACCCCAAGGTCCTGCGCGCCGACGTGCGCGAGCACCTCGACGCCGAGAACGCCTACACCAAGGCGATGTTGGCGCAGACCGAGGCGCTGCAGGCGCAGATGTTCGCGGAGATGAAGGGACGCATCAAGGAAGACGACTCTTCCGTCCCCGCTCCCGACGGGCCGTGGGACTACTATGTCCGCTACGACCTGGGCGCCCAGCATCCGATCCATGCGCGCCGGCCGCGCAGCCAGGCAGATGCCGAGCAGGTGCTGCTGGACGAGGAGGCGCTCTCCCAGGGAAAACCCTTCTTCCAGGTGGGCGCCGCCCACCACAGCCCGGACCACGGCCTCTACGCCTGGGCGGCCGACGAGCAGGGTTCGGAGTACTACACGATCCGCGTCCGCGACCTGGCGAGCGGCCAAGAGGTCGGCGGCGCCATCGAGAGCGCCTACGGCGACTTCACCTTCTCGCCGGACAGCCAGTGGTTGTTCTGGATTTGGCGCGACGAGAACGCCCGGCCCTCCAAGGTGTTCCGCCGGACAGTCCGGGGCGGCGAGGACGTGCTGGTCTACGAGGAAAAGGACGAGGGCATGTTCCTGGGCGTCGGGACCGCCTCCGACGACAGCCATATCCTGATCCACGTCGGCAACCAGGAAACCACCGAGAGCTGGCTGATCCCCGCGGCCGACCCGACCGCCGCGCCCGTGGTCGCCGAACCGCGCCAGGTGGGCGTGAAATACAGCCTCGACCACTGGACCGACCGCTGGGTGATCCGCACCAACGCCGACGGCGCAGTGGACTTCAAGCTTTCGACCTCCGACGCGGCCGTTCCCGCCAAGGCGAGCTGGCGCGACTGGATCGCCCACCAGCCCGGCCGCTACATCACCGGCTTCGCCGCCTTCGCCGGCCACCTGGTCCGCGCCGAGCGGGTCAACGCCCTGGATCGCCTGGTGGTCACCGCCCGGGACGGCGCCGAGCATGAGATCAGCTTCGACGAGGAGGCCTATGCGCTGAACCTCGAGGGCGGCTACGAGTACGAGACCACCACCGCCCGCTTCGTCTACCAGTCGCCGACCACGCCGCGGCAGACCTTCGACTACGACCTGGCCACGAAGCTGCGGACGCTGCGCAAGACCCAGGAAATCCCCTCCGGCCACGACCCGGCGCGCTATGTCGCCCGGCGCCTCTACGCCAAGGCGCTCGACGGCCAGGAGGTCCCGGTCACCGTCCTGATGCTGAAGGACACCCCGCTCGACGGCTCCGCGCCGCTGCTGCTCTACGGCTATGGCTCCTACGGTCACGCCATGGAGCCCAGCTTCTCGATCCGCAACCTCAGCCTCGTGGACCGCGGCTGGATCTGGGCTACGGCGCACGTGCGCGGCGGCTCCGACAAGGGTTGGGGCTGGTTCCTGGATGGGCGCAAGGAGAAGAAGCCCAATAGCTTCACCGACTTCATCGCCACCGCCGAGCACCTGATCGAGGCGGGCTATGCCGCCAGGGGCCGAATCGCGGCCTACGGCGGCTCGGCGGGCGGCATGCTGATGGGGGCGGTCGCGAACCTGCGGCCAGAGCTCTGGGGCGCGATCATAGCCGCCGTGCCGTTCGTCGACGTGCTCAACACCATGAGCGACACCACCCTGCCGCTGACCCCTCCGGAATGGCCCGAGTGGGGCAACCCGCTTCAAGACCCGGCGGCCTACGACCTGATCGCAAGCTATAGCCCCTACGACCAGGTGAGCGCCCAGGCCTATCCGCCGGTGCTGGCCACCGGCGGCCTCTCCGATCCGCGCGTGACCTACTGGGAGCCGGCCAAGTGGGTCGCCAAGCTGCGCGAATTCTCAGCCGGCGACGCCCCGCTCCTGCTCAAGATCAACATGGAGGCCGGCCACGGGGGCGCCTCGGGCCGGTTCGACTTCCTGAAGGAGATCGCGCTCGACTACGCCTTCGCCGTCAGGGCCCTGGAGAAGGGATGGGAAAAGGCATGATCGTTCGCCCGGCCACGGAAGCCGACGCCGAGGCGCTGGCGGCGATCTATGGCGACGCCGTGCTGCACGGCTTCGGCACCTTCGAGGAAGAGCCACCCTCGGCCGCGGATATGGACGCGCGGCGCCGCGCCATCGCCGAGCGCGGCCTTCCCTACGTGGTCGCCGAGCAGGATGGCCAGGTGCTGGGCTTCGCCTACGCCGCTCCGTTCCGCCTGCGCGCCGCCTACCGCTACACCCTGGAGGACAGCGTCTATGTGGCCCCCGACGCCGCCGGCAAGGGCGTCGGCCGCGCGATGCTCGCCGCCGTCATCGAAGCCTGCGAGGCGCTGGGCGTGCGCCAGCTGATGGCGGTGATCGGCGACAGCGGCAACTCGGCCTCCATAGGCCTGCACCGTTCCCTGGGCTTCGAGCAGACCGGCGTCGGCCGAAGCGTCGGCTTCAAGCACGGCCGCTGGGTCGACATCGTGCACATGCAGAAGCCGCTGAACGGCGGCGACAGCCAGGAGCCGACCGGCGCCGGCGTGAAGCTTAGCGGTCACTGACGCCTTCGGCTTCCGGCATCCGGAGGGCCGTGTTAAGCGCGGCGCGTGAACCCCGCCATTGTGTTCGAGCCGGACGGCTACCTGTTGACCGGCCCCAAGCTGATGGGCCGCCAATCGGCGGGGGCCGGGTTCCTGCGCGCGGCGGTGCAGGGACGAGGGGCCCAGCCTGTCACGGCCTACACGCCGTCGGCCAATTCCGCGGAGGTCTTCCGCCGCACGGTCGCCGACATCGATCCCGCCGCCGCAACCGAATGGATCGCGGGCGATCGGCTGGATCTGCTGGCCGGAATAGGCCTGCTCTATCGGCCCGACCAGGTCCTGGGCCCCATGGCCCGACAGCGGCTTCGCGTGGGTCCCGCGGCCTATAGCCTCTGCGGCGTGACCCATACCCTGGCCACCTCCTGGACCCTGGACGCCATCGCCAAGATCCTGGTGGACCCGGTGATGCCCTGGGACGCGCTGATCTGCACCTCCAAGGCCGCGCTCACGGTCGTTGAGGCAGTGCTTGATCGCGAGGCGGAGCACCAGCGCTGGCGAACGCGACAGGATGTGGCGAGCGAGCGGCCGCTGCTGCCGGTCATCCCGCTTGGGGTCCACACCGACGATTTCGCGTTCACCGCGCAGGAGCGCCAGGCATCGCGAGCCGCCGTCGGCCTGAACGATACGGATGTAGCCGTTCTGTTCGCCGGACGCCTGTCGATCGCCGGCAAGGCTCATCCCTATCCGATGCTCTTGGCGCTGCAGGATGTCGCCAGGGAGACGGGCAGGAGCATCGTCCTGCTGCTCGCCGGCCAGGCCTTCAACGCGGCGACCGGGAGCCTCTTCGAGACCGCCGTCGCCACCTTTTGCCCCGACGTCAGGCCGGTCTTCGTCGATGGGAAGGACTTCGCGGCCTACCGCGGAGCCTGGGCGGCCGCGGACCTATTCATCTCCTTGGCGGACTCCATCCAGGAGACCTTCGGCCTCACCCCGCTCGAGGCGATGGCGGCCGGACTGCCGGCTCTGGTGAGCGACTGGAACGGGTACAAGGACACGGTTCGCGACGGCGTCGATGGCTTCCGCATTCCAACCTGGGCGCCGGCGCCGGGCGCGGCCGAGGTTGTCACCCGTTATTTCGAGGCCGGTGTCGGCGGGTACGATGACTACCTCTACCGGAGCAACACCGCCGTGGCCGTCGACATGGGCGAACTCAGGGCGCGCCTGAGCGATCTGGTCCTCGACGAGGCCCTGCGCCGCCGGATGGGCGCCGCCGGCCAGGCGCGCGCGCGATCGACCTTCGACTGGCGCGTCGTCTACCGGAGCTACCAGGACCTGTGGGGCGTCCAGACCGAGATCCGGCGCAAGGCCGCCGCCGATCCCGCGACGCAGGCCTGGCTTTCCCACGCACCCGCAAGCTCCGCGGACCACATGGGGCCGTTCGACACCTTCGCCAGCTATCCGACCCGCCATGTCACCGCCACGACGATCGTCTCGCGGGCCCCCGGGGCGACGCCCGGGGCCTATCGGGCGCTGATCGCCGACCCTTTGCTGTCCCTCTGGCGCGTCGCACCAGAACTCGCCGGCCGGGTGCTGCAGGCGCTGGAAGCCGGGCCCTTGACGGTGGAAGAGCTCGCCGCCGCAACCGGGGTGACCCTCCCCCAGATGACGGAAGTCGCGGCCAGGTTGGCGAAAATCGATCTGCTGATCCTGGCGACCGCCCCGAACGCGGCCTGACGCCTTGGAGCCCGGCGGGCGGAGAGCAAGGAATTGGCTGGGGAACTAGGACTCGAACCTAGAATGACGGTACCAAAAACCGCAGTGTTACCATTACACCATTCCCCAGCAGGAACGGCCCGTAGGGGTGGCCTCACGGAGGCGGTCAGATAGCGCAGGAGACCCTGCGATGCAACGCCCGCAAAGGCCGCTGCTCGCCGCCTTGCGACCCCGGGGACCCTCCTCTATAAGGCGCGCTCCAAAGTCGGAGTGTGGCTCAGTCTGGTAGAGCACCGCGTTCGGGACGCGGGGGTCGCAGGTTCAAATCCTGCCACTCCGACCATTCTTTCCGCCCACAACTCGGCCGGAAATTCCCGTTTCAATTATGCTCGCGAAATCCGCGGCTTAGGCCGCCCCAAGCGCAGTGGCGCGGCTCTCCGCGCAATAATTCTCGCCCTTGCGCGGCACTATCACCGCCTTTCTCTGGGCCCATTCCAAAAGTGTAGGTTTCCACCAAACCCGGCGGCGGGATTCGCTGCTAGCAGAGAACCTACAGGGAAAGGCCCGAACTGCGGCCGCGTCCGGCCGCGCCGCGGATCTTCAACGCCATTGATTTCCCTGCCCTCCGCACCACCGGCACGCCAGGCCGTGGGAACTCGGATCAGGGAATTTGGCCGCGGAAGTCCGATTGGCAGGGATCGACGATGCGCATTACAGGTCGCCGAAAACTCGCCGCTGCTCTTCCCAGTAGATCGGCAGCGTCTGCTGGGTGAGCGCCGCCAAGGTTAGCGATCGCGGCTGGCGTCCTTGCACAACCTGATCGACGAGATCTGGCGCCAGGTAGGCTAGCGGCAGCAGTCGCGCCGTATAGTGCGAGCAGAGCTTCTCGCGGGTCGCCGGTGCGGTGATCGACCCGATCTCGCCGGACTCCAACTGCTGTGCCCAGACCCTGGCCAATGCGATCGCGCGGACCAGCGCCCGATCGATCTTGCCGGCCGCAGCAGGCTGGCCGCCGGCGGCATCGAGCACCAGTGCGCCCTGCCGACGCCGCATGTGGAACGCCACATCGAAGCGGCCGAGTCCCGGCTGGTCATCGATCTCCGCCACCGCCACGTCCGACCGCAGCGCCTGTCGTTGCAGATCCACCACGATCCGATCGGCGCTGAGAGTCACTGCGATTAGAGCTTCCGCGACCCGATCCACTTCTAAGTCGTCAGGTCGCCAGCCCTCCGCCAGTAGCGGCGTCAGCCGATCCACCAGGAACTGCTCCACGAGTCCGGCCGAGATCCGGTGCAATGACCCGGCCTCGCCCTTGCCGGTCAGCTTGGGCCGGGAGACGTAATAGCGGTAGCGCCGGCCCCGGCGATTGGTGTGGACCACCACCATCGCATTGCCGCGATCATCAAACAGCCGTCGCTGGAGGACCGCCGGCTCGCCCGCCAGCGCACTCTTGGGCTGTGAGGCTGGCGCGTCAGCCAGCTTGGCCTGGACCTTGTCCCACAGCTCGGCGTCGACGATCGCCGGATGGGTTCCTACGTAGCGCTTGTCGTGGTGGCGGGTGATACCGCGATAAGCCGGATTGGTCAGAAGGTAGTGCAGCGCTCCACGGCTCAAGTTGCCGCCACCGACGATATTGCTGGCGCGGTTGACCCAGGACTTCCCGTGGACGCCTGAACGCTCCAACGCGTGGATTGACCCCAAGGCGAGATAACGCTCGAACACGGCCGTGACCCGGAGCGCTTCGTCCGGGTTCACCGCCATCGTCTTCGACCCGTTCCTGGGGTCGGGGACGACGATCATCGCCGCCGAGCGCACCGGACGCCGGGGCTATGGCCTGGAGTTCGACACGGCCTACGTCGACGTGATCCTGCGACGCTATGAGGCCGAGACCGGCGGGCCGGCTGTGCTGGCGGCGACCGGCCAAACCTTCGCCGAGCGCGAACGCACGCTTGCCCTCCCCTCGCCCATGCTGGCGCTGCCGGCGCCCAGCCATGACAGCGAGGTGGGCCATGACTGACCGCAAGCCGGACTACGAGGTGGGCTACGGCAAGCCGCCTGCGGCGAGCCGCTTCAAGCCTGGCCGCTCGGGCAATCCGAACGGCCGGCCGAAGGGCGCGAAGAACCTCGCCACCGACCTTGCCGAAGAGCTTGGCGAGACCATCCGGATCCGCGAGGGCGATCGCGAGCTGCGGGTTTCCAAGCAGCGGGCGATGTTGAAGGCCCTGGTCGCTAAGGCGCTGAAGGGCGATGCGCGTGCGGCCAGTCTCTTGATCACCCTGGTCGCCAAGGCGACAGCCGAGGCCGATGGCGCGCCGGCGCCGGCCGACGCGCCACTGGCGGACGTCGACCGCCAGATCCTCGACGACTTCCTGGCGCGAGGGTCGAGCCGACCCGTGGCGCCTGAGACGGCCCCTGCGACCGGGTCCGGTCCGGAGGACGCCCAGTGAACGCGCCCTACAGCCAAGACCTATTCGACGCCCTGCTGCGCGAGGACCTCTGCGCCTTCGTCCACAAGGCCTTCGAGCACCTTGAGGGCAACGCCTTGCGGCCAGGCCGACACATCGAGCTTTTCGCTTCGGAGATGCGCCTCGTCTACGCGGGCGAGACCCTGCGGTTGGTCCTCAACGCCCCGCCCCGCAGCCTGAAGAGCTTCGTGGCGGTCGTGGCGACCGTCGCCTGGGTGCTCGGCAAGTGGCCGGGCTTCAAGGTGATGATCGTCACCCACGACGAGCGACTAGGCCTCGCGCACACCGAGAAGATCCGCAAGCTCCTGCAGGCCGACTGGTATCAGCGGGCTTGCCCCGGCACGCGGCTCGACCCGGATCACAACCGCGCCGGCGACTTCCAGACCACGGCCGGCGGCCATGTGTTCGCGCGATCGCTGGAGTCCGGGACCACCGGCCACGGCGCCGACTGGATCATCATCGACGACCCGCTCGATGCGGGCGTCGTGCAATCCGCCGCCGCTCGCGATCGCGCCTACGGCCTTATCGTGGAGAAATTTGCTTCGCGTCTGAACAGCCAGGCGGCCGGCGCGATCGTCCTGGTCATGCAACGTCTGCACCCCGACGACGTGGCAGGCCAGCTTCTCGAGGGCGGCGGGTTCAAGCACGTGGTCGTCCAACAGATTGCCGAAACCGAGACGACCTACCTCATCGATGGCAAGCCTTGGGTGCGCCCGGTGGGTGACGTGCTTGACCCCGACAACTGGGGCGAGGCGGGTCTGGAGCGCTACCGACGCCAAACGCCCACGTTCGTCTGGCTCTCGCAATATCAACAGACCCCCGTCAGCCCAAGCTCAGGGTTTATCGAGGAACGGTTCTTCACCCCCGTCGAGGTCATACCTGCGCTGCCGTTCGAGACTTTCCTGAGTTTCGACCTCGCCGGCGGAGGCCCCGGTGAGACCGGCTCATATAGCGTCTGCGCCGTCATCCACCGCCACGATCAGAACTACTACATTTCGCAGATCTGGCGCGGTCGGCCGGAGTTCGAGGCGCTTAAGGCGAAGGCCATGTCCTTGATCCACCAGCATCGCAGCGCCCGTGTTCTGATTGAAGACGCAGCGCTTGGGCCGGCTTTGATCTCGTCGCTGCGCCCCATCCTGGCCGGTCGGCTGGTGGTGATACCGCGTCCGTCGCTTTCCAAGGTGGACCGGGTGCTGTCTGTCTTCGACATCCTTGCCGACCGGCGTGTGCACCTGCCGATGCATGAGCCTTGGGTGCGGGACTTCGTGGACGAGGCGGTGCAGTTTCCGGGCGGCAGCCACGACGATCAGCTCGACGCCGTAGTCCAGTGTCTGCGCTGGCTAAGACAAGGCGCCAACAGTCCGCCGTCGCCCTTTGCGATCGGTGGCCCCGCGCACGGCCACGGCCGACCGCATCCCCAGCGCGACCCGCGCCAACGTCACAATGCCAATATGATGCCCCGGCCCCGCTTCGCGCCCTACCGCAATCCGCGGCCTCGCTAGCCAAGACTGCGGTCCACGTCACGGCCCAGCCGCGCCCTTTTGGAGACAGCCTGGGGCAATGACGTCCTAGCCCGCAACTTCTCGCCCGCTGAATAGAAGCATTGCCTGCGCACCGATCTCGATGCGCAGCATGGGTTGGGCGGATCAGGGCTTGAGCAGCATCCAAGGCTCCAGCGTCAGCGCGCTCGCGATCCGCTCGATGTTGTCGAGGGAGACGTTCTTCTCGGCGCGCTCGATGGCGCCGATGTAGGTGCGGTGCAGGCCGCACGCATCGGCGAAGCCTTCCTGGCTGTAGCGGGCCGCTTTGCGCAGGCGGCGCACATTGGCGTTCACTTAAGCACGCCGAGACGTCTACCCAGGTCGCCGGCTCCATCGGTGCCCTGATCCTGGAATATCTCCAGATTTCGCGCCAAACGGATCGAAATCGATCCGTCGAGTTTCAGCGAACCCGAACGTCTGACTAGGCGCTATGCGGCGCCGTCCTCGCCCAGGCGGCTGCGCCTTTGAGAATATGTGCGGCGCCCTTCTCAGCGATCATGATCGTCGCCGCGTTGGTGTTGCCGCTTGGCAGCGTGGGCATGACAGAGGCGTCGACAACACGCAAGCCGTCCACGCCGCGAACGCGAAGCTCTGAGTCGACGACGGCGTCCGGGTCCGTGCCCATGCGGCAGACGCCCGATCCGTGCTCGCCGCGCCAGCTGGCGGCCCGCAGATAGGCATTCCATGCCTCCTCTGTCGCCACGCCTTCACCGGGGATCCGCTCGTCGAAGACCAGCCCGCGCAGGGCGTCCGTCGCGAAGATGCGCCGGATCGTCTCGCAGACGCCGCGGAGCCGCTGCAGGTCTTCGTCATGAGACAGCAGCTCGTGATGGATCACCGGCGGATCGGCTGGGTTGGCGGACCTCAGACTGACCGAGCCCCTCGCCAGGGGCTGGACGACGGCGCCCAGCACGGTGACGGCCGGCCGCTCGTAGAGCCGTCGCTTGTGCAGGTCGCGCACCCCATTCTCGTCCACCGCCACCGTCACCGCATTGGGCGAGAAGCAGATCTGCGAGTCCACGACCGGGCTCTTCGGATCAGCCTTGTAGAAGAGGTTCGCATGCATCGGCGCAGCTGCGATCGGTCCGTGACCGAACAGCAGGTAGTTGAGCAGATGGAAGGGGCCTCTCAGCAGGGTGGCCTCCATGTTCATGGTCGGCACGGCGGCATGCCAGCTCATCTGCGTATAGAGGTCCTCGCGCAGGTTCTGTCCGACCTGCACGCGGTCGGCGACGACGGGGAGGCCCATCTGCCGCAGGTGGCCCGCGGGCCCGACGCCCGAGAGCATGAGTATCTTCGGCGAACCGAACGCGCCTGCGCTGAGGATAACCTCGCCCTCGCAGCCGGCGCGCATGGTGTGTCCGTCGCGAACATATTCGACGCCGACAGCCCGCCGGCCTTCGAACAGAACCCGGCTCACCAAAGCCTCGGTCACCACCGCAAGGTTCGGACGCCCCTGCGCTGGCCGCAGGTAGGAGTCGGCGGTGCTCCAGCGCACGCCGCGCCGAGTGGAGGATTGGGCGAGCCCTACCCCCTCCTGCCGCCTTCCGTTGTAGTCCAGGTTCTCAGGGAAGCCGGCGTCCACGGCGCCGCGAACAAACGCCCGCGTCAATGGATGCACAAACGCCGGGCCGGAGACCGGCTGCGGCCCCGATCCGCCGCGGGCGTCGTCGGCGCCGCCCCGATAGGACTCGGCGCGCCGGAAGAACGGCAGGACGTCGGAATAGGTCCAGCCCGTCGCGCCCTGCCGGCCCCACTCGTCGAACACCGCCGGATCGCCACGCACCCACATCATGCCGTTGACGGTGCTGCCGCCGCCCAGCACCCGGCCGGCCGCCCACTGCTCGACCACGCCGCCCCGGCTCTGGTCCGGCGCGGCCGAATAGCGCCAATCCAACGCCTTCGGGATCAGCAGAAATCCGGCAGGAATGCGGGTGAATATGCCCGAGCGATTCGGACCGGCCTCCAGAAGCAGGACCCGGTTGCGCTGGTCTTCGGACAGGCGGTTCGCCAGTACACATCCCGCAGAGCCGCCGCCGACAATGATGTAGGTCCACTGAGCCGGCTGAACCTCCATGAATCCCCCCTGCCGGTCGGTGGCCGGCTGCTTATCCGTTTTAGATGGTCAGACTTGAAAGAGTAAGCTGTATATCGGGCCTCGGCTGCACCGGGCGGAGCAGTCTC
Source organism: Phenylobacterium sp. (assembly GCF_028290885.1). Lineage (GTDB taxonomy): Bacteria > Pseudomonadota > Alphaproteobacteria > Caulobacterales > Caulobacteraceae > Phenylobacterium. The sequence continues at coordinate 20,485 of NZ_JAQGIZ010000090.1, forward strand.
AGTCCCAGACGAGATGCAGGAAGTCCACGCCGAACAGGCCGCCATGGCATTGGTAGGCCTCGCCCGGCGCCAGCCGGAACGGCGGCAGGTGTTTCAGCCACCGCTCCATGGCCACGGCCAACTCGCGGCGCGCGAGATGCGCGCCGACGCAGCGGTGCGGTCCCGACGAGAAGGCCAGATGGCGGTTCGGGGAGCGCTCTGTCCTGACCGCCAGGGGCTCGGCGAATTCGTCCGGATCGAGGCTCGCCAGCGACGTCACGACCTCGATCCAGTCGCCGGCCTTCATCTGCACCCCTGCGGCCTCCACGTCGCGCGTGACCTGGCGATGCGGCACGACGATGGAATAGCGCCGCAACAGCTCCTCGACGGCGCTGCGAATGAGCGACGGGTCCGCCCGCAGCCGCGCTTGCAGTTCGGGATCCTCGGCCAGATGTTTGAAGAAGAACCCAAGCACGTTGGCGACCGTGTCGATGCCGCCGCCGAACACCAGGGTGAGCGTGCCGATGATTTCGTCGTCGGTGAGGGCCCGACCCTGGACCTTTCCGTTCACCACAATGCTGATGACGTCGCCACCAGACTGGTCGGCCCGCGCCTTCGCCACCTCTCGCAGGTAGGAGATAACCTCCCGCATGGCTGCCCGGCGCTGATCCACGTCCGGCGAATGCAGGATATCGTCCATCCAACCGGAGAAGAGTTCCACGTTCTCGATGGGCAGTCCCATGATTTCGAGGAAGATCGACACCGGGAAAGCCCGGCCGAACGCGGACATGAACTCGCAGCCCTTCTGTCCGACCAACTTGTCGATCAGCTCGACAGCACGTTGCTCCACCCGCGGTTCCAAGCTGGCGATGGCCTTCGGGCTGAACAGCGGATTAAGCAGGGTACGGAAGTCCGAGTGGACCGGCGGGTCGAGCTCGGCCGGGATCAGCGGCCAGGTTTCCCCGACCAGTGCGGAAAAGCCGGCCATACCCCTAGACGAGAAGGTCTCGGGGTCCTGCAGGATGTCGCGGATGTCGGCGGCCCTAGTCGGCATCCAATATCCACCGCGCATCGGCTCGCCGGTGTTGTAGACAGTGCGCGGCCCTTCGTGCAGCGTGGTCAAGGTCTCGAACGGGCGCTTGGCGATGCCGGGCCCGTTCAGCAGGTTGATGTCGCGGACGAGTTCGTCGGGGACGTGAGCCGGAACCGGCGCATTCGGATCGCGCGCAAAATCGGGGACGTCGGACATGGGCTTCGGCCTTGGCTAGTTGGAGAACCCGAATACGGACTTGTATTCGATGAATCCGGCGAGACCTTCGGGGCCCATCTCGCGGCCGATCCCCGACCCTTTGAAGCCGCCGAAGGGGCAGAGGGGATCGACGCCGAACATGTTCACTCCGATGGTCCCTGTGCGGATCTGGCTGGCGGCGCGATAGGCCCGTTCCGAATCCGCCGAGAACACGGCTCCGCCAAGCCCGTAGGTCGAGGCGTTGGCCAGTTCGATCGCCGCCTCGTCGCCGCCGTCGTAGGGGATGATCACCCCCACGGGCCCGAAGATCTCGTCGCGTGCGATCGTCATGTCGTTGGCAGCGTCAGAGAACACCGTGGGCTCGACATACCAGCCCTTGTCCAGTCCCGCGGGGCGTCCGCCGCCCACGGCGAGGGTTGCGCCTTCCGCCCTGCCCAGGGCGATGTAGCGCTCGACGCGGTCCCTCTGCCGCTCCGCGATCAGGGGACCAAGTTCCGTGGCGGGATCGCGCGGGTCTCCGACCGTGAGGCGCTGGACGACGTCCACGAAGGCGTCGACGACCTCGTTGTGCCGCGCGCGCGGCACGATCACCCGAGTGAGGGCCGCGCAGGCCTGGCCGTTGTTGAAGGCCAGACCGAGCGGGACGGCGCACTGTACCAGGCTCGTGATGTCGGCGTCGTCGAGCATCACGGCCGCTGACTTGCCGCCGAGTTCCAACCCGCACCTCTTGAGTTGTTCGCCGCAGATCGCCCCGATCTTGCGGCCCGCAGCGGTGCTGCCGGTAAACGAGACCTTGTCGATGCCCGGATGCCTGACGAGGTAGTCGCCCACCTCCCGACCCCCGGGGATAATGTTCAACACGCCCGGCGGGAGCCCAGCTTGCTCTGCCGCGTCGGCCAAACAGAAGGCGTCGAGCGGGGTTTCCTGAGCCGGCTTGGCGACCACAACACACCCGGCGGCCAGGGCCGGGGCCACCTTGAGCGCAAGGATGTACATCGGGCCGTTCCATGGCGTGATCGCCGCCACCACACCCACCGGCTCTTGGCGGATGACGGCCGGGCCCAGGGCGCCCTGACGCGCCGCCTCGAACGGCCAGGTCTCGGCGAGGTCTGCGTAGTACTCAAAGAGCCGCGACACCCCATCGCCGCCTCCCCGCTTTAGGAAGGTGATGGGTGCGCCCATCTCATCGCAGAGCAGTTCCGCCACTTCGTCGGCCTGCGCGCGTAGGATTGCGGCCATGCGGCGCAGGACGACCGCGCGCTCCGCCGACGCCATCCTTGGCCAGGGCCCTCTGTCGAACGCCTCTCGCGCCGCCGCTACCGCGAGGTCCATATCCGCCGGCGATCCGTCGGGAGCCTGGCCGACATACTTCAGGTCGGCGGGCGAATGGACCCGAATCTCGCCGCCGGTCGCTGGCGGCAGCCACTTTCCACCGATGAAATGCTCACGCCGCTCACGCACCCGACCGTCCCTCGCTATGGACCGCCTCGCGGGGCGGAAGTCACTCTTGCTGGGCGACCTGTTGAGTTGGACGATCGTACAATACCGTTATCTCTTATGCCACTGCAATTGTGGTTGCCCATTACAGCCCCGATGCCGCATTACAAAAGATATGAATTCACCGCGAAGCCGAAGGGACGACCTCCTCGACGCCGCCGAGCGGCTGTTCGCAGACCGCGGCTTCTACGGGGCGTCGATGCGCGACATCGCCCGCGAAGCCCGCGTGCAACTCGGGCTCTCGACCTACTACTTCACGACCAAGGAGCAGCTCTACCAGGAGGTCCTTCGGCGCAGAGGGGAAGACCTCGTCGCCCTCCTTGAGGACTCGCTCCGGGAGCTGTGCGAAAGGAGGCCACGGCCGACGGTGGCGGAGATCATGGAAGCCTTTATCGTCCCGCACGTGCGGCGGGTGGCAGCCGACGCGGCGTGGCGTCGGTATTCGCAGATCCTTTACCAGCTAGCGGCTTTCGAGGAGCGGCGGTCGCTCGGCGCTTGGCTCTTCCCCCCGCATGAACGGGTACTCGACCTCTATGTCGAAGCCCTGGGCGGGGCGCTGCCCGGCGCCGAGCCGCGAAAGCTTCGCATCGCGATGCTGTTCGCACGTCAGTTGAAGCTTGGTTTCATTGTGAACATGAGCTCCGAGTCGGCGGCGCCTGACCCCGCCCGTCTTTCGCTGGACGTCCTTCCGCAACTGGTGGATTTCGCGAGAGTCGGTGTGGTCGCCGCAGCAGCGGCCGAGGCGGTTCCCATCCCCCAGCCACGCCGACTCAGGACCCGCCGTTAGAGCGCCATGGCCCCACCCTCGTCGATCATCGCTAGGCAGCCGCTGAGGCCCGAAAGACTCACGCGATCCAAGTCAAAACCTGGGAGGCTACCGTGGCGGATAGGATTCTGGAGGGCGTGCGCATCTTGGACTTCGGCCGCTACATCGCCGGCCCGTTCTGCGCCGCCCTCCTCGCCGACCTGGGCGCTGACGTGATCCGCGTCGAGCGGGTCGACGGAGGTGAAGACCGCTACATCTACCGTGTCGCCGATGCAGGCGACGGCGCCCTGTTCCTGCAGATGAACCGCAACAAGCGCGGCATCACCATGGACCCGAAGGCGCCGGGCAGCGCCGAGATTCTCCGGCGCCTGGTAGCTAAGTCGAACGTGGTGATCGCCAACCTGCCAAACGAGACCTTGCACGACCTCGGCCTCGACTACGAGAGCCTCGCGGCTATCCGGCCCGACGTAATCCTGACGGCGATATCGGCCTTCGGTTCCGAGGGGCCCTATGCTTCACAGGTTGGCTTCGACGGCGTCGGCCAGGCCATGAGCGGCGCAGCCTACCTCTCGGGCTTCGACCGGCCGACCAAGTCCTTCGCCTCCTGGGTCGATATGATGAGCGCCTCGCTGGCGGCGTTCGGGACAATGGCAGCAATCCACGAGCACGCCCGCAACGGCCGCGGCCAGGTGGTCCAGGCCAGCCTGTTCACCTCCGCGCTCACGGCCATGAACTTCCCGCTGATCGAGCAGGCGCTCACCGGCGTGGAGCGCGAGCGGACGGGGAACCGTGGCCAGTCCGGCGCGCCGGCGGACTTCTTCGAGACCCGGGACGGCTGGATCGTAGTGCAAGTGCTCGGCGAGCCCCTCTTCCGACGCTGGGCGCGCCTGGTCGGGCAAGTCGATTGGCTGGGCGACTCGCGATTCGCTACCGACGCCCTGCGCGCCGACAACGGCGAGGTCCTCAGCGCGCGGACCGCGGCCTGGTGCGCGGACCTGACCACCGAGGACGCGCTGGCCCGACTGGCGGAGGCGCGGATTCCGGCAGGACCCGTGCTGTCGCCGCGGGAGGCGCTGCAGGATCGCCATGTTCGCGAAGCCGGACTGCTGGTGGAGATGGACTTTCCGGGCGCGGATAGGACGCCGCTGATCCTGCCGTCGATCGGTCTGACGCAGACGCCGGCGCGGCTTTGGCGGCGCGCGCCCACGCTCGGCGAACACACGGACGAAGTCCTGGCCGAGCTCGGCTTCAGCGCGGTAGAGATCGCGGGCTTTCGGACGTCGCGCGCGATCTAGGCGCGCCCCGGGGCCCGACGATCCTCTCGTATCGGCGGGGCAATCAGGGTACGGTCTCAGAACGACTTGCGGATCTCGACGCCGTAGGTCCGCGGCGACCCCAAGGCGCCGGACGCGATACCGAGCGACTCGATGTCGATCGTATTGGCGAAATAGGTTTTGTCCGTCAGGTTCCGCACCCAGACCGCCAGCTTCAGGTCATGCTTCGGGATGTTGAGCTGCAGGCGCGCGTTCCACAGGGAATAGGCGGGCTGCATGGTGGCCGACGAGGGGATCAGTGGACCGTGGTTGTCCGGCTGAAAGTCGACAAGGTCCTGATAGCTCCAGTCCAACGAGCCGACCAGATCTCCAACCGGCGCCGGCACCGTGTAGGACGCCGAGATGCTGCTCTGCAATCTCGGTTGGCCCGGGAACTTGCGGTTCGAGATGTCGACCGGGACGCCGCCGACGAAGGTGACGTAGTTCAGATACTTGGCGTCCACATAGGCGAGCGTGCCCGAGATGGTGAAGGCATCGACCGGAGTCGCGCTCACCTCCAGTTCGGCGCCATCAATCCTTGCCTTCGCCGCATTGCGGATAAAGGATGAGGCCCCCACCGCGCCGATCACGTTGCGCTGGATCTGGTCGTAATTGGAGCGGAAGACATCGGCGTTGGCGCGAAGTCGATGGTCCGCGGACTGCAGCTTCAGGCCGACTTCATAGTCCTTGACCTTTTCGGGCAGGAACGAGGTCCCGACGTTGGCGCGCTGGTTGAAGCCGCCCGACTTAAAGCCGGTCGCGGTCCGCGCATAGACGAACACCGAGTCGTTGACCGTGTAGTCCGCGCCCAGCGCGTAGGAGGTGTTGTTGAAATCCTTGCTGAAACTCGCGACGCAGGCCGCGAGGCTGGTGATGCCTGGAATCTCGCAGGCCAGCGGATCGCGGTTGCGCGCGGTGATGTCTTTCGACTCGCTGGTGTACCGCACCCCGGCGGTGGCGTTTAGCTTGTCGGTGATCGCATAGGTGGCTTGCGCGTAGACCGAATTGCTCTTGGTCTTGAGATCCGCGTCGGTCTGCGAGGGATTTGCCGGGTTAAGGAACGTAAGCGCAACGACCCGGGCGTAGTCTAGACCGGTCGTATCGTAGTAATAGTAGCCAGCAATCCAGTTCAACTTCTTGTCGAAATTCGTGCCCTGGAGCTGGAGTTCCTCTGTGAGCATGTTCGTCGAGTTGTCGATGTAGGTCGAGATCTCACCGAACGGGACGAAGCTTGCGTCGGCGGTCCGTTTGAAGCGGCGATAGGCGGTAATCGACTTCAGGTCGATCTGGTCGGTGAGCGCATAGGTGGCCGTAATCGACCCGCCGTAGGCTGACAGCTTGGAATCGGGCGCTGCGTAGTAGCTCTCCTTGTGGGGGTCGCTGTTGATGCTGGCGTTGAGCAGGGCCAGCCCCTGCGCGGCCACGGCCGGAGTCTGCGCCGGCGTCGCCGGGAAGATGCCGTTGAAGAAAGCCGCCTGCAGTCCTGCAGGAATGGCGGCGGCGCCGACGGTGTGCCACGCGATGCCGCCCTCGCTGCCGCGGACATAATCGCCGCGCACCAGCACCTCGAGCTTGTCTGTAGGATCGAGCCGGAGAGTTGCGCGGATGCTTCTGCTATGTTCATCGAGCAGGTCCGTGTGGTGGACCGTGTCCTGCGCATACCCCGAATGGTCCACCAAGTTTGCGCTGACCCTAAGGGAGACGCCCTTCGCGAGCGGCAAGTTGACGGTGCCCGCGGCCTCATAGCGGTCAAAATTGCCAGCCCCGGCCAAGAGTGTCCCGCTCAGGCCGTCGGAGTTGGGCAGGGTGCTGATGATGTTCACCGAACCGCCGGTGGTGTTGCGGCCGTATAGCGTGCCTTGCGGCCCCTTCAGCACCTCGATCCGTTCCAGGTCCAGCAGGCTCGAAATGTTGGTGGCCGAGGTGGTCGCGATGTAGACCCCGTCCATGTATTCGCCGACCGATGGGTCCTGGCCTTGAAGGTTGTCTGAGGCCCTCTGGCCGCGCAGCCCGACGAACGACGACATCGTGTCGTACGGAGTCTGCTGGAAGGTCAGCCCGGGCGTGAACCGCTGGATGTCCTCGAGCGTCTGGATCGAACGCCGCTCCAGGTCCGCCTTCGAGATGACGCTGATCGCGACCGGCGTCCGCTCCACGTCCTCCTCGCGTTTCCGCGCGGTGACGATGACCTCAGCGACAGCCGCGGTCGGGCTGGCGGCGGTGGCTTCCGCGGCCGCCGCTGCGCCGGGCACTGTGGTTGTGGCGGCGATCACTGCGACGGACGTCAGCAGGCGAGCCGTCAGGCTTTTCATGGAATTCATTTTGACCCTCCCTCGACCCGGTCTGCTTATTGCGCCTCGATTGAGCGCCCGCGCCGCGGCCTTAGCTGTACGATCGTACAATAGCGTTATCTCAAATGCGAGAGCGGATTCTTTTCCAGACGCATGGCGGCGATGGATCGCATCCGATTGACGACTTGCGATTTAATAAAGTAATTTCTTTGTGGCGCTGACGGCAGGTAGGCTTCGTCCCGTCAGCCGCGAATGGCGGTGGCCGCGCGGATCGAGTTCAGAACTTGAAGGAGCCTTCCCATGGATGTCAGTCTCGCCACGGAAGCGCCTGCGGCGCGGGCCAATCCGCTTTCCTTGGAACAGCTGATCGTCCGCGCGAAGGCCGGCGCTGGACTGACCGACCTTGGTGATACGGGTTTTCGGCCGGCGCTGGACGCTTTCGTCTCGGCGATCAATTCGGAAAGCCTGCTGACCACCGACGCCCTGAAGCGCCAGGAGGCCGAGATCGTCTCGTCCCTCGCGGCCCGGCTGCGTAACCGCGGGCACCGAACGCGCGATTGCCGGCTGGGAGGGCGAGAACCCGCAGCACAAGGGCGGCGGCTAAAGTTACAGCCTGGAGGAATTCGGGCTGAGCGAAGGCCACCTGGCCGACTTCCTCGCTCCTTACCTCGACCGCTTTTCGAGCCTCTTCTGAGTGGGGACCCGATGAGCCGGGACGAACCAGGCGCGGTCCTGCAGGCGGCATGGGACGCCATGTGCGACGAGCTCAAGGTGGCCGGCGCGGCAGTCATGCGGGAAGGCGTCGACCAGACCGAGGCCAGCCTGGCGCGGGGCTTCGAGCACCTCGCCCACCTGGTCCTCGACAGCCTCACCTGGGCAACCGCCCCGGGCCCGGACTTCCCTCGCTTCGTGCACATGAACGACACGCCCGAGATCGCCGACAACCGCTTTGCTGCGACCCGCCCCGACGCCAGCTATCGGATCACCGGGCGGATCGACACGCTCTGCGACGTGAACATATCCCTGCACGAGGGCTGGCCCTTCCTTGGCGGCCGGCGGGTGTGGGGCGACCTTGGCCGCAGGGACTTGCATGTGGACGAGGCCGGCCGCTTCGAGATCGTCGTCAGCGCCGAACCGCAGGCCGCAAACTGGCTGCCGCTGCCGCCTGAGGCGCGCATTGTCCAGGTGCGGGAGTATTTCACCGATTGGGACAGCCATCGGCCCGGCGTGTTGGAGATTGTCCGCCAGGGCAGCGAAGGCCAGGCGCCGCCGAGGCCGCAGGCGGCCGACGTGGCCGCGCGGTTCGCGAGCGTCGGCCCCTGGCTGCAGGGCTATCTGACGACTCACGGCCAGATGGTCCGCCATCGGTTCAGCGTCATCAACGGCGTCGCCCAGCCCGCGCCGGCGGCGGCTTGCAACCGCAACGTCTGGTACGGACCGGGCCGGTTCCGGCTGACGCCCGACGAGGCGCTGATCATCGAATTCCAGCCGCCAAAGGCCCGCGCCTGGACGATCCAGTGGCTGACCTTTCCGTGGTACGAGCCACCGGACCTTGCCAACCGCGCGACGAGTCTGATGGCCGAGGACGCGGTGGTCGGTTCGGACGGACGCGTCCGTGTCGTCGTCACTGGACGCGATCCCGGCGTCCCGAACTGGCTCGACATCGGCGACAGCACCGAAGGCGTCGTGATGCTACGCTGGATCTGGTGCGACGAGGCGTTTCCGGTGACGAGCACAATGACCGAGTGGAAGACACTCCACGAACGCCTGCCCGCGGATACGGCCCGCGTCACACCGGACACGCGCAAGGCGCAGCAGGCCCGCCGCCGGTCGCACTGGGCTGGGCGCGCCCGCTAGCTAGGCGGCGTCCGCCGCTCGCCGCCGTCGGTCAGTAGCTCTTCGGGAGGCCGAGGACGCGCTCAGCGATGTAGTTGAAGATCATTTCCCGGCTGACCGGCGCGAGGCGCGCGATCATCGACTCGCGCATGTACCGCTCGACATCGAACTCCTTAGCGTAGCCCATGCCGCCGTGCGTCATGACCGCGGTTTCGCAAGCCCTAAATCCTGCCTCGCCGCCCAGGTATTTGGCGGCGTTAGCCTCCGCGCCACATTCCTGTCCTACGTCGTGCAGGGACGCGGCCTTAAAGACCATTAAATTGGCCGCTTCCAGCTCCATCCAGCAGCGCGCCAGAGGGTGGGCAACGCCCTGGTTCTGGCCGATCGGCCGACCGAACACGACGCGCTCCTTGGCGTAGTTCGCGGCCCGTGCTAGGGCGGCGCGACCCAAGCCAACGGCCTCGGCACCGATCAGCACGCGCTCGGGGTTCAAGCCTTCCAGCAGGTAGTAGAACCCCTTGCCCTCATCGCCCACGAGGTCCTCCGCCGGGACCTCGAGGCCGTCGATGAAGACGGCGTTCGACTCCACCGCCTTGCGGCCCATCTTCGGGATCGGCCTCGCGTCGATCTTGCTGCGGTCGAAGTCTGCGTAGAACAGCGACAGCCCCTCGGTCGGCCGCCGCACCTGATCCTTGGGGGTGGTCCGTGCGATGATCAGGATCTTGCTCGCTTGCTGGGCATTGCTCGTCCACATTTTCCGGCCGCTGATGACGTAGCCGGTGTTGGTGCGCTCCGCGCGCGTCGAGAGATTGGTTGTATCGAGGCCGGCGTCGGGCTCGGTAACCCCGAAGCACATGCGGTCTTCGCCCGAAATCAACCGCGGGATGTGGCGGCGCTTCTGTTCCTCACTGCCGAATTTCACGAGCGGCATCGGGCCGAAGATGTTCAGGTGCATGGCGCTGGCGCCCGAAAACCCGGCCCCAGACTCCGCGACCGCCTGCATCATCACAGCCGCTTCCGTGAGGCCGAGTCCCGAGCCGCCGAACTCGACCGGCATCGCCGTGCCGAGCCAGCCCCCGCCGGTCATGGCGTCCAGGAACGTTTGCGGGAACTGACCGCTCTCATCGGTCTGCCGCCAATATCCGGCATCGAAGCGGGCGCACACGCGCGCGACGCTCTCGCGGATCGTCTCCAGGTCGTCCGGAAGCGACTGTCGGGCGTGGCCGCTCATGGCTCGGGAGGCCTCCGGACGGCTCAGGTCTCGTTCAGGGGATAGCGGGCGGGGTCCACGAAGAGATCCACGCGCAACGGCGCGGCGGGATCCACCCGGTACTGCCGAAGGTCGGTGACGCCCGCGATGGCGAGCACCTCGTCATCAAGCAGAAATTGGCCGCTGAACGTCTTGGCGTCCTTGTTCAGGATCGCGTAGGCGGCCTCCCCCATGATCTCGGGCGTGCGGGTCTCGCGCATGCCCTCGTCACCGAAGCGGTTCCGGATCGCCGCTGTGGCGATCGGGGTGTGCGGCCAAAGCGCATTGAAGGCGATCTCGCCGCGGAACTCTTCGGCCATGCCCAGGACGCACATCGACATGCCGTACTTGGCGATCGTGTAGGCGACGTGGGGTCCGAACCATCGCGGGTTCATGTCGAGTGGCGGTGACAGCATCAGGACATGCGGGTTCGCCGCCCGGCGCAGGTGCGGGAGGCATGCCTTCGACGTCAGGAATGTCCCGCGTAGATTGATCTGGTGCATCAGGTCGTAGCGCTTGATGTCGGTCTCGAGCGTGCCGGTGAGCGAGATCGCCGAGGCGTTGTTGACGCAGATGTCGATGCCGCCGAAACGCTCCACCGCGGCGTCGACCGCGGTCTGCACGGCCTCTTCGCTGCGCACGTCGACGACCAATGGCAGGGCTTGGCCACCGGCGCGCTCGATGTCCTCGGCGGCGGTGTAGATGGTGCCCGGCAGCTTCGGATGAGGCTCGGCCGTCTTGGCTGCGATCACGACGTTCGCCCCGTCGCGCGCGGCGCGCATTGAGATCGCCAGGCCGATGCCTCGGCTGGCGCCCGTCACGAAGAGGGTTTTCCCCTTCAGGCCCATGCAATCCGCTCCAACTTAGGAGGGCGCCGCAAGACGCCTCATCACAGGCTTTGATACATGGTTCGACAAAAGAATAAACTCAATTTGCGGTGGTTACGAAGAAACAGCTCCTCGTTTCTAGCAACGAATTCCAGACGGCGGGCGGGTCCGCTACAATGAGTTTACTTTGCCAACGACGGAGTCGGTGGGCATGGCCGGGCGGTGGGAAAGGTGGCCCCAAATGTCAGCACCGTGGTCTGCAAGCGCCGCTTTCATCGCGCCGGACCGGCCAGAGTACGGCAATCCACCACCTCGCGTTCCCCTCGTTTGCGGCGGCCTGCGCACGAAGACCGCGGCCGCCTTCAGATTCATGTATCTCATTTTGGGAAGAGCCGGAAGGCATGGACCCGGTGATCGCGCCGAGGGCCAGGGCGATCGGCGCTGTCGTTCCGCCTTCAAATCCTATGAACTGGGCGACCGAGCGAGCCGCTCTTGAATCCGGGAAATATCTCCAGGCGCGCGCGGCTTCGCGGCTTTTCAGTAAACGGAATTATGCTAGGGTGCGCCTTGGGTACATTCTGTCGCGCTCGGGGCGAGGGTCCATCTTCCTCCTAGAGACTGCCGCCCGGCTTGCGCCGGGCGGCCATTTTTTTTAGGTCCATCGCTGATTTGGCGGCGACCTCGCTGCGAGAGCTCAACTCGGTTGGCGTGCCCTAAGGCATCGGTGTGGGCAAACGGCCTTGCAATTCAAGAGATGTCCACGTATCGGAAAACCTCTAAATGGGTAACTCAATATGCGAGTTCCATCGGCAATGGCGAGTGACGAGCACGTAGGAGATCAGCGGTTGAAGCGTGTCGGCAATCCGCCACCGGCTGCATACAGGCCGGACCTCTCCCGTTGCGGCGTGGGTGCGGCGATGCGGCGCTTCGGACTCACGCCGCGGGCGCTGCGGTTCTATGAGGAACGTGGCCTGATCACGGTCGGTCGCGATCGCCTGAACCGGCGCTGGTATGACGTCCGGGCGCGGGAGCGTCTTTCCTGGATCAGCCTCCTTCGGACCTGCGGCCTGGGGCTGTCGGACATCCGCAAAATCCTCGACCTCGACCGCGAACCAGGAACAATGGCCAGCTTAGCTGCCGCCTTCCTCGACAAACGCGCTCAGCAGCTCACACAGGACCTGGCGCGAGTGCGGAACGGGCTAGACGTGTTGCTTTCCCCGTCAGCGCGCCGCGCAGGCTAGGGGTTCGCCGGCCCGATGCCCCGTCCCCTGCAACTGGGCTTCGGATTGATCCATGGCGGTTTTCACGGCGCCTGGTGCTGGAGCGAGGTGGTGCGCCGGCTGGCCTGGCCTTGCGCCGCGGTGGACCTGCCCGGCCGAACCGGATCGCGGGAGCAACTCGCCGGCATCACCTATGAGGACTGGGTCCAGTCGGCGACCGTGCAAATCGGCGCCCTGGCCGTCGATCGCCTGGTGATCGTCGCCCACTCGCTGGGCGGGATCACGCTTCCCGCCGTTGCGGAACGACTATCCGACAAGGTCCGCCATTGCGTCTTCATCGCGGCGGTGATGCCGCCCGAGGGCCGCGCGTTCGCCGACCTTGGGCATATCGCCGAAGCGGCGGACGGCGTCTGGCCGAAGCCGCCGAGCGAGGCGTTGGAGCGCTCGCTCTGCAACGACATGCCGCCCGGCTCGATCGACGGGCTGTGGCCCAAGCTTGCCCAGGCCGAGCCGCTGGGCCCGCTCCGCCACGCGATCAGCCGTCGCACGATTCTGCGCACGCCGGTGACCTTCATCCGCGCTCTTCGAGACGTGACGGGCTGCTTGGGCGACCTGGACGCGGGTGACAGTCCGCTCCGCGCGGAATTCCCGGATGCCACGATCGAGCACGTCGAGGCTGGCCATAGCCTCATTATGACCGCACCCGATGAGGTCGCGCGTCTGCTGACCCGCATCGGCAAGGACGTATTGCGGGCCGGCTGAGCCGCCGGCGGCCGCGTTTCAGTTCGCCGTGGCCGGCTGGCCCACCTTCACGCCGTAGACTCGCTCGGCGTTCTGGTAGAGCACCTTGCGCTGGGTTTCGACGGAATGATGGCCGAGCGTCGCCACAACCTGCTCTCGAACGCCCGGGTAGAGCGAGGTCGGATGCGGAAAGTCGGTCTCGAACATGAGATTGCTGTTGCCGAATTCCTTCAAGAACGGGTCGATGCAGTTGCTGTCCTCGAACCAGTAGGCGGCGTAGATCTGGTCAATGAACATCTCTTTGGGACCGCGCTTGAACTTTGCGCGTTGGCCCGGCGTCAGCATCTCGCGCCAGTTGTGTTCCAGGGCCTGGATGAGGAAGGGGATCCAGCCCGCCCCGCTCTCCACGACGACGAAGTTGAGCTTGGGGAATTTTTCGAGGATGCCGGTCAGGATCAGGTTCATGATGTCGACCGAGATCTGCAGGAAGTTGTTGATGGCGGTGAACGTCGCCAGCGGCCCGTTCAAGGTCATGTCGGGCAGGATCGACGAGCGCTCCGGATGCCACCACTTCTCCTTCTCACCTTCGAAGGAGCCAGACCCGATGTGGAAGTTGATCGGCAGACCGAGGTCCTGGCAGGTGGCGAAGAAACGCTCCCATTCGGGGCTGGCGAGCGAGACCTGCCCGAAGTCCTTGGGCTTGTCCGACATGGCCACCCCGGTCAGGCCCATCTTGCGGATCCGCTCAAGCTCTTTCAGCGAGGCCTCGATGTCCCACAGGGGCAGCGCGGCCTGGGGTAGAAGACGACCCTGGCCATCCTTCTGGAAGTCGACGAGGGCGTCGTTGTAGGCCTGGACGTGCCAATGGCGCAGCTCCACGTCATCGCTGACCTGCATCAGCTTCTGCGCCCCGAAGCCGATGATGTTCGGATAAACGATCTGGGTGCCGACCCCCTGGCTATCCATGAACTTCAGCCGCGCCGGGGCCGAATACGACGCGGCCGCCATCTGGTCGAAGTCAGGGATGGTGTAGGTGTGCAGTTCCTTGCCGAGGTCGGCCCGGACCACGGACGGCCCGATCATGCCGACCTCCATGTTGCCCAGGAACCAGGCCTGTTTGCCGTCTTCCTTGCGCCTGACGTGCAGGACCCGGTCGCGATACTTCGCCGGGGCGCGCGAGGTCCACAGGTCCCCGGGCTCCGCAAAGTGGGTGTCGATATCGAAGATGGGCAGCTGGTCCATAGGCGTCTCCCGGCATTTGGCCGGGCTCGAGCTCGGCCATCGATTGATTTCATGATAAGGATTATCTGAATTCGACCTCAGCGGAAAGGCAGATTTTCATCAGAGCAGCTATTGGGCGACGGCGCTTCGGCGCCCATAACTGATAACGATTTGGGTTTCGTCGCGACGTCCCATCGGCCGGCGCGGCAACCAGGCAACCGCAAGGCCGCGACGCCGAAGGAGAGGCGGACCGTTTGCGTTCGGATCAAATTGAGATAACTCTAAATCACACCCATCATTCCGGAACCCCGATGCCGCTTGAGCCTTACGACCTCTCCGATGCGTCCGGCCGCGTCGTCGGCAAGGTCCTCAGCCACCAGGCGAGGCAGCGCGGAGAGCGGGTCTGGCTCGTGTCCGACGACCGCCGTGTGACCTTCGCGGAAGCCGATGCTCTGGTGAACCGGATCGCACGCGGCCTGCGATCCCTCGGCGTCGTTCCCGGCGAGCCGGTGACCATGCTCGTGGAGCCGTCGATCGACGCGGTGCTTCTGTCTATGGCGATCACTCGGCTCGGCGGCTTCTTCATAACGATCAGCACCGATTTCCACGGCGCATTCCTCGAAGACGCCCTGCGCAGTTCCGCCGGCTGTTTACTGATCGTCGATGCGGCCTATGTCGAGCGCGTCGCGGCGCTGGGCCAGATCGATCCGGTCGCCGCCTGGGTGATCAACGGCGCGGCCGACCCGGCGTTTCCGGGCGCCAGCGCGCTCGGCGACCTCCTGGCTTTCCCGGCCGACCCGGTGGACGAAGGCGCGACCTGGCAGGATACGGTGCAGGTCTGGTGGTCATCGGGAACCACCGGCAAGCCCAAGGGCGTGATGCACAGTCACAGCTCCGTGCTCCTCCAGGCCACGGGCTACGATCGCGAGTACGAGGAAGACGAGGTCCTCTACTCCTGCACGCCTTTCTATCTCGGCAGCCCATGGTCAGGCACGATCTGGACATCACTGGTGTTCGGCGTGACCGCCGCCATCGACACACGCTTCAGCGTCAGCGGCTTTTGGGACCGTGTCCGGCTCTACGAGGCCACCCAGGCCTACACGCTCGGCGCGATGCACATGCTGTTGTGGAAGCAGCCGCCCGATCCGCAGGATCGCGACCACCGGCTGCGCCGTTTCGTGGCGATACCGATGCCGGCGGAGCTGATCCCCGAGTTCAAGGCGCGCTTCAACATCGCCAGCATGTCTCAAGGCTATGGGACCAGCGAGACCTTCCGCATCTTCGACGCGCCCGATAGCGAACTGGAAGGCGCGGGCGCACGGCTGGGCCGCCCGGTCGCGCACTATGACGTCGCGCTGCTGGGTGAGAACGATCTCCCCGTGGCCGAGGGCGAGGTCGGCGAGGTCTGTGTGCGCCCGCATGACCCCGGGCGCCTCTTCCTCGGGTATTTCGGCGAGCCCGGCCGGACCGTGGAGAGCTGGCGCAGCCTTTGGCACCACACCGGTGACATGGCGCGCAAGACCGAGGACGGCGTCTTCCACTTTGCCGACCGCAAGAAGGACTACATCCGCCTGAAGGGTCGCAACCTGTCGATGTTTGAGGTCGAGGCGATCATCGAGGCCCACCCAGCCGTCGCAGAGGTCGCAGCGTTTGGCGTGACGTCGGAGCTGCTCGACACCGAGGCCGAACTGATGGTCTGCATCGTCCGCAAGCCGGGTTGCGACGTGACGGCCGAAGACATCGCCCGCCACGTCAACCGCAACGCGCCCTACTATTTCGTGCCGCGCTTTCTGGACTTCGTCCCGGAGTTGGCCCGCAACGCCCATGGCCGCACGCCGAAGGAGGCGCTGCGCGCGCGCGGCGTGACCGCGGGGACCTGGGATCGCGAAAAGGTCGGGTTCCGCGTCGAACGGTAGCGTCCGGCCCGTACGCGCACCCGCTCAACAGATAAAGCTATTCGCCTGCCGCTCTAGCACGGAGGAAATGGGTTTGCTCCTTCCGCCGAGAGCGCTGGACAGGCGTGACTCCGCCGAGTAGGTTCATTGAGTTATATCAATAGTGGAGCGCGGAATGGCCACCGAGGGGCTGCTACAGGGCCGGATCACCGACGAATCCCTTGACCTGATGCGCCAGCGCATTGGCTATCCGAATCCGACGGTGCGGAACGGCATCATCGAGGATCCCTGGAACATATCCGCCAGCCAGGAGGCGATCCGACGCTTCGCGATCTCCAACGGCGATGACAATCCGCTTTTTGTCGATCCAGACTATCCGGCGACGACGCGGTGGGGCGGGCCGATCGCGCCGGCCGGCTTTGAGATGTCCATGGGGGTAAAGCGCTACCCTGATATGCCGGATGATATCGAGCGCCCGACGCGCGCGGCGCTGAAGGGCGTGCAACTCTTCCATTCTGGCGGCGAGAACTTCTACTACGCCCCCATCCGCGAAGGGGTGAAGCTCTATGTGTCCCGGTGGGTCGAGAAGGTCGAGGACAAGGTGTCCCAGTTCGCCGGCCGGTCGGCCATCGTCACCAACGGCAAGTCCTAT